>JALOLT010000079.1 GCA_025455775.1 Fimbriimonadaceae bacterium
TACAACCGTTTCTTTGTGCCGATCGACTGGACGATCCGGTTCTGGAACTTCGACCTGGCCAAGGAGGATCCGCGGGAAGGAACAAACTTTGCGGCCGTTACCCAGCGAACGGCGGCACATCAGTTTCGTACCAGGGATCTGAGCTTGGCAGGGATGGGTTTTGCCCGATCAGGGGTGAATAACGTTGGCTTTGCCACTGTCGGTGAGGGGACATTTCGCGTGAGGCCAGGCAAGTACCGGCTAAACGTGACCAGCGACGACGGAGTTCGTGTTTTCATCGACGGCAAAAAGGTGATTGAGAACTGGACTTACCATGGCCCGACGCTGGACACGGCCGAACTGCAGCTGACTGGTGACCACTCGATTCGCCTGGAGCACTTCCAGCTGGATGGTTACGCCACGATCAAGGTTGAGGTCGCTCGCTTGTAGAGCTTCGTTAGTTTTTAAGGCGATTGCTCAGCGGCGAATGCGGATCAAAACCCACTGCTGGCCTTGGTAGATGACCTCTCCCAGGTTTGAGTGATCCCGTAACCCGAGCCCAGGAACCCAACCGACGATGTGGGTTGCGCGACTTTTTCTCAGTAACTCGCCGTCACCTCTTCCGTCTGAGCCAAGGAAGAACTGAGAGACCTCATTCCGCTTTCGGTTGTAGTTCGGGGTTTCGCTCCAGTGGCCAGCATAGGTGTAGGCACCGACTAAGCCAGAGATCACAGGATTCAGATCAGGGACGAGGGGAGTCGTGAAGCCAAGATTCCCCTCTTGGGGTTGCGGAACGCCAGGGGGGGCAAGAACCACGACTCTTCCTGGCTCTTGATCCAGTCTGTCCAAGAGCTGCCGGACTTCTTGGGAGTAGGTGATCGCATGAACCGTCGTGGAGCTCACGTTGTTCCGGATGAGAAGGATCTCCCTCTGGAGCCAAAAGATGGAGGTCAAGCCAAGCAAAATCGCAGCGACTGAGGCGGCCAGATGTTGCGAGGTCTTGACTCTTTGTTGGATGAGGCTAGCAAGGCCAATCGCAGCGAGGATTGCCCAGGGAATAGCCAGAGCCATGGCAAGTTTTCGTTGAAACAACCCTGGGAAGTAGGGTGCCACGAGGCCAATCATCGCCCAGGCCCAGAGAAGATTCCAGAGCAGGTCTTTCTTGGCCATGAGAGCCACTGATCCGCAGGCGAGAAGAAGGACACCGACGAAAGCAGAAGCGGAGAGGAAGTACTTGCCAGGATCTGCCCCGCTGGAACCGAAAAAGAGAGAAAGAATCAGGAGAAGGGCTCCGCCGCCCCCGACTAGCATCCTTTGTCTGGTTTTGGGATCTTCGTCGAGGCGAGGAAGGCCAGAGAAAAAGGCGAACCCAGCCAGAATCGCCAGGGGAAGGATCCCGCCAAAGAGCTGTTGGAAGGTGGGGGAAAAGGTGAGAGTCTCTGCTCGTTCCCGGAAGACAGGATCTCGCGACAGTACAAAAAGAAACCAGGCGGCGGAGGGAATCGCCCCCAGACCGATACAAATCGCTCTCGTAACCCAGGCTCCTGTCGCTTGTTTGCTGACAAGACTAGCCGCAAGGAACCCGACCAGGATCAGGGACAGGAGGAGGACGTCGTAAGAGTGGATGTTCATCAGGAGAAACATGGCTCCTGCCCCTGGAAGAACAGCCAGCCACGATTTCTGAGCGTCGACTACTGACTTGAGAACAAACAGGATCAGACAAAGGCTCACCATAAAGAGGGAATTGGTGAGCATTGACGGGAAGACAAATGCTTCTGGTTGCCAGACATCGATAGGGATCCAGCCTCCGAAAAGACTCGCTCCGAAGCTCGTCTTATTCACGAACTCCTTGCCGAAGGGTTGCCAGTAAAGGTAGCCGAAGCCAGCTCCGGTCGTGGCGATGATGATCCCGAGTCGGATTGCCAAAGGAGAGAGGTCAAAGCGGCTGAGGAATTTGGCCAGCATCCAGACAAAGAGGATCGAAAAGCCAACTCGTGCCAAGGTGGTGGTCCAGAGCTGGCCGATGACGACAGAAATCCAGCCCAGAACCAGGAAATAGAGGTGGATCGTCAGTCCCGGCTGGGGTTCGGTGGCAAAGCGATTGTTGAAGAGGAACTTGCCTTCGGCAGCTTGTTTCATCCATGCCGCATAGACCATGTGGTCGTCTACATTCAGCTGGTGGCCAAGGGTAAAAGCGGGAGGACTGGTGAGGAGGGCGAGGAGAGTCGGGAACAGAGCGAGAAGGGCAAGAGCAATTGCCACTCTCCCAGTAAATTTCCGGAGGTCTGGCCCCCAAAGCTCAGTCGGCTTTTGACCTTGGTCGTCGTTGTTCAAGTCGCTTGCTCTATCGTGGCACAGGCCGCCCTAGACTCCGATAGATCCCCTCGATTAGCTCAATGTTTTTCCTTGCCCCTGCATGATTCCGGTCGATGGCCAAAACCTCACGGAACAGGCGAAGAGCTCCAGGATACTTTTCTTGCGGCCTCATTGTCACTGTATTCATCATGAGGGTGCCATAGGCCATCGTCGCCTGGATATGGGCTTTGCGTTGGGCAGATCCGTTCCGGTTGTTTTGGAAGGCTCGCTTAGTGCGTTCGTAGTTTGCCTTCAGCCTTGCCAGCTCCCGCTTTTCCTGCTCGACGGAATCATTGTTTTGAGAGGCAGACTTGGCACCTTGGTTTTGCCGACTGTTTTGCCCAGTGGTTTGGCCCTCAGCCTGAACAAAGATAAATGCCAAGGTAAATAGTGTGATCCCGACCACCAAAGATTGCCTCATTTCCTTATTTTACCGTTTGGGGTGGGGCTTTGATGTCTCGTGAGTCTTTCTCGAACTGGGTGACTGCTTGGTCAAGGGCTTTTGCGACTGCCACGCATTCGGCAGGTTTAGTCGTTTCGTCTCGCCAGGCCGTCTCTGCTTCGTGGAAGGCCTTTATGAGAGAGTCTGGTTTTCTCTTCAAAAGGTCAGGAGGTTTCGTTCCGAGGGGAGCTCCGGTCGCGAGTCGAACCCGCTCGTAGCTTGCGTCGATCAAGGCCTTCAACGAGAACTGGTCTTGATTGGCGCGGAGCATGATATCGCCCATCGCGTCAAAAAGTTCTCTGGTTCCTCGAGCTTTGAGAATGACATCTCTTGCTTTACCAAAGCTGATGCTGAGGGTGTAGATAATGAGGCCAACAAGCAAAATGACTTGCCATTGCAGAGCGACTGCCCAAGGCCCCAAGGTGCCGATGAGCCCCTTTTCGTCACTTTGGCCAAAGGCAGCCTCAACAAATCTCACAGTCGCCCCTTTTGGATGGATGGTGCGTATGGAGTCGAGGATGAACTGAGCATTTTGCTGCTGACCGATGAAGCGGTTTGTGAAGAGGGTTCCGTCCCAGAAGCTGTAGGTTGCGGTTGTGAGAGTGATATCTGCTGTGGCGAGGGCCCCCGAGTCTCTGTTGAAGGCGAGGGGATAACCACCAGTCCCCAAGCTACGTTCGAAGACACTTTGCGAAGTGGTCAGCATGAGCTTGTTGCCCTTCTTGTCGCTAAACTCTTTGGCTCGCGCCATTGATGTGATCTCCTCAAAGTCTGGATTCAGCCAGATATCTAGGATCTTGCCCCCTCCTTGTTGAAAGAGGTTTAAAGAGCGATCGAACGAAACAGGGGGAGGGCGGGGGGCATTGACTTGGCCGAAGATGCCTTCTTGGCGCAATTGAACTCTGATGATCAGTTCATCGGTGCGAGGGTTCGGATCACCAGAGCGATCGAGAACAACTGGATAGCCATCCGCCCGAAGGAGTTCCGCGAAGGCAGCGAGGCCACTTGGCCGTTGGTTGTTGATGCTTGGGTTCGTGGCCCTCGGCTCTTTAGTGATGAAGAAAAGAATCGAGCTGACAACGAGGAGCAGAACCAGGGTCGTGAGAACCCTCGGGACCGTCACCCACTTCATGCCGCCACCCCGAGACCGAGTCTCATGCAAATGTTCTTGTAGATCTCGCGGAACTCTGCGACGTCAGCTTGACCATTCGACCTTTCCCCGTACCAGATAAGGTCGAACTTAGTGGTGGAGGTTCGAAAATCGATTCCTTCGGGAAGAGTTGTGCTTCCTCTGATGCGGTAGAGGTGTTCCCAGTTGGTTTCGGAGCGGATGAAGGCTGCGACCCCAGCGTCGGAAAACCTCATAAGGCATGCCAGGTAGAGGCATCTGACTGCGGCGCGGAAGTTGCCTTCGCGCTCCAGTTGATCCGCACGGGCCAGCCACTCGTCCGCTGCCAGTTCTTCTTCGTCTTCACCCAAAATCCCTCCTCCTTTTGATTTCTTCTTTAGGCCAGCCCAATTGAACTTGCGGGCAAGCCAAATCAGGAAAGCCAAAAGGGCAAGTCCCAAAACTCCCCACATGAGAGGGATGACCCATTGGAGGTTCACCTGGGGAAGTCCAAAGTTCGGGTTAGGAGGCCGGAAGGCAAACTGCTCAAAAAAGCGCTGAAAAGCTTCGCTCAGAGTTCCGAGGGAGGAGCCCAGCCAGTTGCGTCCTTCTCCGACGCCTGGATCGTAATAGGGAGCGGCCCGCTTAATTTCAGCAATTTTGGCTTTTGCATCCCCTACGTTTCCTTCGGCGGGAATCGCTTTGTCTAGGCTCTCTCGGCTCATGACATAGAGCAAAATCGCCTGCCTGCGAGGAGTGAGTTCCTGATCGAGTTCCGGTGGGAGCTTCGCAAAAGCTCTTTTGTGGCGAATTTCCACTTGTCGCAGCTCTTCCAGTGACTTGGCTGCTGTGACCTCTGCCCGAATTCCGCTCCAGTTTTGCCCGAAGACAAGAGAGGTGGCAACGAGGCAAATCCAGAGGACAAGGAGTCTAACGACGTTTTGCATCAAGCACATCCTTTCTCAAGACCGAAATGTCGAATGCCTCGAGTCGAACCCTCCGGTCAAAGTACAGGATCGACATGCTGCAGCAGTAGAGAGGAGTCGTGAGCCAGAGGGCCAGATAAACAGGGAGTCCTTGAACCAACCCCAGAATCCCGCTCGAGGCGGGAGCCCTGGTCAGAAATTCTGCGACCGTTGGAAGGGCAGCCACAATTCCGAAAATGGCAGACAGGGCACCCCACAGAATCAAAAAGACAAGGAGACAGACAAACCAAGAGTTAATCACGGTGGAACCTGGAGCAGGTTGCCAGGGGTGGCTCTTCATGAGGAAGGTGCTCCGCTTTACCGCTTCCTTTGCCGAAACCCCTTCGTTAGCCAAGACGCTCGGGGCTAAGCAGAGCTTGCTTAAGACAAAGGGGATGGCGATGAGCCCCACCACAACCCCCACGATGGCAAGCAAAGCCACTGCTGCCGCTACAGCGAGCTCTTGTCCAGCCATATTGTTGACTGCTCCGCTCGCGAAGAGGAGGAGGGCACTCACCAGGAGGAGGCCACAGGTCTGAAAAAACATTCGACCCAAGAGCGGGAGCGTCTTAAAACCGATCTCGTGGGTGTGGCTGATGGCTGGTTCGCCACTGAAAATCTCACCCATGATGTAGCGGCTCGCGAGTTGGGTTGTGAGGGCAATTGATGAACCGAGGCCATACACGAGGAGAGGCAAGGCTACGAAGAGGGCAACCCCGACCATAATGATAACCTCGACTACCTGAGCAGTCGTGTTGTTTGGTTGGTTTGTGGTCAGGATTCCGGGAAGGACGAAAGAGAAGAAGAAGGCGAGAGCCGCGTAGCAGAAAACCATTGGGAGAGCCGTCTGGCGAAGAATCGGGATCGCCAAGTTTTGGTAGATCCGAAACGACATATCCACGATCTCCTTTGGCTGAATCGGCCGAAGAAGTCGTCGTTTGTCTTTGGCCTCCATCCTGGCCAGGAACAGATCGAGAGGGGTCTTAAATGGCATGGGTCTCGCTAGGCACTGTCTCTCACTCTGTTCCAAGATACCTCTGCTGACAGCTTTTGGCCTAAAGGGTGTATCGAAAGGGTGAATCCGGCGTCTCTATGGACTGAGGTTGGATTCATGAGTACCCTTTCGGCAGTTCTTGCCCTTGCGACAATCAGTCAAACGCCTTCCATTGGACAGTACGTACAAACTGGCTTCCGCGATGCGAGTTTTGTGGCGGTTCGTCAGTCAGCAAATCAAAGAGAACTGGCGAAGATTAGCGACGACTTTCAGCAGTCCTACCGATTCGACCGAACAAGAGTTTTTCTGAAAGAGCCCATGATGCTTCGACTGGAAGCCAGGGTGGAGGGGCAAGACATCTTCTTCATTCTGAACGGGCCAACTCGACTGGTGCGCATCCCCAAGAGCAACATCAATCAGAGGGAAAACCTGGCAAAGGCTCCGGGAAAGCGCCAAACAGGGAACGACTTTGGGCTGCTCCTGCCGAGCATGTTTAACAACTTTTTCGTCGCGAAGTTCGTCCGGAATGATCGCGCAACTGGGGCGGCAGTCTTCGACCTAACCTACATCCCTTCGCTAGACGATACTTCCCGACATCGAGTCTTTGTTGACCCAGAAAAGAAAGTCATGATCCGCCGCGAGTGGTACGGGCAGGAAGGGCAACTTCGGGCGATCTTCCTTTATAGTGACTTCAAGCAATTCGGCTCTATTTGGATGCCAACCAAAATCACGGTCAACAACTCTGAGAACCGAGCGGCAGGTAGCACCAACTATATTGACATCAAGGTGAATACAGGTCTGAGCGACGATCTCTTTCGGGTTAGGTAAGGAGTTTTGTGAGGGTTTGGCTAACGGCGACAGCCGTGAATTCAAGCAGGGCCAAGTTGCGATCGTAGTTCATTCGGGTTGGGCCGATGATGGCGAGGGTGCCAGCGTCCTGGCCCCCAACGGTAAATGTCCTGCGGAGCACGGTGAGATTTTCTAAAGGGTGCTCGTTTTCTCTGCCGATCGTGATCTCCCCTGCCTCGGAAGATTCAATCGCATGAACCAGGGTTTCGTCTGACTCCATGGAATGGAGAAGGGCCTCGCGGCTCTCTGGTGATCTGAGGAACTCTGGTTGGGCCAGGATATACTCTTCACCTTCCATGATCAAGTGTCCCCTGGTGAGATCCGAGGCGAGGGATCTGATCGAAGTCTGGATGGAGCGAAGAAGGCGATCCAGAGGGACTTTACCGGTAGAAGGCAATTTGAGTTTGCTGAGTACGTTCAAGGACGTGCCAGCCGTGGTTTGGGCAAGGATTTCGTTTGCGCGGCCGATGTCGCTGAGAGACAGCTCTTTCGGGCAGTCGATGATCCGATTCTCGACGAGGCCGTTTTGCAGAACTGCCACCAGCAAGGCTCGCTCTGGGCCTAGGGCCGTTACCACCACATTCCTCACCTCTACTTCTTGGTTACGAATGGTGACGGCTGCGCTGAGAAGCCTTGTCATGCGGCTCAATGTCTTGATCGTCTCCCCCACCAGCTCCTTCATCGTTTCTTCGCCAGACGTAGAGTCTTTGAGCTTAGCCTGATCGCTTCCCGGGACTTCTCGCGGCCCAATCAGGTAGTTCACAAAGTAGCGATAGCCTTGGTCGCTCGGGATCCTTCCCGCACTTGTATGGGGTTGCTCTAAAAAACCGAGATCCGTGATTTCCGCCATCTCGTTCCGGATCGTCGCACTCCTTACTCCCAGGTCGTATTTGGAGGCGATGAGGTCGCTGGCGATTGGTTCTGTGCCAATGACATATTCAATGACGACCGCCTGCAGAATTCTTGCTTTGCGCTCGTTCAGGTCTTCTTTCATGGTTGCACCAAAGGTTTCAGACGAACGGGACGTAGAATAAGCGTGATGACTCGGAGGCCGGGAGAGAGGATTTTTGGCATAGAAACTGAATTTGGCTGTTTGGTGGACGATGATGACCTCAGACCAGAACAAATCGTCGAACTCATCAAAGACACTGTATTTTACGATTTTAAGCTTGGTGTCGTCGACCTCCACGCGAGAGATGAGGTTTTTGAACCGGCGGAAAGTGGCGGTTTTCTAACCAATGGGGGAAGGCTGTACATTGATGCGGTCGGCTCGCACCTTGAATACGCGACGGCTGAATGCCGGACTTTGGCCGATCTCGTTGCCAATGATCGAGCTGGTCAAAGAGTGATCGTGAGAGCCATCCGTGAGCTCGGGATGTCGGACAAAGTATCAGTCTATAACAACTCCGTCGACCATTTTGGCGGCCACACATTCGGCTGCCACGAGAACTACCTGGTCGCGATGTCAGACGATTTCTTCAACCGCCAAGTGGAAGCCCTTTACTCCTTCTTGGTCACCCGCCAAATCTATGCTGGAGTGGGCAGAGTAGGAGGACACTTCCTGAGCGCAGGGGGCCGTCCCAACTACGAAGACATGATGGAGAATCCGGTGGACTATATCTGGGTCAGCCAAGTCTACAATGTTTTCCCGGATGAAGAAGTCGAGTTCCAGCTGAGTCAAAGAGCCGATCACATTGTCAGAACTCTGGCGAGCCGGGTCCGATTCAACCGTGCCCTTATCAATCCGAAGTGGGAACACTTCTATGCCCACGAAGGAATGCACAGGCTTCATGTTTTGTTTGGCGAGAGCAATCAGATGGAGTATGCCTATGCCCTCAAGGTCGGCACGACCTCTTTGGTGCTGCGGTTGCTGGAAGAAGGCAAGCTCGAAGGAACCATGAGGATCGCAGATCCTCTGTTGGCCCTTCGCAGTATCTCCCGCGACCCAGACTACAAGTGGCAAGTGGTTCTGGAAGACGACTCCATCGTTTCGGCCATCGATGTTCAAAGGGAACTCCTGAATCTCTGCCAAGAGTACAAAGGCGACTCAGACGAGATTCGTTGGATTCTTTCTGAGTGGGAGGCCACGCTCGATCAGCTGGAAAAAGATCCTATGCAACTTGGCGACAGGCTGGACTGGGTGGCTAAGCGCCAGATCGTGGAAGCCGCTCGAAAAGAGTTCGATGTACCCTGGGGCCACGATTCCCTTCATTCGATCGACCTGGAGTATCACAACATTGACCCAGAGTTGAGCCTTTTTCATGCTCTGCAGGAAGAGGGTCAGACCGTAAGGGTGAGCAAGGATCTGCAGATCGTTGATGCGATGACTGACTCCCCGCAGAATACAAGAGCGAAAGCAAGAGGCAGGATCGTGAAGGAATTGGTCTCCCGGAGGGGGAAGGTTCCTTACGCGATTGATTGGAGTGGAATTGCCATTGGCAGGCTCAACTATTTGGAACTGACTGACCCCTTTAACGTTTATGATTCCGTTGCCATGCCAGAATGAGTGGCCAGAGTCAGTCGAGGCGAGTCGCATTCCACTGCGTCACCACCTAGTGAGGCTCCTAGTTTGGTCTGGGTTCTGCGTGATCTTCGGTGGACTAGCCTTTCTGGCTGCCGGGTCGAGTGAAGTCCTTCGGGCTTTCCTTACCTGGACGATCGGGTGGTGTTTGGTAAATCTGGTGATCGTGGCGGCAAGCTGGAGAGGAAAGCCGCCGAAATCAATCTCCCAGTTTCGCGAATTTTTGATGCTGAACCAGGGGCTGAATGTCGGCTACATCGCGACAGGTCTCTTCGTTGGGATCTTGGGTAAGACTGAGGTCATTCAATCTAGCGCCTGGGCGGTTCTGATCCAGGGGGTAGCCCTTTTGGTGCTGGATTCGATCCTCTTGCAGAAGGTCACGCCTTCGTCCACTTGAATTCTGATGGAACTCGGCAATTGATGGTGACAGTGACCAAGTTCTTTGGCCTAACCCTGGTTGCTCTTCCATTGAAGTCTCCGCAGTAGGCAGTCTCAAGGCTGTTGAGATCTCTGGTAGTGATTGGCTTGAGCAGCGATGGGCTTGCCTGAAAGAACATGAGGTCTCCACTGTCTTCCGAGTGGCCATTCAGAAAAAGGGCATGGCCGAACTCGTGCTGAATGGTGCTGAGAAGACCCTGTCTGACTTGGGCTTCGCTCATCCCTGGCCAAACGTTGACTGTGATCGTGGCTTCGAAGAGAGTCAAAGTATCTGGGTCAAAGGTGACACTGGTGAACCCGAGGGTGTCTCCTGCGCCAGGTTGTTGGGCAACTTGGGCAAATCCCACCGAGATTTCTGCCGACCGGTTCGAGGGGATCTCGGTAAGACGCATCCGACCGTTGGTTGAAGCAATCCAAGCTTGGGCTGCCTGTCTCACGAGGTCACTGGAGCTTGACGCCCCTTGCAACAAAGTGACTTGGTTTCGAATCGAGTAATTTACCGGGAAGGATGGCCAGGTCAGGATTCTGTTTTGGCGGCTGCTGCCTGGATCTGTTTCGGTGTTGTAGTTTGGAGTTCGGAAAGTCGGCCCGCAGACCGGCGACGAGCCGTTTGAACCGCCCCCGCCACACGCTGCAAGAAAGGCGCAGGGGAAGCAGGCGAGAATGATGAGAAAACGGCTCATAACCGTTAAAGATAATGGCTCTTGCCTTCCGAAATTTGAGACCTGGCTGTGCAAAAGATCTTTGGGGATCCAGCCCTTAACACCAGCTCGGTAGGGACAGTCCTGCCTACCAGGCTGACCACTGAGCCTCTCTGGGAAAAGCAAGATAGAATAAAAGGGTGTTGAGGCTGTCTTGTCTCCTGGTGGGATGTCTGGTAATGATGGGTGGTTGTGCTGCGCCACCGACTGGTAAGCCTGCCCCCAAGGCAACCCCCGAAGAGCTTTCCGACCGCCGCAGTGCTTATGAACGAGAGTTGGATCACTTGGCCAAGAATCCCGCGTCGGCTCCAAAAGTTGAAAAGTTGTGGCGGGGTGAAACGAGGGAAAAGCTCATCAGCCTGTCTTTTGACGATGGCCCCCGGCCAGAGTGGATCGAAAAACTTCTCACCATCTTAAAGGCAAACGACGTGAAGGCGACGTTCTACTTGGTGGGCAAGATGGTGAAGCTGAATCCGGATCAGGCGAGGAAGATCGCAGCCGACGGCCACGAGATCGGGAATCACAGCTATAGCCACCCAAATCTTTCCAAGGTCAGTGACCAGGATGTTCTGGAAGAAATCCTCGCGGCTCAAAACACGATTCGAAGCGTCACGGGGGTTACCCCAGTGACAATGAGGCCACCAGGCGGAAACATTAGCCAGGCGGTTTTGGCCGCAAATCGGAAGGCAGGTCTTGTCGCGATTGAAGGCACGACTCCTGCGCAACTTACGACCAGGAAATTTGATCCTCCTCCACAGTGGTCTCCAGCCGACGGTGGATATGTTGGACTCCTTCATTAAGGAAGCCAAGAGTAAGGGCTACCGTTTCGTGACCCACAAAGAGTACTTGACACTAAAATGACCCAGCCCTCCCGTCGATGGTTGAAGATTCTATGGCGGTGTATTTGGATCCCGGCGGTTCTTCTGGTGGGCCTGACCCTGCTTGGCAATGGGATCGTCACTGGGTCAACGAGCCAAGACATTTACCATTCGGTGAATTCAGTTCCAGAAAACCAAGTGGCTATCGTGCTGGGAACCTCACCTCGCTCGAAAGGGGAGCAAAATCCGTTCTTTGCAAATCGGATCGAGGCGGCCGCTGATCTCTACCAGGCTGGAAAGGTGAAAAAGCTTATCCTGAGTGGGCACGAGACGGCTGGATATAGTGAGCCTCGCTTCATGCAGGCTGCTCTTTTACGACGGGGGGTTCCTGCCTCCGCGCTAGTCTTGGATCCGGAAGGCCACAGGACATTGTTTTCTGTGGCACGGGCCAGGGAGGTGTATGGGCAGGATCGCTTGACGATTGTGACGGACGATTTTCATCTGGCGCGATCTTTGTTTGTGGCGAGAGCCAAGGGGATTGATGCAGTGGGGTTTTCGAGCCAGCCAGTGAGTTGGCGGGTTTCGTTCTGGGTGCGGTTCCGCGAAGTCGGGGCTCGGCTGAAGATGTTCAGCGATCTTGCTTTTGCACCCTCTGAGACTTGACGTCTGGGGCAAGAAGAGGTTATCTGCCAAGTGATTGAGTCTCTTCTCCTGTGGGTTGCCTGCCCCGCCTCCCCGAGGCCACGCCCTCCCCTCCGCTTTGCTTCGGGGCTGCGCCTCGGCAGGGCAGATGAGTTCCCAAGACGCGAGCGGACTGAATTCTTGGAGGCCAAAAAAGGAGCTGCCACTTTCTGGGCAGCCCCTGTTCGTTTTGGCTTGACGGGGAAGTCGATTAGCTCTTGTTCTTGCGACGTCTGGCAGCGACAGCGGCTGCTCCGAGAGCCAGAAGCGACATCGTCATGGGTTCGGGAACGGCTTCGAAGGTAACGCGATCAATGTGGGTCGCGTAGTTGTCCCCTGAACTGGATAAATTGTATTGAATTTCGACAAATCTGCTGTTGAGTCCTGTCTTCACAAAGTCAATTCGTTGCCAGGTGATTCCGCCGCCGCTAAAACCTCCCACGCCAGTTAAGGTGCCAGATGGATTGTCGAAGGCGACTGGTGTCCAGGTCACTCCATCGTTAGACGTTCTGAGAGTAAACGGTAAGAAGGTAGTGACGGGGAACCACGGTTCGTTTGGAAAGAAGGCCTCAACCTTGATGCTTCCGATTGCTGCTCCCCCAAATGGAGCCCATTCTGCGCCTGGCTTCTGCGAATCATATTGGAGGAATCCGCTGGTACCGGAGTTATCAGCAAGGAAGTAAGAGGAGACAGTGGTCCAATTGTGACCGAGCATGTTAGACGATGTGGCGCTGGTGTACGGGAAGTTGGGTAGCGTTGCGCCGGCATAGTTGACGTCATCAATGATGACCTGTGCAGTAGCGAAGGCTGACAGGGACGCAAGTGTTCCAAGGACTGCAAGGTGTTTTTTCATATCTTCTCCAGTGAAGTGCTAACCCATCCTTTCTCAAGTCGAAAAGAATTAATGATAGTTCACTTACTGCCCTCGATTCTACATTATCCGGGTGGTTTTTTAGTCGGGCAGTTCGACCGAATCAGGCAAAAATGCTTGGCGAAACCTGCAAGTTCTTTGAGGAAATTGTCCCGCGTTCTGGCAGTGCCCTGGCGGTGGACCCGTAGACCAAGGGGATCGAAGAGCGGTTTGGTAGAATGTCTGAGCTAGGCCCCGATGAAGCGGCGAGGCAAAAACGAAAACAAATCGTCTGGCAATTGTCTGGCGATCATCGAGGAATAAACGCAGTGGCGAAACAGGCCAACATTGAACAACTGGAAAACCCGCGAGATCTGGAGAAGTTCTTCCGGGATATGGTTTTTATCCGTAAGTTTGAAGAGAAGTGTAATGTGGCCTACCGGCTTGGCAAGATCGGCGGTTACATGCATACCTACATCGGCATGGAGGCGACTGCCATCGGCTGGAATGCGGCTCTTCGTCCGAATTGGGACTATGTCATCACGGCTTACCGTGACCACCCCCAACCTCTTTTGATGGGGAGCGATCCGATCGCAGTCATGGCGGAAATCATGGGGCGAAGCGGGGGCCTCAGCCGAGGAAAGGGTGGCTCAATGCACGTGTACGACATCGAACGAGGGTTCTTCGGAGGATGGGGAATCGTCGGTGGCCATACTCCTCTTGGCGGGGGGCTTGCCTTTGCGGCGAAGTACCGCAAAGAAGACCGAGTCACTCTTTGCTACTTGGGTGACGGGGCAGCCAATGCAGGCGTTTTCTTCGAAACTTTGAACATGGCGGCCCTCTGGGATCTTCCCGTCATCTTCATCATCGAAAACAACGAGTTTGCGATGGGTACAAGGCTGGAATATCACGCAGCTGATACGGAACTCTGGAAGCGCGGTGCGCCATTCAACATCAAGAGCGAAAGGCTGGATGGGATGGATCTTCTGACGGTGCTTCAGGATGCGAAAAGGATTGTTGATTACGTTCGCACCGAGCAAAAGCCTTACCTGGTTGAAGTCATGAACTACCGATTCTCTGGTCATGGAGCGGCTGATAATGACCGCCAGCTCTACCGTACCAAGGAAGAAGAGGAGGCGAACTACAAGCGAGATCCTCTCCTCAGGCTCAAGGCTGTTCTCCGCGAGAGAAACATTCTGAGCGACGAGACGATGGAAGCCATTGAGGAAGAAGCAGAGAACAGAGTCGAGGACATCTATGAAACCGCCGACGCATCGCCTTTCCCAGAACCCCACGAAGTTTATATGAACGTCTACACCGACATGGAACCGGAGGTCGGCCACTAATGATTGCTGCTACCACTGAGCTCAGCTTCCGAGATGCCTTGCGCAAGGCCCTGACCGAAGAACTCGAGCGAGACGACAACGTCTTCGTCATGGGAGAGGACATTGGTCGCTACCAGGGAACCTTCCGTGTCACCGAAGGCATGTTGACCAAGTTTGGCGAACGGCGCATCATCGACACCCCCATCGTGGAGCCTGGTTTCACTGGGATTGCCATCGGAGCTGCCATGACTGGTCTCCGCCCTATCGTCGAGATGATGACCATGTCTTTCTCGATTTTGGCCCTTGACCAGATCATGAACCACGCAGCCAAGATCCACTACATGACTGGTGGTCAAGCGACTGTACCAATGGTGATCCGCGGCCCGAGCGGTGCGGCAAAGCAGCTCAGTGCCCAGCACAGCCACTCGATGGAAGGATGGTACGCCCACTGCCCTGGTCTGAAAGTGGTCGCTCCTGCGACCGCGGCGGATGCCTACGGGATGTTCAAAGCATCCGTGCGAGATGACAACCCGGTCATCTTTGTTGAAAACCCAGGCGTCTACACGATCAAAGGCCAAGTGCCAGACGATGTGAATTATCTGGTGCCGTTTGGCAAGGCAGCAATTCTGCGGGAAGGAAAGGACGTCTCCCTGATCGGCTACTCCCGCATGACCCACGTCAATCTGGCTGCTGCCGAAGAACTTGCGAAGGACGGGATCGACTGCGAAGTCGTGGACGTCCGTAGCTTGACGCCACTCGATACCGAGACAATCTACGAGTCGGTTCGTAAGACTCACCGCGCTGTCGTGGTCTACGAAGACTGGAAGAACGGTGGCTACGGCGGAGAAATCGCCGCCCGCATCGGGGAAGATTGTTTCGACGATCTGGATGCCCCTGTGGTTCGCTGTGGTGGACTTAACGTTCCGATGCCCTATGCGAGGGTGCTTGAACTAGAGTGCATTCCTGACGTGAAGGACGTCATCGAGAAAGTTCGAAAGATCCGCTAGAGGCAGGTCCCTTTCGGGACACAGGCCGTGACTGATGCCTCGGAAAAGAGGCAGTCTCAGACCCGCCACCAAATCCCTTCTCTCCAAAAAAATTGGGGAGAAGGGAAATTTGTGCCTCCAATACGAATCACTGCTCCTGAGTCAAAAGGTTTCTCCGATTTCCCTTCTCCCAAGTATTTATACTGGGGGAAGGGCCAGGGATGGGGGGCGAGAATGACAGAGTGGGAAGACGGTTCCTCGTCAACCTGGAAATGCTTCCAAGAGTGAATTCCACTCCTTTAGTTTGCCATTTTCTGGAAAATGGGAGACCAATTCTCTCAGGGCGAACCGCTCCTCATCTCGCCAAGGGAAGGGAGGTTCAAGTGCAAGGGAAGAGGCAGCAGCGACATGCTCTGCTGCTGTCGTTTCCATGCGGGGCAATTGAAGGTAGCACCAAGCCAAAAGATAGAGGAGAAGAGGCATGCGGCGGTGGCGGATAAGTTCATCAAGAAGTCTGACGGCATCCTGGAGCAATCCTCCGCGAATGAGGTGACAGACACATTCCTGCCCGAGATCTGGCGAGGAGGCAAGGGGACGCAAAATTGGATTTGGCTCTCGCTCACCGGTCTGGCCTTGGGCTAAAAAGCTTTGAACCCTGAGCATCGGCTCCAGAGGGGCCAGATAGTGGGCGTTCAGGATCTCTGGGATGTCACTCCCTCTCCCGAGTTCGACTGCCAGGATGGCCTTATCGATCCAGCCGAGGGCATCTTCGCCATCGTAGGTCAGGGCTCGTTCGAGGCTCAGATCGGCTGCGTCCTTTTGACCATTTGATCGAAAGTCTCTGGCCTGGGCGAGGTAAGCCAGCCCTCGAAACAGAGGATGGGAGAGATAAGGCTGCCAGTCGCTTTCATGGGTGGAGCTCTCGCGGAGAAGGCTCAGGAACCTGCCCTCCTGGCTTTCCGAATGGGGTTCTGAAATGACCTGGGAAAGTTCGGTGAAGTTAGCCAATTGATCTTGAGGTCTCGCAACGACAGAAGAGACAGTCCGATCTTTTTCGAGGGTGAGAACCGCCTCCTTCCCTGGATTGCGGAGGACGAGCTTCAGGGGTTGGCTGGGGAGGGAAGTTAAGTCCATAACCAGGGTTTGTTCTGGATAAAGGTGAGCTTCAGATTCAAGCGTCTGGCTGTCAGAGGTGAGGAGAAAGAACTTATGGTCCAGGGCCCGGGCCGGAACCTGAACTTTGAGGATCCCGTCTCTCAGGGACAGGGCAGCTTCGGGTGAGGCAGCATCGATGGATCCCAGTCCCGACAAGGGGATCAGGCTCGTGCGCCAGGAGACAGTTTGACGTCCGTTCAGAAGAGGGTTTCTGAGGGAAGAGTGGGCGAGATGAACGAGGCCAGAGCTGTAGGTGATCGCGCCCCAGCTAGCTTTCGCGTCTCGCACCAAGAATCCTGCATCGTTAGCGGAAGAGTAGAAGACAAGGTGCTGGCCGAACCATTGCAGATCCCCTTCGCCACAGGAAATCCGGAGTCCGCAGGGGCATTCCTGTGGCACCAGAGAGCGGTTGTAGAGCTTCATCTCCAGAACGATCTCAGCGCGATCAGGCAGAAGAGCCAGGGATGAGTGGAAGGACAAAGGCTTTCCAGGGAGGAGCTCAAAGGCGAGAAATCCCCCTGGTGAATCGTCATCGGGTGGGTCTTGGACGCGGACTTCGATGGGGCCCAGGGCATTGTGGCGAAGCTCCTGGCCGACCCACCATTCTAAGCCGAGAGGAAGGTCGACGCCCCGAGAACCTCCTTCAACGAGTGTCAATGAAGTCGGTCTTGGCCAGAGGTCAAGGCCAGTTCGCTTATCTCGAATCGAGAGGATCCTGCCTCCGAGTTGGGGGGCCGCCAAGACCTGCACCATGGGATTTTCCAGAGTCAGGAGATCGAAGGAGACAGTCTCCTCTTTACCTGTCCGTCTGAGGTTCAGGCTTGGGTACTTCTGTTGGCTTGGATCATTCAGAGTGAAGGGGACTGTTTCCACCAGGGAAGTGACGAGATCGAGGGTTTGCTCATAAACCTGGGTGCTCATAGGGTCAACTCACGTCCGGCGGATCGCTTTCGTCCACCGAGTCTACGAGAAGGCTGATCATAAGTGTTTGGGGCGGGATAAAAATCGGGACTTACAATGTTGATGTAGAATAAGCGAAGAAGCGTCGACTCTTTGCGAGGCACAGTATGAGTAATCCTTGGGCAAATGCCGGAAAAAACTTCTTCCTTTGGGTGGCAATCCCAGGAAGCCTTCTTGCTCTTGGCTATTACGTTTTGGGTCCTCGAATTTCCGAGACTGCCACTGGCCAGGAAGCCAAAGAACTCACGAAGAGCCTCGTGGGGGAAAAGTCCGAGCCAGAGACGCCGGCTCCCGCGTCGGCTGAAGGGCAGGCTGCGACTCCTCAACCCTCTGGACAAAACTTGGCGAGCAACGTTCGTAGCTACCCTGCTGCTTCTCTTGATGAGCCCTCGGTAGAGATTACGATCGAGCCAAGTACGAATCGTTCGCGCGACAGAATTCGGAGTTCCCGAATCGCCAATGAAGACGGATCCTCGGAGCCAGTGAGGCGACCCAGGCGGGAGACACCCCGACGAGAGACTCCGCCAGAGACGCCGGACGCAGAGTCGGAAGCAGGTGGAACTAATGGAACGTCTCCCCGTGTGACGCCTCGCCGCCCGCAAGAGCCTCGCCCAGCGGAGCAACCCTCCACGCCTCGGCCTGATCCCGCTAGTGGCGGAGGGGGAACTGGTGGGGGGGGAACAGAAGCACCTCCGAGCACTCCGCCGGAAACTCCTCCAGGCGAGACTGACTAGGCGTTTGGGCAAAGGGGAAAGAGGCCTCAGTGGCCGTTGACGTCCAGGATTCGCTCAGCCACGTAGATGGGGGCATCGGTGCGAACCGCAAGAGCAATTGCGTCTGACGGTCGGCTGTCGATCACGATCTCCTCGTTCCCGAACTTCAGGAAGATTTTCGCGTAGTACGTACTGCCCCAAAGGTCGTCAATGACGATACGATCCACGACTGCCTCGAGCCGCTCCAGGATGTTGCGCAGCAGGTCGTGGGTCATGGGTCGATCCGGCTGCTGGCCTTCGATCGGCAGGGTGATCGCGGTCGCTTCGTAGAGCCCGATCACGATGGGCAGCTTCCGTTCGCCATCGGTGAGCAAGACGAATCGCTGAATATTGTCCCCAGCCTGGGCAGCAAATACCGCATCAACACGACAGGCAATCGGCTCACCAAAATCGGTGTCCGGTTTCTCACCTACTCCTTCTTCATAGGGGAAAAAGGAAGGTGGCTGATCCAGATCGCCTGGTTCGTCCTGTCTGTCTTCCGACATCTCGATTCCAAGATACCATGACCTGGGTGCAGTTAGCTTGGGGGTTGAGGATCAAATCTGGTGATTCGTGTCGCAGAAAATCTGGAGAGTTTCCCGGAGATTCGAGAAAAGTGTTCTCTCGGTATTGGGACCTGATCAAAGCAGCAAGTTTTCGTCAAAAAAGGCAAGCGAGCGGAGCGAATCTTCCCGTTTACCTGCCATCAAAAGCTGAGAGAAAGTGCCTGAGTGAGAGACTGGGCTAGTTGAATGCCAGTTGCCTTGCGACCCAGTTCCGAGAAGCTCTTGGCAGGCTGATCAAAGACCAAACAGGGATCGACCAGGGGTTCGCCGATGGGGATCGAGGCCTGGATGAGCACTGCCTTCGCCGAGACCTGGAGAGCACATCCGCAAACCTTTCGCCCGCTGAGAGGATCGACGATATCGTTTGGCGAGACATGGGCGAAGCAATCAGCCGTCTTGCCGGAGCTCCGAACGAAGGGAGTTTTGTCGGCAAGGCAAGCGGGGATTCCGGCGTTTGTGAGAGCTTTGGTGATTGGGCCGCAAACCTTGCGATAAATGGCAACTAAACTTCTTTGGTCTTCGTGCAAAACGAGGAGGGGCAGTGCCATGCCGATCGTGAGGTCGTGACCATGCAAGACAGCCTTTCCGCCAGTTGGGCGAGCTGCGGCTTGAACCGGCGCATCTGGCAAGAGAACCTTTTCGGGCCGCTGGAACTTACCGAGGCTTACCCAAGGGCCTTCCCACTCATAAACCCTGGCGCAAATCATCCCTTCTTCAGCCTTAATCAGCAGGGAACAGTCGATGGCCATATTGAGCAAACCATCCCTTTTTCCTTCCCAACCCACGTGAATCATGGGGTCACCGGTACGCCTGGTAGGCGCGAATCGGGTAGCCGGAGCCGTGCATGGGGATGGAACCCTCAAAGGCTGGTTTTGTGGCCCAATGGGCCAATCCCAAAACTTCCTCGGCGACGATGTGGTTTTGAGCCACCTCTGCCCCCATGAAGCCTGGGATCAGAGAGATTGATTCAAAGATATCTTTCAGCTCGTCAACCCATTCTTGGGCATAACCTGGATCCGTTGTTCTCACACTCAGGGAGAGGATTTGGCCAGTTTGAACCTTTGATAGGTCGCAAGATTTAGTCCAGACTGGGCGATACATCTCGATGTCTGGCACAACGTCGTAGCGTTGAACGGCATCGGCCAAGAATCCCGATTTCACCATTGTGTCGTAGACGGTTTGCCACTCTTCGATGCTCCGGTACTGAACCAATCGACAAAAGCTGTATTTATCGTCCAAGGATTGCCACACACTCGTGCTCAAGAATCCTGAGGACGACGAGGCAGTTGAGGTGTAGGAGCTCATCATAGCCTCTGACTCGAGGAGTTTCCCCCGTTTGATTTGGAACCGAGATACGACAGTGACGCCAGAGGACATGTTTTCTATCTTACTTGGCGACTGTGCTTGCTTTTGTCAGGGCCTGGTCCAAGTCTGAGATCAAATCCTGAGGGTCTTCCAATCCTGTGTAGAGGCGAACAACCCAGCGAGGGCTTGGGTAACCGATGGGTTGAAGCAAGAGGGGTACGACGAGGCTCTCGTGTCCTCCCCAACTCACTCCCAACCGGAAGAGGTTGAGTGCTTCCGTGAAGGCCTTGACCCAACGGTCGCTTTGGATCGTGGGTTCAAAGGAAAAGAGTCCACCGGAGCCCTTCATTTGTTTGTCCCGCAGCTCTGCCTGCGGAAAGTCAGAAAATCCGACATGGTGGACGACATCGACATCTGGTTGGTCGCGCAGCCATGTTGCGACGCTGTTTCCGTTGCTCTCCGCCGCCTTCATACGCAAGGGCAAGGTTCGGAGAGAACGGGTGAGCATCCAGGCGATATAGGGTGCTGCGATGCCACCAAAGAGCGAGACTTCCTTGTGGAGGAGCGAGTTCATCCGATCAGCATCACAGCAAACGACGCCAGCAATGATGTCACTGTGGCCACTGATGTACTTGGAGGCACTGTGGATCACGTAGTCGATCCCGAGGGTGGCAGGATTTTGAAGAAGGGGAGACGAGTAGGAATTGTCGATCGCGGTTGCAATCCCTCTGGAGCGGGCAAACTTGCCAATCGCATCCAAGTCCTGAAGGTAGAAGAAAAAGCTGGTCGGTGACTCCAGAAAGATGAGGGAGGTTTCTGGTCGCACGGCTTGAAGAACATTCTCTGTGTCGCGCGCATCCACAAAGGTTACAGAGACGCCGAACTTTGTCAGGTAGTCTTCAAGCAACATTTTGGTCGGGCCGTAAACTGTGTCTGCGCAGACGACGTGACTTCCTTGATGAGAACAGGCCATGATGACTGCCGAAATAGCAGCCATACCTGATCCGAAGACTTTTGCCCGTTCTGTGCCTTCCAAAGCAGCGAGTTTTGACTCAAGTAGGTCAAGCGTTGGGTTACTCACTCGACTGTAATGGTGTCGGCAACCGAGGTCGGTGGTGAAGCATCCTCGAAACTCATCAAGCGACTTAAAGACGAACAAGGAGTTTTGGAAGAGCGGCGGAACGACAGCTCCCATGACATGGTCTTCCTCCCCCAGGTGCTGAATGAGGGTGTCGGGGTTTTGCTTGGGGTCGAAAGCCATGGTGATACCAAATTTATTGTGATCGATGGGAGTTGAGAACGATACACAAACAATAGGTATCTGGCAAAAAAGTCTCAGGAGTCATCGAGTTGAGCCAGGTATATTGGTGGGTCGCTCATGAGATCCAACGAGAAAATTCTTCCGGCTCCCGATACGCTTAACCAGCTTGAATATGGCAAGTTTGTTCTTGCGAACCTTGCAGCAAAGCGGGCGAAGCAGATCAAGGACGGTGCCCCTCCTCTCGTTCGGATTGATTCGAACCATGCCTTGAGTATCGCCCTGGCAGAAATTGCCGCTGGCAAGATTAAGCCGAGGATGGATGCTGATGGTCACGCCTCGGTTGAGATGCCAGACGAGCATACGCCGCTTGATACGCTTGATCTTCACGATCCTGCACTGCTGCTTCCTGCGATTGATGAGGAACTCGCGGAGGAGTTTGGTCTGAGTGTTTTCGGCGACGATGACGATGATCTTGAAGACATGGATGCAGGCGAGGGTGAGAGCTTGGCCGATCTTCTGGACGAGGAACCAGACGCAACCAGTAGTGATGATACCGAGATCAGTCTTGACGACTTGGCAGAGCAAGAAGAAGCTGGCGAAATTGACGACTCGGATGAGAACCTCTAAACTTTCCTAGTGAGCGACCTTTACTCCGTTCTGGGCGTATCTCGCAGTGCTTCGGCCGATGATATCAAGTCGGCGTACCGCAAGCTTGCCCGCCAATATCATCCAGACGTTAATCCGAACAATCCCGAAGCGGAGGAGAAGTTCAAGGAGGTCTCCCAAGCCTATTCTGTCTTGAGTGACCCAGACAAACGAGCTCACTACGATCGCACAGGCCAAACGGAAGACTCTTTCCAAGGGGGAGGTGGGGCGGCTGACTTTTTTGCTGGGGGAATGCAGGACTTCTTCACTGCCTTTATGGGGGGTGGATTTGGCCAGAGGCGTCCGGGAGTCGTGGATGGCGATGATCTCCGGGCCGATGAATCTGTGACGCTGAAAGAAGTCTTGACCGGAACAGAGCGAACTGTGCGCTACCGTCGCCAGAAGGCTTGCGGAACCTGTAATGGCATGGGAACGGCGAACGGGCTCGCCCCAGAAACCTGCAAAAACTGTGGCGGTTCGGGAAGAGTTGTTCAAACACGCCAGACCTTCATGGGGGCGATGCAGACTGCGACGACCTGCCCGGTCTGTCAGGGGAACGGCTTTGTCATCAAGGATCCTTGCAAAACTTGCCACGGCAAGAGGAGGGTCGTTGAAGAGTCAGAAGTCACAGTAAAGATCCCGTCTGGGATCGAAAGTGGCATGAACATCCGGGTCTCAGGCATGGGAAGCGAGGGTGTTGGGGGTGGAGCGACGGGAGATCTCTACATCTCGGTCGAGGTCGATGAAGACGAAAGATTTCTGCGTGAGGGAACGACGCTCTACACTCAGATTGACCTGACAATTGCCCAGGCACTCCTCGGTGACAAAATTCAGATCGAAGGCCTGGATGAACCAATGGAGATCTCGATCGACAAAGGCACCCAGCCTGGTGAGAGATTCCGAGTGAAGAACGGCGGGCTGCCTCCTTTGCATGGAACAAGCCGAGGAGACCTCATCATCGAAACGCGGGTCTCCATTCCAAAGAAGATCTCCGAAGCCCAAGTCAAGTTGATCAAAGAGTTCGCCGAGTTGGGTGGGGAACCGATTCCGCAAGGGCCAGGAAAGGAAGGGTTCCTGGACAAGCTCTTCAAGAAAAAATGAGCGTTTGGATCGAAGTAAAAGCCTATCTTGATGCCATTCCCGAGGACTGGTCCGCTTTGGCTGATCTTTTTGACCGATTTGGTCTTCCCGGAACTCTTCAGCAGGATAGCCCCCCTGCGATGAGTGCCTACATCGCTCCGGGGGATGAGGGAATGATCCCTGATCTCACAGTGGCATTGAAGAATTTTGGTGCCTTGCGAGTCGAAACCAAGGAGATTGAAGAGATTGATTGGGCGGAGAGTTGGAAGCAGTTCTTTAAGCCCCGCCGCGTTGGCGAACGAATCATCGTAAGGCCAACGTGGGAAGAAGCAGAGCTCCTGCCGGGAGACATCGAACTGGTCTTGGATCCGGGACAGGCCTTTGGCACTGGTGATCATCCGACCACCCGCGGATGCCTTCAACTGTTGGAAGAGGTTGATCTCGTTGGAAAGTCAGTGGCGGATATCGGCTGCGGGAGTGGCATTCTCTCTGTAGCAGCAGGGAAGTTTGGGGCAGGCCTGATTCACTGCGTCGATATTGAGCAACCGAGCGTGAGCTCGACCCTGGAAAATGCCGAACGAAATGGGGTCGAGCTTATCGTAAAACGGGGGACGGGATTTGATCCTCTCCCAGCCGACCAGAAGTATGACGTCGTTTTGAGCAACATTATCTCGGCGGCCCTGATCGTACTGGCTCCCCAAGTGGCTACGAGGCTCCATGCTGGCGGGATCTGGATCGCGAGTGGCATCATTGTTTCGAACTGGCCGGAAGTGGCAGAGGTCGCTAAGCGCAACGGCTTTACGATGGTCGAAAACCTGGTGGAGGGCGATTGGGTCGCAGCGAAGTTCCTCCGCTAAGAAGCCTTCCTAGAACCTTTTTACTGGAACTTGAGCCAGAGGACTTCGAGGGGCCCTTCGAAATCCCTCGGGAGGAGTTCCGGAAGATCCACGACGTCCTGCGATTGAGGTCAGGAGCCCAAATTGCGATCCTCCCTGGTGACGGACGGTTGATTCGTTGCGTGCTTGAGGGTCGAACTGCTGTGCCCCAGGAAGTGCATTTCCCAGAGACTGAGGCAAAGCGTCTTGTCACTCTCGCTTTGGGTTTGCCCAAGCCAGAGAAGTTAGAAGAGTCAATTCGACTCGCTACCGAACTGGGTGTCTCCCACTTTATCCTCTTCCCAGCCGATCGATCGGTGGTGAAGTGGGACGCGGCAAAGTGGGAACTGAAGCTGAAGCGACTCCAGTCCATCGCTCGGGAAGCCTGCGAGGTTTCCTTCAGGACCAAGGTGCCAAGTTTTGAGAGTCTCACAGGTCTCGCAGATCTTCTTCAGCGTTTTCCGCAAGCGGTCGTTTTCAGCGAAGGCGATCAAGTCACGGCGAAAGGAATCTCTGGCGAATCACCAGTTCTGGTTGTCGGACCAGAGGGAGGGTGGGCTCCGAGAGAGGTCGCTCTGATTGGCGATCGAGCAGTGACCCTGGGTCCCAGGGTCTTCCGGGTTGATACGGCTGTGGCTGCGGCCTGTGCCCTGACCCTGCTGGTAGACTGACTTCCATGAGGAACGATGGGCGACAGGCAGATCAACTCAGGCCTGTTCAACTGACGAGGGGCGTTGCTAAGTTTGCGGAAGGGTCTTGTTTGATCGAAATCGGTGACACCCACATGCTGG
>JALOLT010000080.1 GCA_025455775.1 Fimbriimonadaceae bacterium
CCCTGGGGATACAGCCAAAGCTTTTCCACATGAACGAAGGCCACTCTGCCTTGCTTCTGGTCGAGCGTCTGAAGGGTTTCACAACCAGCATGTCTCTTTCGAAGGCGATCGAGAGAGTGAAGGCAAGCTCAATCCTCACAATTCACACCCCAGTCGCGGCAGGGAACGAGCGGTTTGACGTCAAGCTCATGCGCCCAGTGCTCGCCAGCCTCTTGGGTAATTCTGCGATCAAGGGCTCCCAGTTGGAGGCCCGCGCCGTTGACTCCGAGGGCACCAAGGGAATCTTTGACTTGACGGCACTTGCCATCCGCTTCTCGCGATTGCAGAATGGGGTGAGTCTTCTCCACGGTCGCACAGCCGACGGGACTTGGCGCAAAGTGGCAGGCCAGGAACTCATTGGCTTGACTAACGGTGTGCACATGCCCACTTGGCTTGGCCCGGAAATGAGAGCCTTGGCTGAATCCAAGAGTGCTCAGTTCCACAATGCGACGATCTTCCCGAAACTGGACGGATCTGATTGGCGCGGGATCACAGAAGCGAGCGATTCCGAAGTGTGGGAAGCCCACCGAGCCCAGAAGGAGCGCCTGATTGATTTTGCTCGACGCAGGATTTTCGAACAAAAGGCACGACATGGGGAAGGCCCAACCCCCTTGAGAGAAGTTCTTGATCAGATGAACCCAGAAGCCTTGACGATTGGTTTTGCCCGCCGGTTCGCGACCTACAAAAGGGCACACCTCCTGTTCCAAAACCCTAAACGCTTGGCGGCTCTGCTTTCAGATTCAAGTCGTCCAGTCCAGGTTGTCTTCGCTGGGAAGGCTCACCCGGCAGACCGCGAAGGCCAGGCTTTGATTGCGGAGATCTACAAGCAAACCCAGAAGTACAAGGGCAAGGTCTTCTTCCTGGAGGACTACGATATGGAGACTGGTCGTCGTCTGGTTCAAGGGGTGGATATCTGGCTGAACAATCCTCGCCGCCCGCTCGAAGCCAGTGGAACGTCTGGTATGAAAGCTGCTGCTAACGGCGTGCCAAACGTGTCCATCCTCGACGGCTGGTGGGATGAAGCTTGCCGAGAAGGGGATCTTCGTAATGGTTGGGCAATCGGAACGAGGGAAACGGTGAAAAGCGAATCTCGCCAAGACAAGATCGACGGAAACGCCTTGTATCACGTGCTGGAAAACGAGGTCATCCCTCTTTTCTTCGACCGGTCTGGAGTGGATCGCCTGCCTCGCGGCTGGATCAAAGTGATGAAGGAATCGATGGCTTCGTCCTTGTGGCAATTCTCCACTGCCAGGATGCTGCTCGAGTACGAAGCGAGGATGGTCAATCAGGGCTGAGAGGGGATGCCAGTTTTATAAAGTGCCGGAAGATTCGGAAGTCGTCCAGACGATCTGACTGCCTCGTGTAAAACCCTAACGGGGCTGTCTCTTTTCAGACAGCCCCGTCATTAGTTCAAGGAGATCAGTCTTCGTCGTCCTTCTTGGTCGCTTCGAAGGCCTTGATCAGGGCTTGGGTTTCGTTGTGGGGAACCTCGTCGTAGCGGCTCATCGTGGCGCGGAAGCGTCCCCGGCCCTTGGTGAGAGAACGGAGCACCAGGGCATAGCTCCCGATGGTCGCGAGGGGGACGAGGGCACTCACTTTCGTCTTTCCAGGGCCACTCGGTTCCATCCCTTGCATCTGACCGCGGCGAGTATTGAGGTCACCCACGACATCACCCACCGAGTCATCCGGTACTTCAACATCGAGCTGCATGATTGGTTCTAGGAGCACTGGTTGGGCCTTAGCGGCTGCCGCCTTGAATCCCAGGGAAGCAGCTGTCTTGAAGGCTTGTTCGCTGGAATCGACGTCATGGTAGCTTCCGTCATAAACCGAGACCTTCACGTCCACAACCGGGAATCCAGCGAGGAAGCCCTTTGTCATGGTTTCGATCACGCCCTTTTCTACCGCAGGAATGTAGTTCTTAGGAATGGAACCACCAACAACCTTGTTCTCAAAGGTGAAACCTTCGCCCCGAGATTGGGGGGTGAGTTCCAGCCAGCAGTCGCCATATTGGCCTTTGCCTCCCGTCTGTCGCTTGAAGCGGCCTTGAGCCTTCGCTGCGACCTTGATCGTTTCTTTGTAGGGCACCTTCGCTTCGCCAGTCGTCACACTCACTCCAAACCTGCCTTTGAGTTTTTCGATACAGGTTTCGATATGGATATCGCCCATGCCTTCCAGAATTTCTTGGTGAGTGTTGGCGTCTCTGACATACCTCAAAGTTGGATCTTCTTCGAGCAAGCGGTGGATTGCGTTGCCGAGTTTGTCTTCGTCGGCTTTGGTTGCAGGCTTAATGGCAACTCGGTAGATCGGCTCGGGGAAGTCAACCGGATCGAGTTGGATCTTGGCCTTCGCCGTGGTGAGGGTATCTCCTGTGTGAGTGTCCTGAAGCTTGGCAACGGCACAAATGTCACCAGCTGGCACAACTGTGCATGGCTCTTGGGTTTTGCCGTGGGGAGTAAAGAGGTTGTGAACCTTCTCGTCTCGTTCCCGGTTGATGTTGAGCACCACGTCGTCGGCTTTGAGTGTCCCACTGAAGACCCTTACGTAGTTGATCTTTCCCACGTAGGGGTCGGCGGTGGTTTTGAAGACAAAGGCAGCCAGGGGCCCGGCGGGATCCTCGGGCATTTTCTCTCCGTTCACGGTGAAGGGGTGGTAGAGAGGGGAAGGGAGCTCGCCGATGATCCGGTCGAGCAGAGTGGCTACGCCAATACCTGTTGCGGCAGATCCCAGAAGGACTGGTACGACTTTGCCATTCTTGGTTCCTTCGAGCAGACCATGTTCGATCTCTTCGCTGGTCAGAGATTCACCCTCAAGGTACTTCATCGCCAGTTCGTCGTCGCCTTCGGCGGCAGCATCCATCATCTTCTCACGACGTTCGGCGGCCAGGTCTGAATAGTCCGCTGGGATTTCTTCAACCTCCACTCCTCGGTCTTTGCCCTTATAGACCTTCATATTCAGGAGGTCAAGTACGCCGCTGAAAAGAGACTGTTTACCGATCGGGATCTGGACATTGACGATCTTCCTACCGTATCGTTGGTGGAGGGTGTCGATCAGGCCTTCGTAGTCGGCATTGTCTCGCTCCAGCTTGTTGATAAAGATGCAGCGGGGAAGATTTTCCTTTTCTGCCATCTCCCAGGCCAGGTCAAAGCCGACGTCGAGATCACGCTTTGCTTCGCAAACGATGATCATCGCATCGACGACTCTCGCGACTCCGGCCAAGTCGCCGATGAAGTCAGGATAGCCAGGCACGTCGATAATGTTGATTTTGTGATCGTGCCATTCGATGGGAAGCACTGAGGCGGAGACGCTGATTTTGCGCTTCACTTCGAGCTGGTCGTAATCACTTTGGGTGTTTCCGGCTTCTACTGAGCCGACGCGTTCGGTGGCACCAGCTGTAAAGAGCATGTGCTCGATGAGCATGGTTTTGCCAGAGCCACCGTGGCCTACAATAGCCACGTTTCGGATGAGGTCAGGTGTGTACTGTTTCAAAGAGACTCCCTCCGTTGGGAAAGGTTGATTCTTAATCAAACCTTGATCATTAGCTTACTCGGCCCCGGGAAATCCTGCTTGACTATGCCAGGTAGTTCTACTAGCTTTTGAAAATGTGGATTACTTTACAGGAGGGTCAACGTCGTGGAGAGTAGGATTCTTACGATGGCGATTGACCTTTGAGGCATGGATCTTCTCCTTCTCTTGATTGGGCTCTTGTCCCTCCTCCTCGACAATTCACTAAAGCAGAGACGTCATGACCACGAACTTGCGTTAACGTTGGGTTACCAGAAGTGGTTACAGCGGGCTGCCCAGAGTCGTAACGCGACAGATGAAGATCTCCTTATCGCGTCTCAGGTCTATTACGAAGCCCTGACTCATCGACTGGAAGTTTCGGTTCTTCACTATGGGTTTCGGCGACGGTTTGCCGTCACAACCCTGCGAAAAGCCAGCGAAGAGTTTGTCCTCTCGCTCATAGAGTGCGAGGCTTTGCTGAAGGGTGGCGGGCGTTGGGTTCTGCCAGCCAGAGCCTCCGCTGCATCTGGCAACTTAGGTCTGCTCATCTCTGGCCTTGTTGCGTCAGAGATCGATCCATCTTTGCCTTCCAGGGAGGAGATTGTGAAGCAAATCAACACCCTATTGGCTGAGCTTTTCTTGCGCATCGAGAGTCTGGAGTCGGTAAAGCTGAGGCTACTGGGTCGTAAAGAACTCTCCCGCGCAAAGGCCTCTTTTGAACGTGCCAAGGAAGCGATGGAGCCAGTGGGCAGCGGGGACTATCGTGAACTGCTCGAACATGCTCGACTGATTGCAAGAAGGGCAAACGGCATCGGCTCCGCCCCGATGATAAGAGGGGCTTCTGCTCTGGTCTGTCATCCGGAACTCTTCTTCCGCGAACTGTCTTCCGCTCGCTAACGACACACCCTCTGCCAGAGGCTGTTGTCACGGTGTAGAATTTTGGGGTGATGGTGTCTTCTTTTTTGGCTCTCGCCGGAATCTACTTGGCAGGGATGCCGCAAGATAGGGAGCTGTATGGCAAGTCCCAAGCTCAAGTGGCAGAAATGCCTTACGCCGAGTGGATGGAATACGTGTCGACCCAAGAAGACGGGAACTCAACTCTGGGGATGACCTTCGCGATGGGGTTTTATCGGGAAAGTCTTCAGAAAAAGAACGACCAAACGATGAGAAGTTGGACTCCCTCACGCAGGGGGGCAATGACCAACCTTCGCCAAAACCTGCGCGACTATTCGGCCGCTCTGCGAAAAAGCGACTACATCCTGAGCGGGAGTGGATCCATGTATCTCATCTTTATCCAGAACTCCCAGGCTGAGTCTGAGATTCTGATCCAACAGCTGGTCACTGGAAAACTCCCGAGCGCACCAAGGAGGGTTGTCTCAGATGTGACCAAAGTGTTGGACTTACGCACTCCCCCCATTCGAAGCCACGAGAATGTTGAAGAAAGGCGGGAGTTGTTTACGTCACTTCGTGAGGCCAGGGGGCATTTTGATCAGATCGTTGCGCTCCTGCGAACCAGACCAAGGGCAGAAAGCGATCTGGTCTTGGAATGGTGTCGGAAGGAAGCGGAGCCGAGCGAAACTCTGTGATCGTGGACCGATACTCCCAGTAAAATACACTCCATGCAGATCTCGCGCCTTGTCTCCCTGCTTGCGATTCTTCTGATCTCTGCCTTAGCTTCTGGCCAGACTCGTCTGGCGAATTACAGTGAGTTTTACCAATCCCTCATGAAAGGGCAGTCGGTACGGGTAGTGGTTGAGTACGCCAAGACACAGTTGACATTCGATGGTGAGGAAGTGCCGGCCCCAGACGCGACAGGCGGCATGGTGTTGGAGTCGTGGGAGTGGTTTGCCAAGGGAGTCGTGCGGAACGACCGAGCTTACGTTGCCTCTTCAAAGACAGTCCTGATCGACCATCCTCGCTACGGCTACGTTAATAACTACGTCCGATTTCGGATCTACGAGGATGGCGAAGTGGAGATCACGGCACGATATCTTGAGACAGGTACCAACAAGGTCTTAATGCATGAGGTTTTTAAGGGCAAAATCTCCGACGGCAAGGACAAGAACGGGGTTCATTTGTTCAGCCAGTCTCGCTAAAGTGCCCACTTGGGGAACTTAAGCGCAACGGGAGAGCCTGTTTCTCCGGTAAACCCGGTTGATGCTACAGACGATTGTCTTGGCCGCTCTCGCCATGCCGACGGAAATCCTTGCGAACGACGACAACTTTGTGACAGTCGCTGCTTCACAGTTTCGATTCCAAGAAACCCTGGATGACATGGATTGTCTCAGGATCAAGGTAAAGACGAAGACTCCCTTTTCCGAGGTCGTCCCGAGCTGGAGTGCCATGACAAGACCAGGTACCAAGATCGAAATTTTAATCAAGCCGAACATTCCTGGGGCTCGCACTTACAACCTAGGAACCTGGTCTCAAACGGAGCGAACCTCACTGAAAGGTCAGAAGGATGAGATCGCAGACGTTCAAACGGACATCTTGGTTCTCAGCCAGCCAATCACGGAAATGACGGTTGAAGTGAAGCTCCATCGCTCTCCGACTGGTGCCAGACCCTTCTTCCAAAACCTGAACCTTGTGATGACAAACCCGACTGTCAAGCGAGAATCTCGTGAGCCGCTCAAAGATGTCTGGGGAAAGGTTATAGAGGTTGAAAAGCGAGCCCAGATGAACTACGAAAATGGGAATGTGCTCTGCTCGCCGACCTCGGTTTCGATGTTGCTCCACTATTGGTCCCGCCAGACTCACGTTTGGTCAATCGATGCCGACGTTCCTGACGTCCAGGCTGCGGTTCACGATCCCGCTTGGGGTGGAACTGGGAATTGGCCCTTCAATATGGCATTTGTCAATACTCGCCCCCTGATGGTGGGAATCGTTTCACGCTTTCGTGACGTCCGGGACTTGGAGGAATGGATCAAGGTTGGAGTTCCGATCGCGACCTCAGTGAGCTACGGATTGCTGAAAGGCAAGGAAGCTCCCGAGCCAAATGACGGGCACATCGTTGTCTTGGTCGGGTTCGACGAGGAAGGGAACCCGGTATTCAACGATCCTGGCCGAGGCGTCGTCCGCACAACCTACACGAGGCAGGCGTTTGAAAGAGCCTGGGCAACCTCCGGAAATACGGTTTATCTCACCTATCCCTATAAATGGCAACGTCCTGCAATGGCAGGCCCGTGGCCGAGTCGGTAAAACTCATGAACTCTCGCTCTCTCATTCTCATTTCCTGTTGCGGTTTGCTCATCGCAGGCTGTGGTCGGCAGGCTCCCCCCAAAGCTGCCCAGACCGAAACCGTGACGCGGGGCAGCCTGACCTACGAAGTCGTAGACACTGGCTCTCTTGAAGCGATCAAGTCTGTCGAAGTCAAGTCTCGAGTGGGCGGCAGAGTGGCGCGAATCTTGGTCGAGGAAGGAGATATCGTCGCAGCTGGTCAACTCATTGCCGTGATTGATCCACAAGAAACGGAACTTCAGGTTCGACAGAACCGGGCGCAGCTCCGCGGAGCAGCGAGCGGTACCAGGAGGGCCGAAGTTGAACTCAGCAAGCGACGGGTCGCGGTCGAAAACCAGATTAATCGCGCCAAAAGTCGACTCGCCCAAATCGAGGCTGAGCTCCAAGCTCAACCAAAGCTCACAACTTCCGCCATTCGCTTGGCGGAGTCGAACGTGATCACGGCTCAGCAAAGTTATGACCAATTGGTGAATGTCACTCACCCAAACGCCAAAACTGCCACTGAGCTTGCCTTGAAGGATGCTCAAAGCCGATTGGAGAACGCGCGGCTGGAGCATGATCGCCGAACGGGACTCCTCGAAAAGGGATTCATCGCAGCTCGTGAAGTCGAACAAAGTCAACTTCAACTCGAACTCAGTCAGACGGCACTCCGCCAAGCCCAGGAACAACAGGACAGACTCGACAACAGCCAGGCAAGCGAACGCCGCCAAGCGAGCGAACGTTTGCGCCAAGCCCAGATCGACCTTGACCGAGCCAAGGCCAATTCGATTCAGGACACAGTGAAACGAGAGCAGTACCGACAAGCCCAGACCGACTTGCGCGATGCCCAGAACGACCGACGGGATATCGATTCTCTTGCTGCCTCTCGGAACCAACAAGCCGCCCAGGTTGACCAGTTAAGGAGCGTTTTGGGGGACAGTGAGAGGCAATTGGGCGAGACAGAGATCCGCGCCCCAATTCCTGGAATCGTCACGCGAAAGTTCGTCCAGGTCGGAGAACTTGTTTCGAGCCTCAGCAGCTTTAACGCGGGCAGCCCACTGGTTCGAATCGACGACCGCTCCGGGATGATCGTCAAACTCAACATCAACGAGATTGATGTGGCGAGACTCCTGGTTGGGACTCCTGCCGCTGTATCAGTTGACGCCTTTCCTGACAAATCATTTACAGGCAAAGTCACAAAAATCGCTCCGGTTCAAGTGGGAGCCACAACCGGAACTGGCCAGCAAGCTGCCACCACTGAGGCTGTGGTTAAGTACCAGGTGGAGGTCACCCTTGATAATCCTGATCCAGCCCTGAAATCTGGGATGTCGAGTCGCTGTACGATCCAGGTCACAGGCGCTTCAAATGCTCTGAGCGTCCCCCTTGAGTTTGTTGGTTCGGAAGGCAACAAGAGATTTGTGATGGTTAAGCCCAAGACCGGACAAGGCAAGGCAGAGAAAGTCTTCGTCACAACTGGAGTCACCACTCCTCAACGGATCGAGATAAAGGCGGGGGTGGAGGAAGGGACAGTGGTCGAAAAGCCACCATTCACAGGGCCTGCTCGTCAGGGAATGGTTCAGTTTGGCGGCGGCGGAGACGAGGAATAAGCCATGAGATTGATGGATTCTGTCCGAATTGCTTGGGCGATGCTCAAGCTCCACAAGCTTCGAGCCTTCCTCACGATGTTCGGGGTCATTGTGGGGGTCATGGCAGTGACCCTCATTGGCATCATCACCGAGGGTTTCAACGCCTACATGGCGAAGCAGTTCAACCAATTTGGGACAGATTCCATCTATATCGTCTATGACAACTTTAGCCGGAGAGGTCGTCTGGCTGGCCGCGTTGGGTCGCTACAGCAGTCTGATGTTGATTACATCATGAATCGCACCTCGACTCTGAGGGCTGCTTCCGCTGCCCTAACCGTGCCTGTTACTTCTGCCACAGTCGGGAGCCGCGAGTTACGTGGATTGCGGATTCAAGGAGTAGACTCCAACGTCCACGAGCTGAATCAGATTTTTGTCGAAAGTGGCAGGAATCTGACGGCTGGAGACTCAGCCAGTAAAGCCAATGTCTGCGTGATTGGTAAGGAAGTTGCGTCGGAGCTCTTTCCGAACCAAAACCCGCTCGGCCAGTTCGTCACCTTCCAAGGGATCTCTCTCCAAGTCGTGGGGGTTCTCCCTGTTCGCGAAGTTTTTGGCAGTAACAACAAGAAGGAGATTTGGCTTCCCCTCTCGACAGCTCACTCCAAGTGGGTGGGAGGGAACAACGTGAGCGTGATCACAGTCCGGCCCAGACCGGGAATCTCTGTGACTCAGGCGATGGACGACACCTGGGCTGTTTTGATGAACAAGTCCAACAACCAACGGCTCTATCGACTCGATAGCTCCGAATCCATCAGTGGCACCCTCACAGGAATCATCGGGGTTGCCGGTGCTGTCTTGGCTGGGGTGGCGGCTCTTGCCCTCATCGTCGGGGGGATTGGGATTATGAACATCATGCTCGTGAGTGTGACGGAGCGAACCAAAGAAATCGGTTTGCGGAAGGCAGTGGGTGCTCCAAGCCGATCCATTCGGCTTCAGTTTTTGGTCGAATCAGCCGTCTTAAGCCTCTTGGGAGGGTGTGTGGGAATGGGTCTCGCTCTCTTGTTCGGGAATCTGATTGGCTTAGTCACGAAGGTCGCGAACTGGCCCCAGGAAGGCGGCCTCGCGACTCCGTTCCCCTGGACAATTGCCCTCGTTGCAGCAGGGGTTTCCACGGCGATTGGAGTCATCTTTGGTCTCTATCCTGCGATCAAAGCCTCGAATTTAAGCCCGATCGAGGCACTTCGTACGGAATAGGACATTCTGGCGTCCATAATCTTAGGAAATGGTTGGGACGATCCTTCGTGGGTGCCTTTTGCTAGGGGCTTTCTTGTTTGTCGCTGGCTTCACTCCCTATTCCCAGAGCCTTGAAACCTTTGAGCCAGGGCCGAACCAGATCATGTGGGTTCCGTCGCCCAACTTTAACGAGAGGATCGACATCAACGACGTAGACACGATTGTCCTGCACCACACGGCAGGCGATCATGTGGGATCCGTGAAGTGGTTGATGAATCCCGACAGTCAGGTGAGTTGTCATTTTGTGGTGGGGAAGGAGGGAGGAATTGTCCAGATGGTGAGTCTGTGGCGTCGCGCCTGGCACGCAGGGGCGAGCCTCGATGCTCATGGGAGGCAAAGGGTTAACGATTTCTCCATCGGTATCGAAATCTCGAATCTTGGGGATGGCTTTGACCTCTACACTCCCGCCCAACTCGAAGCAGTTGATAAGGTGATTGAGATGGTGATGAGCCAATACAACATTCGCCAGATTGTCAGCCACGAGTACATCGCCGAGCCCCAGGGTCGCAAAAACGATCCCTTGAATTACCCTTGGGAAAGGCTCCAGCGGTTCAACGTGCCGTTGTACTATGGACGGAAACCGGCTCCTTCTCCTAGCCCAGTCATCCTCTTGCCGGATCGAGGCTTCTAAGGTCAGGCGAGGCTCGGTACAATCTGGCCTCATGATCACGTTTCAGGAAATGGTTCGCCGACTCAACGAGTACTGGTCGGCTCAGGGCTGTGCCATCTTGCAACCTTACGATACTGAGGTCGGAGCTGGCACGAAGCATCCTGCGACCGCGCTTCGAAGCCTCGGCCCAGAACCATGGAACGTAGCCTATGTGCAACCGAGCCGAAGACCAGCAGACGGCAGATACACCAGGAACCCCCAAAGAAGCCAGAGATACTATCAATACCAAGTTTTGATGAAACCCAGCCCGGACAACATTGTCGATCTCTACATGGGATCGCTTGATGCCCTTGGGTTTGATACAAGTAAAAACGATGTCCGGTTGGTCGAAGACGACTGGGAAGACCAAGCAGCCGGAGCCAGCGGAGTCGGATGGGAAGTTTGGGTGAATGGAACCGAAGTCACCCAGTTCACTTTTTTTCAGCAAATGGGAGGCGTCGAGTGTTTCCCCGTTTCGGCGGAAATCACATATGGCCCAGAACGACTCTGTTTGATGCTCAACGGCCAAAACTCCTTCTGGGATGGCTTGATGTGGAGCGAGAACACCAGCTATCGCCAGGCAGAATTCGAGAGCGAAATGCAGAACAACGTCTTTAACTTCGAAGTTTCGAGCACGGAGTTCCTCTTCCAACTCTTCGATATGTATGAGCAGGAATCAAAAAGGGTGATTGAAACCAAAGTGCGATGGGATGAAGAAAGAGACATCCTGACGACCGAGGGGGCAGAGGATTCTGATCAAGTTTCAACGCCGGAGAGAAAGCTCGCCTTGGTCTATCCGGCACTTGACCTTGCTCTCAAATGCAGCCATGTTTTCAACCTCCTCGACGCTCGCGGGGCAGTAAGCGTCACAGAAAGAGCTGCTTATATCAATCGAGTTCGAGCCAGGGTTCGCGCCTGCTGCCAAAAGTACGTCGAACCTTACCAAGTGGCAGGGAAGAAGTGAATCTCTCTCGCCTTGTCGTTGCCACCCACAACCTGAAGAAGGCAGGGGAGATGGTCACGATTCTTTCATTGCGCTTTCCCGAACTCGAGATTCTGACCCTTGCCGACTATCCAAGTGCACCGGAACCAGAAGAGATCGGGTCGACTTATGGCGAAAACGCGACGATAAAGGCAGAAAGTGCGTCGCGGCACACGGGGGAAGTTTGTGTCGCAGACGACGCTGGGCTTGAAATTGATGCTTTGCCTGGCGAACTGGGCGTTTTCAGCAAGAGGTTTGCAGGGGAAAGTACTCCGTTCCCCGAAAAGATGGCTGCGATCTTGGATCGAATGAAAGATGTGCCAATTGAGGGAAGAGTCGCAAGGTTTCAGTGTTCGGTCGCCCTGAAAGATCCATCCCGAGACACAGAGGTCTTTCACGCGATTCGAGAAGGAGTCATTGCTGAGAGTCCAAGTGGAGCAGGGGGGTTCGGCTACGATCCGATTTTTTGGCTTCCGGAATTCAACTGCACGATGGCCGATTTAACAGCGGAGCAAAAACACGCCATTAGTCACAGAGGGAAAGTTCTGAAACTCCTGGGGGACGCCCTCGAAGCCAGATACAGTTAAGGGCTATGCGGCTTGGCGCAGCTTGAGACGTGAGGCAATGTCGAGCACCCTGTCTCGTAGCTCGAATGTGTCACCGAGCCGAATCCTCTCCCACTCAAGCTCGGGAATATTGACAAAAACGGCTGCCATCAAGGGGTCGAACTGATCCCCAGCCATCCTCATCACCTCGGCGCAAATCTCGCTGTGCGCCATAGGATCTTTGTAGGGTCGCTTGCTAGCCATCGCGTCAAGGGTATCGGCAAACATAAAGACTCTGGCGGAAAGAGGGATGTCCTCTCCCGAGAGCAGATCAGGATAGCCTCTGCCGTCCCATCTTTCGTGGTGGTGGCGGACGACGTTGTGGCCGACCATCAAGTTCGGGAATCGCGAGAGGAGGGAAGATCCGTAGGATGTGTGGCGCTTGATGATGTCGTATTCGCTTGAACTGAGCTTTCCTGGCTTTCTGAGAACTGCATCTGGTACTCCGATCTTGCCGATATCGTGGAGCAGGGCTCCAATCGCGACTTCTCTTAAGTCTTCCCAGACGATATCGTGCATCCCCTGCTGATGAATCTCACAGATCATGTGGAGGGCAAACCACATGACCCTTTGGGTATGCATCTCGGTTTCGACATCTCGGAGCTCGAGTGAGCATACCAAGGCATTGAGCGCCAGAGCGTCTGCTTGGTCAACTTCGTTTCGATGCTTTTTCCCGATCATGAGGGCAAACTCGATGACCTCCGTAAAGTCTTCCGAAAGGTTTACAAGCTCCATCTCTTCGAGAACCGGGGTCGGCTGAATCTCGGGGGGAAGGTCGCAAAAACGGACGACCCTGTTTCGCCCAGGACCCGACGAGGTGGGCTGCGTGCATGGATCGTGCGACGCCTCCTGGCCGGTGTGATCGTCGTGTTCGTCTGTTCGGTGGTGGTCTTCGCCGCCACCCAGGCCTTGCCGGCCGACCCGGCGCGAGCGATCCTCGGGCGTGACGCGACGCCCGAGCGCCTCGCTGCGCTGCGTGACGAGCTCGACCTCGACCGACCGGTGCTGTCGCAGTACACGGGTTGGCTCGGCGGTCTCCTCACCGGTGATCTCGGGACCTCGCTCGCGACCCGCGAGCCAGTGGCCGAGAGCATCGGTCCGCGGCTCTCCGGTTCGCTCACCCTGATGCTGGCATCGGCGCTGATCGCCTTCCCCACGTCCGTCGCGCTCGGCGTCGTGACGGCAGTGCGCCGCGATGGCGTGCTGGATCGGACGGCGTTGGGGATGTCCCTGGTGCTGACCGCCCTCCCGGAGTTCGTCATCGCGATGCTCCTCGTGATCCTGTTCGCCACCACCGTGTTCAACGTGCTGCCCGCCGTCGCGCTGATCCCCGCCGACAGTCCGCCATGGACCCACCCGCGCGAGCTGGCGCTGCCTGTGCTCGCGCTCGTGCTGG
>JALOLT010000081.1 GCA_025455775.1 Fimbriimonadaceae bacterium
TTCTTTTCGACAACGGCACTCAGCCGATCATTCGGAATCACGATCAGGGTGTCAACGACCGACTGCAGACTCTCTAAACCTTCCGAGGCTGCCTTCATGCGCCGAGGCCCTTCGAAGGTAAAAGGCTACGTCACAACCCCAACGGTCAGGATGTCCATTCTCTTGGCAATTTCTGCCACAACGGCAGCGGCACCAGTTCCAGTACCGCCCCCCATGCCAGCCGTGATGAAGACCATGTCGCTGTTTTCAAGAAGCTCCATGATTTCTCGCTCGACTTCCTTCGCACTGGCTGCTCCGCGGTCGATGTCTCCCCCAGCTCCAAGGCCCTTCGTGAGGTTATAGCCAAGGGCAACTTTGGTTGGCGCCAAACTAGCTTCCAGGGCTTGGCGATCTGTGTTCATCGCGATGAACTCGACCCCTTCGACACCTGCTTGAATCATTCGATTCACGGCGTTGCAACCTGCTCCGCCGACTCCCACCACTTTTATAATGGCCACTGATTCGAAAAGGTTTTTCGGACTCATCTTCTCTGATCCTTCGTACACGATCTCTTTCTTCACCGCTCCTCAATCAAAAATTGAGAAAAGCTTGTCTGTCGAGACGCAGGGGGGCGACCGAAGGCCGCAGGGCCCACTGGGGATTTATCGGGAAGTTTTCCACAGGTGCCCTGTCGTGTATCCTCAATGCATCATGAGTCAACCAATCGTCGGCATCATCATGGGGAGTGTTTCTGACCTAGAAACCATGGTTGCGGCAGAGGAAATCCTCAAAGAGCTCAAAATTCCCTACGAACTCGAGATCGTCTCTGCACACCGAACGCCGCTCAGAATGGTTGAATATGCAAAAACTGCCAGAGGGAGGGGGCTAAGAGTAATCATTGCCGGAGCCGGTGGCGCAGCCCACTTACCAGGGATGGTCGCTAGCCTCACACCTCTCCCTGTCATCGGGGTTCCCGTATCAAGCAAAACCATGCAGGGTCTCGACAGCCTCCTCAGCATCGTGCAAATGCCAGGTGGAGTCCCAGTTGCCACGGTTGCAATCGGGAATGCGAAGAACGCTGGACTCCTCGCCGTCCGAATCCTCGCTTCTCACGACGAGAGGCTTTCCGCCCTCCTGGAGCAATACCATGAGGCCCAAACAACCGCAGTTCTGGCGCAGAACGAAGAAGTCCGACGGAAAGGGTAATCCACAATAGTGTCATGCAAGAAACCCTGATGCTCGATGGCAGAGAACTGGCCAAACAAGTTCGTGAATCGCTCAAGCCGCGCGTCGCATCTCTAAAGCAGCAGGGGATCCAGCCCAGAATCGAAGCCATCGTAGCGTCGCAAGATCCCGCGAGCCTCGCCTACGTCGCCATGAAACAAAAGTGGGCTGGTTGGGTAGGAATCGAGAGTGGCTCATTCTCGGTAACGGCTCAGACTTCCCAAAATGAACTCTTGGATCAGGTGGATCGGCTCAATAGCGACCCAAGAGTCCATGGCGTCCTGATTCAGCATCCTCTGCCAAAGCACCTCGACGAAGATGAAGCTCTCAGTCAACTCGGAGCGGAAAAGGACGTAGATGGAATCACCAGTCAAAGCCTGGGCAAACTCGTGGCGGGCCTTCCAGGCTTTCGATGTGCAACCCCCCTCGGGATCACCAAAATTTTGGATCACTACCGTATCGACTGCGAAGGGAAGAGAGCCGTCGTCATCGGACGGAGCGTCATATTGGGGAAACCGATGGCTCTGATGCTGCTCGAACGAAACGCAACTGTGACCATCGCCCATTCGCGAACCAAGGATCTTCCCAGCCTCTGCCGCGAAGCAGATATCCTGGTGGCAGCAGTCGGTCGTCCAGAGCTTGTGAAGGGAGACTGGATCAAGCCAGGAGCCGTCGTCATCGATGCCGGATATAACAAGGTTGAGGGAAGAGACAGCGACGTCGGCGACTGTGACACAGAAGCCTGTTCACGGCTTGCTAGTGCCATCACCCCTGTCCCAGGTGGTGTCGGACCAATGACGGTGGCGAGCCTTCTCGCAAATACAGTCGATGCCGCAGAAAAAACCTTCGCCTAAGATCCGCTTGCTTCTCGGTGGCATCTGTTTGGTGCTTGGCCTCTATCTCGGAGTTTGCTACGCCTTGGCTGTCTCCATCCTCAAGCCACCCAGAGAGGCAGTCGATGATTCTAATCGCCTTTTCATTCGAAACCGAATCCCAGGGCCAGACGGTGAAACAGTTGTCTGGACAAGGTCAGGAAGTCAGGCACAGAGGCCAGATTCGAACTCTCAACCAGTCACAACCATCATCGCCCACGGCTTAGGAGGCAATCCGTCTTCTTACTTTCCCTTGGCGGAGGAGCTTCGCCGGATGGGAGACGTCGTCGTAGTGGCAATGAGGGGACAAACAGTGAGCCCCATCGATCGAATCGACTTTGGCGCAGGCGAGTCGAGAGACCTCGCCGCAGTTGCAAAGTGGGTGAAAAAGCGGAACCCAAAGACGCGAGTGATCCTCGTCGGAGTCTCGCTGGGGGGAGCGGCGAGCCTGATGGCGGCTGGCCAGAATCCGGAACTCATCGACGGGGTCATCACAGAAGGAGCCTTCGCCAGACTCGATTGGGCTGTCGACGAGTACCTTAGCGTGTCGCTCCCTGGGGGAGGGGTGATCTTCCGCCCCACCATTTGGATCGTCCAGGCAATGACGGGAGTCCGCGCCAGTGACGTGGTCCCCATGGACTCCACAAAGGCTTTGGCAAACCGGCCTTGCCTCATTGTCCATGGAGAAGAGGATCGTGTCTTTAGTCGGCGACACCCTGAGGCACTGACTCAGAACCAAAACTGTCGCGTTTGGATCGCTCCCCTGGCTGGTCACTCCCAAGTCCCTCGAATTCTTTTGCAAGAATATGTTCAAAAGATAGAAGCAACTGTGCAAGAATCTAGTCTGAAAAGGCTCTGAAATTGGACTCACTCCAACCTGCTCGACAAAAGCTGGTCATTGGGTCGACAGTTGTTCTGAGTTTGGCGATTCTCTTCCAGCTGAATCGTTCTGTGACCGGAATTGCGGTGGAACCATCGATCGAGGTTGCCGTCTTTGGTGCTGTCACCAAGCCGGGCGTCTATTCCATGCCGATCGGGTCGCGCTTGGGAGATGCCATTGACCAAGCTGGCGGTCTCACCGATCAAGCCGACGAGCAAAGGGTGAACCCAGCAGCCCCTTGCTCTGACGGCCAAAAATTTGTCATCCCTTTTAAGCGAGTGCCACAGGGCAATTCTGCCTCGAAATCGGATCCAGTGATCTTAGAACTCTCGGACCCTGAGCTCCTTCTGCAAATGGCGAACGAGGCGTCCGTGATGGATCTCAAGGAGCAACTAGGCCTCTCGGCCCTTGATGCCTTGTTGGTTGTCTTGGGTCGGCAAGAAACCCCTTACTCTGACCTAAACAGTGTCGCCCAGGTGCCGGATCTCAGCGAATCGGCAAAGAGAAAGTTTGTCCCCCTGAGTCCAGGCTGGATCGAATGAGTACCAAGTGGGATCAGTACTTTGAAGGAGCAAAGGGGCTTCCCGCAAACCCTTTTTATGCCAAGTTGCGCCCCTTTCTACCTACCACCGGCCACGCCCTCGACCTTGGCTACGGCGTTGGCACAGGACTGCTTTGGTGGAAAGAGCTTGGCTGGCAAGTGACAGGTCTCGACAACGACCAATTCATGGAAGCTCAATTCCTGGACTCCTTTGGCGAGATTGAAGGCATTCGGTTCGTGTGTGGTGACTTTTCTGAGGCGCCTCGTGGATCATACGATTGCATTGCCTTTGTCTTCTCCCTCTTCTTTCAGCCGAGTCGGGAAGCCTTCCTCCGTTCATGGGAAGTCATTAAGGAAAACTGTGCCCCAGGTGGCCTCATCGCAGGGCAATTTCTCGGCCCCGATGACTCTTGGGGAGTCGGAGACCTGACTCCTCCGAGCCCAGTTGTCACCCACCAGCGAGAAGAACTGCTCGAGATGCTTTCTGACTTCGAACTGCTCCTTTTAGATGAGCAAAATCGAACCGGCAAGACCCTGTACGGTGAACCCAAGCGATGGCATGTTTATCACATCATTGCCAAGAAGCTGAACTAGTTGTTCAGGCTTCGGAGTCGGTATAGCCTATATCGATCCAATTTTAATCCAGTCTCTACCTCGTCGATCGTCTTGCCGAGTGCCACTGCCTCGACTTGATCATCTAAGGTCAATCGGTTTGTTCGGGTCAAAACCAAGACGTCACCCTTTGCCTCGGCAATCTCAGCGATCGAGTCTGACTTCTTGACGAGACCCCCGTAATAAAAAAGCACAGAGGGGTGGCTCGTTTCTTGGAGCCTGAGTCCAATCTCCATCTCCTCTTGTCTTCCGATTTCATAAATAGCCAATGGTAAGCCAGCCTTCCGAGCGTAGCGGGCCAGCTCCTGCACCTCGCGGAACTGCGACTCGTAGACTTGTTGGAACACGAGGTGACAGAACGGCCACAGAGCCAGGCACCAGAGGCAGGCTGCGACGAGATGATTCCGGAACTTGACCTGGTTTGCCTGTCTCGCCGACACGACCAGTAGGATCAAAAACGGCGCAACGGCTGGCAAGATATAGTGAGGCAACTTGGTTTGGCTCACAGTGAAGAATATCGTAATCACCAGCGCCCAAACCCAGAGGTACCTTCGGATTTGCATTTGAGGGTCGTCGGTATTCCCCGTCAGGCGATCCTGCCACCACGCCTTGAGGCTGAAGCTAGACCAAGGCAGGCATGCGAGCAAGAGAATCAGCGGGAAGTAAATTGGATGAGCCCAAAACGGAACCTGGTGGGCCTTGTCGCCTCCGGCAAAGCGACCAATGTTTTGTTCGATAAGGAACTTTTGGATAAAAACTTGTCCATTTTGGAGGTAACAAGGAAGATACCAGGTGGCAATCGTGGCAAAAAGAATGATTGTGCCAGCCGCCCAGTACCCTTTGAACTGAGGTCGGAGGGATGGACTTCTCCAAAAGAAAAATCCTGCGATGAGCACGAAGAAAACCAGAGAGACCGGCCCCTTAGCCAAAACCGCCAATCCGAGGGCGAAAGCCGTCCAGAGTCGCCGCCTGCGATCAACGACCAGCGAATCATAAAATGTCGTAAAGGCGATCACCTGGCAAAGAACCAGAGGCCCGTCGGTCATCATCATTCTCCCGATCCCCACTACCAGGAGCGAACCGCAAGTTGCCAAAGCTGCCCCCTGAGCAACTTCCTTCCCAAAATGGCGAAGACACCATCGGTAGAGGACAAAGGCTGTCGCGAGAGTGCAGAGGAAAGAGGCGGAACGAGGGCCAAAATCTTCCCCGAACAGAAGGATCGTCGGCATCGCCAGCCAGTAGCTTAAAATCGGCTTTTCAAACCAAGGGATTCCGTTGTAAGTCGGTGTAATCCAGTCGCCACGCCGGAGCATGTCGCTCGTAACGGCTGCATAAAAACCTTCATCGAGGTCGAAGAGGCCTGTGAGCCAGAACCCGAAAAAGGGCGCGACGCAGCAGAGGATAAGAGCCCATCCAGGGAGTCCATTTTCTTGCTGAGGTGCCTCTTGCATCTGGGAGAGATTCATCATGATCCGGTTCCACTTCTGGGTTTCGGGAATCCTCGCTCGATCAGGGCGTGGCGCCATCCCTTCACACTCACAGTTGCTTCGAGGACATGGAGGCAGAACAGAAATCTCTCAAGAATCAGGGCTCCGATATGGATGGTTCCTTCGCGCCCTCTCTCCAAACCAGGGAGGGATGCCCGCTGAGCTTCATTCATATCGCATAACCAGCCAACAGATCTTCCAACTTCTTCATAATCAAGCAATGCACCATGGACTGCATCCGGACGCCACGTCTGGTGTTTTTCTCGGATGGAGACCAGATTGGTACCGGTGGCTCCCAGCACAACCGCGATTCCCGACTGGCCCGGACGATAGTCGAGGCTCAAGGCGCGATCAACTTCTGCGACGGCAGAGAGACGCTCAGCAAATCCAGGTGATTCGATCTTCAGAACTCCTTCCTTAAGGCCAAGAGCTCCGATGGGGTAGCTCTTGCGAAAAAGGATGTCCCACCCTGCGCTGGTTCGATCTGCCGTCAGGAGTTCGGTCGAGTGTCCGCCTGGATCAATGATACTTATGCGCTGAACATGAGCAAAAAGCGGATCGCTTGCAACCGCGTGAAATCCCAGTTCCGCTTCGTCCTCACCGGATATTATGCGGATCTCTGTGTCCTGAGCCTCTGCACGTGCCAAAAATTCGTGTGAATTTTCTGCGATACGGGCAGCCATCGTGGTTCCTGCCAAGATTTCAGAAGCACCCAGATCCTTGGCTTTGGCGAAGGATCTCTGAACGGCATCCAGAGTCTTCGCCATGCCATCCTCTGAAAGCAGGCCTGTCCTCTTGGTTCCTACTCCAAGGCCAGTAACTTCAGACTCTTCCCAGATCGGAACCCACTTTTCTTCTTGAAGTTCACTAACCAGCAGAAGAACACTGTTTGATCCGACGTCGAGCGCGGCTTTTCTCACCTGGCCATTCTACGGGCTCTTTTCGAATTCGAGAAGGGCCTAAGAACCGTCATCAAGCCTCATTGCGACCTGAATTGTTAAGAATGTCCACTTTCTTTCCATTCAAGAGGTGAGCACGCCTGTTAAGGCTGTCCGAAAAGGCCTGATCCCTTGTTTTCTTTGCGCTACAATCTAGGCTGTGTCGAGCGTGGGCTCACTGCGCCTCGCCACTCAGACTTTTAAGGACGTTCATGACAATGACCGATGACAAATTGACGCCTGCCGGCGAAGTGATCACAGAGGAAACTCCCGTGGTTGCCGAGCTGGAAGAGGCGGGCGTCGCGCCGAGTCCCGAGACTGCTGACGAAGTTTCCCCAGTGGAAGCCGAGCCGGTTGTCGCGCCTGCGCCTGCCACCTCTATCGACAGTACACCGGAAGGTGGAAAGACTGAAGACGAATTGCTCTTCGAAGCAGCGCTGGCCAACTTGGGCGGAGATGACTTGCGGCGAGATGCTGGGCCTACCCTTTCGAAAGGCGAGCGGATCGAAGCGAAAGTGATCCAGGTTGAAAAAGATCGTGTCTTTGTAGACCTCGGAACGAAAGCCGAGGGTGTTGTTCCTCTCAATGAACTCACCGAAGACAACGTTGATTCGGCCGTCGGTGTCGTGCAGCCTGGCGATACCTTCGACGTCATCGTTCTCAAAACGAACAGTGCGGAAGGAAATCCAATCGTCAGTAAGCGACGAGCCGATTTCGATATGACTTGGCACAGAATCGTCGAGTCGTTCCAAGAAGGCAAGGTTTTCGAGGCCCAAGTGGTCGACCGAGTGAAGGGCGGCCTGGTGGTTGACATCGGAGTCCGGGGGTTTGTCCCTGCGACTCACGTCGGCTCTGGCAAGCTACGCAATATCGAAAAGTACGTCGGCCAAGCACTCCAAGTAAAGATCATCGAGGTCGATACAGAGCGAAAGAAGGTTGTCCTTTCGAATAAGGTTGCCGAAGGCGAGAAGAAGGAAGAGGTCAAGGAGAAGATCTTCACTGAGGTTCAGCCACAAGATGTTCTGGAAGGGACAGTTCGACGCCTGACCGACTATGGAGCTTTTGTCGACCTCGGAGGCATTGATGGACTCCTCCACATCTCGGAAATGAGCTGGGTTCGAATTGATCACCCCCGAGAAGTCTTGGCCGAGGGCCAAGTCGTGAAGGTCATGGTTCTGCGCTTAGACAAAGACTCTGGCCGAGTTAGCTTGGGTCTTCGACAAGTTCTGCCGGATCCTTGGAATCTCATCAAGGAGAATTACAAACTTGGGCAAAAGCTTACAGTTAAGGTCACCCGAATGGTTCAGAGCGGTGCCTTTGTGAAGTTGCCAGAAGGAGCGGAAGCATTCCTGCCTCTGAGCGAAATTAGTGCAAAGCGCCTGAAGAAGCCGAGTGATGAGCTTGAAGACGGCCAGGAAATCGAACCGACGATCATTGATCTCCGCCCGGACGAGCGCAGGATGGTTCTGTCGCTTCGCTCTACTACCCCCAACGCTGAATACCGGTACGACACTGGAGTTCAGCAGCGAGGAGGCCCAGGGGCAGATCGGAACAGGGGCCGCAAGCCTCGGCGCCGAGAAGGTGATTTCGAGCAGCCCCAATCTTCCCAACGAACACCCTCAGGTGGAGCCACGATTGGCGAACGATTGGGTCTCCTCAAGGGAATTCTGCGGAACGATTCTTCTGAGTCAGACGAAAAGACTGAGTCGTAAGAGGCTTCGTTTCGGATCAAATGACGCGAAGCTTAGTGAGTAAGCTCCGTGATACCTTCCCCCCAGTATTGCAACTGGGGGGAACTTTTTGTGGGTTCGTCATGCCCCTCTTGGATCTCACCGAAAGGCCCTCCCCCAGTCTGCTCACTAGGGGGCGAATTCTATGTTTCTTTTTGGCAAGGTCCTTTGGATCTCGGCGTCACTCCGAATTCCCTAAAGCAAGCATTTTTACCAGGGGGATCGTTGGGGATGAAAAATCGTCTTAGGCCATTTCCTTGGTAAAGGACAAGTGTAACGCTGAGCTTGGCCAATCCTGCTTGAAAGACCCCTCCACATCGAGCCGGGGCAGACATCCACTTTTCCCCTGATGAGACACCCATATCCCTTTTTTGTCAAGGCAGAGCGTTCTCTCCAGCAAGACCTGACCCTTACCCGAGATACCTGAATGGGCCACGAAAAGGCGCCTCATAGAACAGGTGGAAGATTAGCTCCTTACTTGGACTCAGGACGTTTCCCCCAATCTTCCTTAAGGCGCGGACGCTTTCCTCGCGAGATCTTCCCCAATCGTCTCAAGGAGCACTTCGTTGGCTCTGAGAGAAAGGAGAGTCGAAAAATTCACCGCTCCCCTCAAGGTCCCGCCTCCAGATCCCAGGCCTCATCAGACTCAAAACGACTGTCTCTGATCGTTTGAACCGACCAGGGGCCGTCTCCCGTCTGGTAGATGTCGGTAAAGTCTTCGGTCGAGAGGGCGGTGTGAGTTGCACCATCAGAACTTACGTGCTATACTCCCCGCTTGAGCCTGGTCTCAGTGTGCCTTGAACAATGGGATAAAAACTGGGGTCGCCTGCGTTGCAACGCGGGGCGGACTTCGGTTAAGATGTTCATTGGACACGTGGGCTGGCCGGTCTCACAGGACGAGCCGGTTTTGGGAATGACTATGCGAAACGACAGTAACAGGAATGAGGAGGACGCATCGAAGTGAAGCGATTTCCTAGACTGAATTTACGGGGCGGATTATCGCTCCTGGTGGCGACTGCGGCAGCCACTTTCATGACACTTGTGGTGCCGCAACGGGCAGCAGCTCAGGCCACCGAGACTGAAGATCAATATGCGGTCATTGACTTCACAACCAGGGTTCCGAATCCTGATGTCGATATGGGCTCTCTTGCTCGTTCTGCTGTCGCTAGCAGCCTGCAGAAGAAGGGCTTCATCGGCAGTGCCAGGGTGCGAGTTCTTGACAACGAACAGGTAACCCGAGTGATCCAAGAGCTCGGACTGGTTCCTCCCATTTCGCGGAGCGAAGACCTCGTTCGATTCGGTTCGGAACTCACTGCGAATTACATTGTTTCCGGCGAAGTCGCTAACTGGCGCATCGTATCTTCTGGTACTGGAAAGTCAGCGGAAGTGATCATGCAAGTGGTGATCCGGGATGCCTCATCTGGCGCACCTGTGAATGGTGCTGTCGCGGTGGGTCGATCTGGCCAAAGAGCCGGTGACATCGCAATGGACACTCTCTTGTCCCAAGCCTTTGATTCTGCGGCAGCTTCTGCAGTAAATGAAATTGGCGGACGAGTGCTCCCACGAGCTACGATTATCACGACGGTTCAGAACCGTGCCCTGATCAATCGTGGAACGAGGAGCGGATTCGAGCAAGGGCAAGTCGTCTTGATTCGACGATCTGTCGCTCGCACAACTGACGTTCGCGTGGTCGAGCAGGTCGCCGAGGCGAGAATTGTCCAGGTTGACCCAGACTCAGCTTTCATCGAAGTCACGCGATCTGCTAAGGGCATTCAGCCTGGCGACAAAGTCGAAGCGATTTTCACGGTTCCAACGACTACAGGCACCTTTACCGCTGATGGCGGAGCACAGGTTGTTCGCCCTCGGAGCAATAACAATAACCAGGGGCTCGTTACTCTTCTCATCCTCGTCGTGATCCTCGGCTTCTTGCTGGGGCAAGGACGAGGTGGCAGTGGTGACCTCGTTGCAAATGTCAACGCAGAGGCCATCGTGCAAGCGAACGACGTTCCGGGAGTTCGCATCAGCTGGAAGCGAGACTCGTTCCTGCGTGGGAACCAAGAAGGTCCTGTGCAGTGGCAGGTCTGGCGAGATGGAGCAGGTCTATCCCCTGTCGCCATCGCGCAAGGCTCGGCTTCGTCTGTAATCGATGACACAGCAGGTTCTTTTGCCCCTGGCGTGGGACGTGAGTGGTACAACACTGGCGGATCTGTCGGTGGCTTCGTCTGTGTATTCCCAGAGCTTCCAAACGGGGCTGAAACTGCAGGTACTCCTGTAGTGGCTGGCGTCCCTTCAACCTATAGCGTTGAGGTTCTCTACCGAGTCTCTGCTCTGAGCTTGCCTGGCACAGGTGGATCCGGTGGCACTGGCGGCGGAATCGGAGGCGGCACTGGTGGCGGCACTGGTGGTGGCACTGGTGGTGGCACTGGTGGTGGCATCGGTGGCGGCACTGGTGGTGGCACTGGTGGCACTGGCGGGACAGGTGGCACAGGTGGCGGAACTGGTGGTGACGAAGGTTTCTGTTACTTCATGAGTATCCGAGTTGCTGCCCAAGGCACTGCGACGCCTCTGACAAGACCGAATCTGCGGGGACCAGTGGAAGGGGCAACAATAAATGCACCAACTAACTTCCAGTGGACGAGCGTTCGAGGCCCTGTCGCCAGCGTCCTGATCGGCTATGTCGTGCAGATCTCGCCCGACCCGTCCTTCCCAGCTGGCCGAACCACGACTCTTCCTGAGTTCGTCGAGTCGGTGGTTGCTAACGGGCAAACAGTCTCGTCGCCAACGTTCGATACTGGCACCTTGTTCCCAGGATCCACTACTTTGTACTGGAGGGTGGGAGCGAGAAACGTCGCAGACCGGCCTGGCCCAGTGGCTGATGCCTCCGGGAACCGGTACATCTTCAGCTCCCCACGTCGGTTCAACCGATAGGCAAGGAGAAAGATTGTCGATTCCCAATAATCGGTACGAGTGAACGAAAGACATGGAGCTCCCCGTCCAGGATGGGTGGGGAGCTCTGAAAAAGAGCAAAGACCAAGCAATGAGAAAACTTACGATTCTTGCCGGACTCACCCTTCTCGGGGCGGGCTTGAGTACCAGCGCAGTAGCTCAACCAGGGTGGCTAACACTCTGTCTCGACCCGGCCAATACTGCCCCCTATTCGGATCCCTATGGAACTATCGGGCCAGAACCAACCCCTTTGATGGATGCGACGGTGGGGCTTTTTGGTACCGTGACCTACGGTGGGAGTGCCGGGCCCTGCTACGCCCCGGCACGAAGTCTGGATGCAGCTGGGCGACTCGCTTTCGGAATCGGAGCAGTGGGCTCAGTTCAATCTAATTTTGACGATGGCTTGGCACTTACAACTGGGTGGCCGATCGATGCAGCTGGCGACTTCACCTTTGCTCGCTTTACTCTGAACAGCGAAACCCCAGCCGGTTCGGTTCTTTTCGGAGATGGCGGCCTTCGCTCTTGGTTTGTTGGCGCGAGCCGACGATATGCTGAAATTGGGTGGGGTAATGCTGATCTTGATGTCACGCTAAATCTTCGACTGATCGGTGATGCTGCCAGGCTCCAATGGCGAGTCAGAAACGTCGCCACTCAAGCAAACAGCGTTGGAATGCTGTTCGGTTGCTATCCAGGTATGAGATCGCAAGTACCTGATACCGGCGGAAGCGGAAACTTCTTTATTGCTAACTCTGACCTGGGAACCACACTTGGCCCACCGCCATTCGTTAACCGATTCCCTGAAAGATATGCTGGATGGACTGTCTTGCCAAATGGCAAGCCAGTCAGAACAGAACGCCTTTGGTTCTTAAACGACCAAGACTTCCCGAGCAATGTCAAGTTCATGTTCGGTCAAACGAATGCTTATGGCATGAGAGTGGATAACATCCCACCCGCTGAAACGCCAGACGCGACAGCAACCGACTTCTTCATCATCGGTAACCACGGATTCCCGGGACCTGGAATCTTGAATAACAACAACATGAGACTCTCTGTTTTTGGTGACCCTACCGGGACTCAACGACAGGCTGACCTCATCCTCACCAGTGTTTCGTTTATCCAAAGGTTCCCAGGGCGCACACTCGCTCCCGGTGAATCAAGGAACATCGTGCACTACATCCGATCGGCACAGAGCGTGGCAAACTATGCCGACCCTTACACAGTCGTACTTGACGCTCCGCGACTCTTGAGTGCCGACAACTTCCAAGCAGGTCATCAACCATCACCAGCAACAGTCCGGGTTTGGATCGATAACCAGTTCGCAACCATTGATAAGGAAGTAGCCCTCCAAAACATCCGGGCCTCGATCATCCTTCCCAATGGTGTGAGCTTAGCTGCTGGAGAACAACAAACGAAGTTCATCCCCAGGATCGCGCCGAATGAACTCGAGTTCGTCGACTGGCAGATCGTTACCAACAACACGACCTACGGTGATGTACCGATCCAGGTCGTCATCAGTCCAACGCCTGGGCCGTCCAAAACGATCCAGACGACGATCCGTCTGGCCAACCTGCCAACCTACAACTTTACGGCTGGCGCAAACCTCAGCAGCTTCCCCTATCGATTCGGCGATGCTTCGCTTGACTCGATCCTTGGACTCCAAGCGGGAAGAGACTACGTTGCCTACACTTACGATGGCGACTTGCGAGGCTACACCCCGACTCAGTCTGTCCAAAGAGGCATCGGCTACTGGATCGTTCCAACCAGCAACCTCGGTCAACGTGCCCTGAACGGTGCCTTGCCTCCCGATGATGCTGCGACTGGAGGGCTCCTTGTCAGCCTCAAGCAAGGCTGGAACCTCATTGGTAACCCCTTCAACTACCCGGTCAAGCTGGATGAGCTCATTGGTGTTGCCGAGGACTCTCCCTCCGATGCCCTAAGCTGGAAGGAACTGGTCGAAGGCCA
>JALOLT010000162.1 GCA_025455775.1 Fimbriimonadaceae bacterium
TTCCTTGGTCTCGATCTTCGCGACCAACCTGACCTTAGAATCGTAGCGATCCACAACTCGCCGCAATTCTCTCATGTCGCTCGCTTCCTGAACATAACTTAAGGCGATAAAGTCAACCCCCAGCTTGCAGGCCTCGTAAACGTCGGCGAGATCCTTGTCGGTCAGGCAGTTTGCCTTGAACGATTTCCCCACGAGGGTGATCCCTTGGCGGTTCTTGACCGTCCCCCCCGTCACAGCCTTCGCCTCGAAACGGTCACCAATCTTCTCGCCCAATCTGATCTCAACGTCACCATCACCGAGCAAGGCACGCCGACCTGTCTTCAACTCGGACCACACTGGACCATCCGGAATCGGCATATCCACACCCTCTTCGATCCCTAAGGTAAAGGACTGCCCAGCCGTGAGTTCCAGCGATCCGCCAGCGAATGTTCCAATTCGGAACTTAGGCCCCTGAAGATCAGCCAAGATCGCCACAGGACCAAGCGAATCACTATTGGCCCTGAGCCAACCGATCATCTGCGCCTTCGATTCCCAGTCTCCGTGACTACAGTTCAATCTGGCCACATTCATCCCAGCGGCGATCAGTTCCTTGACCTTTGATTCACTTGCGACAGCGGGACCCATGGTGCAGATGATCTTTGTGTGGCGCCTCATTTCGTGATTCATTGTAACCGCCACAGAGTCGCCTCGCCACGCCGCCAGGCCCACAACCCCAAGAGATCGGACGATCGACAACAAGCCTAAAGCTAACCAGTACTCCTGAGTCTATTCCTGAGTCGACTTACCCCAGAAAAACTCCACTCCCTAGTCTCGGTCAAAAAGAACCGCCGATTGTAGAAGGGTCTCTGAAAAGGCTGCCATAAAAGTCGAGAGTTCCTCAGGATCTAAAATCACGACATTCGGCTCTGCCAATCGAATAAAGTCATCCAGGGAAGAATTCTCAAGATAACCGTCACTCGTCAGCTCATCAAAAAGCCGCCCAAGGGCATGGCCAGGGGTTGGCTTGTAAGGATAAGCCTCGACCCAGAGGCCAGGCTTGTCTTCCCCGCTTCGGTAGGAAATCGCGACGACATGGGGCAAAATCTGGGTCGCGCCATCCGGAACAAACCAGCGACCAGGCCGGAAAGAAAGCCCCTCTGACGTGAGCATTTCTTGCACCTCGCTCAGTGGCACCGGGGCGAGGGAAAGGAGGGTGAAGCCAGCTGCGACATCACCTGCCGTGAGAATCACGGCCATTCCGCTCCTTTCAAGATAGACCTCCGCCAGAGGAAGGCGCTGCCGTAATTCCCGAACAAAGTCTGAGTAGGGTACGCGAAGATTCATCGCTCTGCCCATCTTACACGGCTGGCAGATGGCAGAGCCAGCGACGTCTCTTTCCGGCACTGTCCCTGCCTAAAATACGAGGTTTTGAAAAACCTAGCAAGAATACTTAGAACTAGTAAAAATACTGGGTGTGCCAGTAGTTCTAACAGGGAATGAGACCTGTGTAAGGGCAACTCCTGTACGGAACCAGACGAAGGAACGACTGGTTGGGAAGAGCCCTCAAGGAAGAAAACATGTCTTTTCGCATCAACACAAATGTCACGGCCATGACGGCCCTTCGAAACTTGTTGAACACCGGCGGAGAATTCTCAAAGTCCGTCAACCGACTCAGTACCGGCAGCCGCATCAACTCCGCTGCTGATGACCCAGCAGGACTCATCTTTAGCGAAGGGTTCCGAGCCCAGATCGGAGGCGTAGACGCAGCCGTTCGCAACAACCAAGATGCAATCAACTTTGCCAAGACCGCCGAAGGAGCTCTTGACGAAATCAGCCGACTGCTTCGCGAAGGTCGATCTTTGGCAGTGGCCAGTGCCAACACGGCAGTCTTGAGCGCGGACCAACTTCAGGCAAATCAAACTCAGCTGAATCTGATCCTGAGCTCGATCAACAGGATCGCTGACACCACCGCTTTCGGAACCAGAAAGCTCCTGAACGGCTCTTCCGGTGTGAACGCCTCAGTCGTGAATGCAACCCAGATTGACAAGGCAACGTTTGGCGGCACATTTGGCGGCACGAGCGTCACCGCTTCTGGCACAGTCGCAGTGAACGTGACGACTGCCGCTACCAGAGCGACTCACACAGGGTCTCGCACCGTCACTGCTGCCTCTTTGGCAGCCTATCAAGCGGCAGCAGTTGGAGCAGCAGCCGGAACTTTTAGCATCAATGGCCAGTCCATCAGTGTTGCCGCGACCGACACCTGGGGCGACGTGGTGAACAAGATTAACACAATGGCAAACGTGACAGGCGTCACTGCCCAAGCTGTCTATGGTGGCGGCAATGGACAAATCGCCTTGACCGCATCATCCTATGGAACAAAAGGCAACTTTATCTTGGCCGATGCAGGGGTCCTCAGCTCTTCTGCTGGAGCCACAACTGCCACAGGTGTAAATGCAGTTGCAACTGTCACCTTCGGTGCTCAATCAGCCACCTTTACTGGTGGACTCATGGGCAACGATGGCCTCACAATGACGGACAATGACGGCAACAGAATCGTCCTGAATTCTGGAGTCGGGACTGGAAACGTCGCCACTGCTCTGCATGTGAACGTAGGCAGTGCCCAGTTCCAGACGGGTGGCAATTCTGGCCAGCGCTCCGCACTCTCAATCGGCAACTTCTCCACAGGTGCTCTGGACCTCTTGAACCTCGACATCACGAACTCCGGCGGCGCAGCCACAACTCTGGACAAGATCGACAGTGCGATCAACGAACTGAACCGCAAACGCGGCGAGATCGGCTCCTTCATGCGAAACGTGCTGGAAAGCAATGTCCGCACTCTGAACATCGCACGAGAAAACCTGAGCGCGACTGAGAGCCAAGTACGGGACATCGACGTCGCTCAAGAAATGACAAACTACACCAAGCTTCAGATTCTGCAACAGAGCGGACTGAGCGTCTTGGCCCAAGCGAACCAAGCACCTCAAGCGGTATTGAACCTCCTGAGGGGTTAAGGTGAAGCCTTCTCTCCATAAAGCGAAAAGACCACCCGGGGCCGTACCCCGGGAAGGTCTTTTTTTGCCTTTGACCTTTCAAACCACATGGTTAAGAAGCCACAGAGCACAGGCAAGCTTCGACCTCTTCCCAGACCTTTCCACCTTTTGGTCAGCAAACAACAGGGTCAGGTCATTCTCATCTGTCTCGAACCCAATATCTCGTCGCGAGATGTCGTTCATTGCCAAGGCAAAGGCACCTTTTCTCTGCTTCTTCGCCCAAGCCTCTTCCAAATCTCCTGATGGCTCAGCGGCAAAGGCAATCACTTTTGCATTGGGGGCATTGGCAGCCAAGTGAGCGAGCACGTCTGGGTTTGCCACAAGGTCGAGCCTCATATGCTCGGCGGACCGGCGAATCTTGCCTTTCAGCTTTTCAATCGGGCGATAATCGCTCACAGCAGCACAACCAATGATGTAGTCGTATGAAATGTATTTCTCATTTGTGGCATCTGTGAAATTTGGAGAGCAAGGTTTTAAACGTCGTACAAGCACGCGTTTGTTTTCGCCGTCGATATAAAGTACTTTGGTGTTCCAGTAACTTTC
>JALOLT010000082.1 GCA_025455775.1 Fimbriimonadaceae bacterium
TCACCCTCCCTGGCGACAAAGACGGGGTGAGGTTCGCGGAGGCGGTTCGCCGCATTAAGGAAGCTGGACTTGTCGGATCCCCTGTCTCTCACTTTTGATCAGGCGGTCGAGGCCTTGGGGAATCTCCAGCCTCGACATTCACGCTACGATCTCGATCGAATGGAGGAGGCGAGTCGGATCCTAGGCGTTCCGGCTGGGGGGTCGGCAGACTTCTTTCATGTGGCAGGGACAAACGGGAAAGGAACCACGACTGCCTTCCTCCAATCTCTGCTCATCGAGCAGGGTTACAGGACTGGGAGCTACTATAGTCCCTTTGTTTACTCTGTCCGTGAGAGGATCCAGGTCAATCGTGACCTGATCAGCGAGGAAGCCTTCGCACGGCATGTTTCGCAGGTCGTCTGTCTCTCGCGGCACCTAGAAAACACTCCTCATGGTGGCATCACCGAATTCGAGGCGAAGACCCTGGCAGGATTTCTCACGTGGCGAGACGAAAGATGCGAAGCGGTTGCGCTTGAGGTTGGCCTGGGAGGGAGACTCGATGCAACGAACATTGTTCAGCCGATCGCCTCCCTCATCACCTCGATTGGTCTTGACCACGTCCACATCCTTGGCAGCACCTATCGGGAAATCGCCACTGAGAAGGCAGGGATCATCAAGCCAGGCCTACCAGTTGTCGTCGGGGATTTACCGCCAGAAGCAAAAGAGACCGTTCGCGCCATCGCAGCTGACAGGGGAAGTGAGGCCTGGTTCTTCGGAGAAGAAATCTGTGTCGAAGGCACAAACGAAAACTTTTCCATCAAGTGCCCTGGTCATTCGTGGACTGGCCTCTCGACTCGGTTGTGGGGGGCGAAGTCTGTCCACAACGCTGCTCTCGCTGTCTCCGCTCTTGCTGTGGCTGGCTTCGTTCGAAACGAAGAAGCGATCTCAGCCGGTCTGGCCAGGGCCTGGTTACCAGGAAGGTTTCAAGTTTTGGAATGGGGAGACAAAACCCTTGTGCTGGATGGCGGCCACAACGAAGAGGCGGCTCTGGTTCTCCGGCAAAGTCTGAGAGCCTGCTTTCCTGGCGAGAAGATCACCTACTTGGTCGGGATGAACGAAGGCCACCTTCTGGCACCCTTCCTCAAAAACTTGTCCGACGAATCTGGCCATCTCATCGCAGTAACACTTGAAACTAACCGTGCAAGAAAAGCTTGGGACATCGCGAAGGCAGCAAGCGGTTATTTTGCTCAGATCAGAGAGGCGGCAAGCCTTGCCGAAGCTCTGGCTTCGGCTGAGACTCGCATCATTGTCGCTACCGGCAGCTTTTACCTGCTGGCAAACGTGGTGCGGGAAATCGGAGAAAACCCGAGTGTGATGGCGTCTTACCCTGGAGACTGAGAATCCCGGCTGTCACAGTTTGCGGGCTTTTTGCCGAAAGGATCGAGGGGCACAAAGCCTTTTTGATAGATCTTTGAATCTGCTTGGTTCATCAATACCATTGCTCCGGGGTCAGATGTTTTGGAGGCAAGTCCGACAAAACCAGAGGGCAAGGTGATTTCGCGGAGCTGGTTCACGAGACCATCGTAATCTTTACCGAGCTTGAAAAGGCCGGGAGGAGCGATGATAAAGACCACCAGGTTGAGCTCCACTGCTTCTTCCGTCTTGTGAGTGCGCCGGATACAGTGGACGCTTTGCACGGCGTCAAACTTGGCACAAGTTTCGGCGATCAGTTTCGTGGCATAGCGGGGAAATTGGGCTGGTTCCCAATCACCTGGGGGCTCGAGGTTCCAGAGCGTCTTGGTGAACTGGTAGAGCTCGTCTTGAAAGTCACGCAACCGATCCAGTGCGTTTGCCGCGAGTTGGTGGTTTCCGATCTCGTAGTAATAGTCGCTGAGCCTTGTTAGGGCAGCGGTGGTTGTGGCGCGATAGGTGGAGCTCGCTGTCAGAAGAGCCACACATTCTTCGTCGAGATCGTCGGCCAGAAGCATCCCGAGGGCGAGCATTGCATCAGGGTCGCTGGGATTCTTCTCCCGACAATCCTGAACCATCGCGAGAGCCTTTTCCTTTTGTCCTGAAACGTTGTAGGAGTAGGCAAGCTCTAAAACTTCCTCTGCTGTGAGAGGCTCTCTCTTCATTTTGGCCTCCAATTCTAGGAGCTTATCTGACGCCTCATCAAACTCTTCGACCATGGCGTTCCAGTCGTTCATCCTGTTTTCGGCATATTTTTTCCCAAGTTGCTCCGAGTAGCCTTCCAGGTGTCGACCCAAATAAAAGGTTGCTGCCGAGACTTGCTGGCCCTGATCCATCCCTTGCATGAGAGAAATGACCTCCTGGTCTCTGTAGCCAAGATGTCTGAGCTGATCGCTCAAAGTGGGGGAGGCATCATACTCGGTGGGAACTTCATTCAAAACCCGGCGCAGTGCTCCTCCAAATTTTGGGCCGAAGGTCGATTGGGCCTGCTGGTGAAACCGAACAAAGATGTCGTTTGGTGGGTCGATTTGATGTCGGCTGGTTGGCTTCCAAGTGGTATCGAATCTCTTTGCCAAAAGGGAGCTAACCACTGCTGTTCTAACCATACTCACCACAACCTTTTCATTCGTCAGGACTTCGGCAGTTCGGATGAGAGTGCGGCGAAGGATCTCAGGATACGAAGCACCAGCGATGGTCTGGAGGCGCTGAATGTACCAACTGGCAAAAGTGAAGGCTGGCCAGCCAGCGAACGAGAGCCTCATGGTCTCTTCGAGCGCAGTGATCCAGTTCTGGATCGAAACTTCTAGTTTGCCAAAGACCGTACCGTCTCGTGCGCTGTACTTGACGATCTCGTGGCAGATAACCACGTCAATATCTTCTTTCGTCAGCCCCATCATTAGGGGCAATCCGATCATTAAATCATACTGTATCTTCCCAAACCAACCGTTTGTTTTGTAGATAAGGGTTCCAGCATTAAAGGAGGGGGCCAAGACAATGCGGTGGATCGCTGGCCCTTCAACCTTTTCGCTCACCAAGCGCACAGAATTGAAAAGTTCTGGGTGCGTTTCTTGGTTAAGGATGATCCCTTTTTGAATCTCTGGCTTGGCCAAAACGGCTCTGACCATGACGTACAGGAGAGTCGCCGACAGGCCCATGAAGAAGATCGCTGTGAACCTTGGCCTTCCTTGTTCCATCATGAAGAGAATAAGAAACAGGATCAAGAGAATACACAGAACCGAGAGCCCAGCGAAGTAGCTGTAGCCGCCAGCAATCCAGCTTTGCACTCTGCGTTCGAAGGCAGGTTGGTCATTCCGAACGAGTCTTTCAATCTCCTCCGCCAAGTGATTCTGCTGGTCTCTAGTCATTTGTGGCTCCCCGGGGAACAACTCCGGAGTATAATCTGTCCGCTTGTCATAGGACATGCATTGGTCTGAGGGGTCACGTTTGAGGGCCCGAGGAATCCTTCAATGAAGAAAGCGTTCACGCTCATCGAACTATTGGTGGTTATCGCCATCATTGCCATCCTGGCTGCCATTCTTTTCCCTGTGTTTGCTCAAGCCAAAGCTGCCGCCAAGCAAACCGCTTGTCTTTCAAACCTGAAGCAGATCGGAACCGGAATCCAAATCTACCTAGCTGATAACGACGACGTTTTCATGCCTTGGACAAAGACCGCGGGCCAATCGTCAGCTTTCGAGCTTCAGCACATGTTCCCGGGAATCGTGAGCCCCTACATCAAGAACGGTATTGATCCGGTCACCGGCAACATCTCCGGAATTTGGAAGTGCCCTGAGACAGGTTCAGTCTTGCCTGGAATCTTCAACACCTACGCCTATAACGTCTACGGGATCGGCGGATTCTCAGGAGCCTGTCTGCAAGACACCAATGCCGCTGGCTGCCAAACCAGAACCACTGCCACCTGGGGCGTTTTCGCTAACCCAATCTACAACAGCCCAGCTCCCCAAACCTCCATCGACCGCATCTCTGACGTGCTCGTGTTGGCGGACGGTGGCCAGTTGATGCGTGCCCCGCAGGTCGCTGTTGCGAGCCCAACCGGTGGAGCAAACGCTACCGCTGTCTATGGTTCTCACGGGGGATGGGGCCCTGGTGGACTCCTCAACCCCAACGGATCAGCTGCCTATAACACGACAAACCCGAACCCAATCCGCGATCGACTCGCTACTGGGACACGAACCGTCGTCACGTACACAGACAGCCGGGCCAAGACAGTACCAACCCGCACCCTCTACAGCAACACGATCCGAAACACTTCAAACACGTTCCGGGGCAATGTCCCGACCGGACCTGCGATGAACAACGGCTGGAGCCGAGAGTGGATCGAGCAGTGAGAAAAGTTGGCCTCTTGCTCCTGACCGTCACTGCATTCAGTGCCCTCGTCGGATGCGCCAGCGAGCCTGCCGCTCCTACTCCAGAGGATAAGGCAAAGTACGAACAGATGCAAAAACAAGAAGCTGCGTCTGCCCCTGAAAACTCGGTGCAATAAGAGCCCCTGTTTTCTTAGGATCAAGACCGGCCCACCCAGGTAATTTTGGGTGGGCCGGGTTTGTTTCCCCCCTGGCTCGGTATCCTAACAGACGCTATGGGCTTGGCTAAGAAGACCGTCAGAGATATCTCCCTCGAAGGAAAAAAGGTTCTTATTCGCTGCGATTTCAACGTTCCACTCGAGGACGGCAAAATCACCGACGACAACCGCATCACCGCCTCGCTCCCAACCATCCAGTATCTGCTGGAAAAAGGCGCCTCCGTCATCGCCTGCTCCCACCTGGGCAGACCAAAAGGAGGGCCAGATCCGAAGTACAGCCTCGCTCCCGTCGCCACCCGCCTCAGCGTATTCCTGGGCCAACCAGTCGCTCTTATTCCAGACTGCGTCGGGCCAGATGCCGAAAAGGCCTCCGCCGAAATTCAGCCAGGCCAAGTGATCCTCCTCGAAAATGTCCGCTTCCATGGCGAGGAGGAAAAGAACGATCCAGATTTCGCTACCAAGCTGGCCAAGCTCGCTGACATCTTTGTCAATGACGCTTTTGGCACTGCTCACCGAGCCCACGCTTCAACCGAAGGAGTCGCTCATATCTTGCCAGGCGTCGCAGGCTTCCTTATCGAAAAGGAGATCGAGTTTCTCGGAAAAGCCGTCGAAAACCCAGCCAGGCCCTTCGTCGCCATCATGGGGGGCGCAAAGGTGACAGATAAGATCCCTGTCATCGAGAATCTTCTCGGCAAGGTCGATCAACTTGTCATCGGGGGAGGCATGGCTTACACTTTCTTCAAAGCCCAGGGTCACGAGATCGGCCAGTCTTTGCTTGATGCCTCGAGCCTCGATTTCGCCAAAAAGCTCCTTGAGACCGAAGGCGACAAGATTGTCATCCCAACCGACACAACCGTCGCCCCAGAATTTAAGCCAGACGCCCCTGCCACGATTGTCCCGAGCAACCAGATTCCATCGGATCAGATGGGGCTCGACGTCGGACCGGAAACAGCCGCCAACTACCGCGAAATCTGCCGCAACGCTGGGACTGTCATCTGGAATGGCCCCATGGGGGTCTTCGAGTTCGATGCTTTCGCCAAGGGAACAAAAGAGGTCGCTCTCGGACTCACGGAGTGCAAAGGAGTGACCATCGTCGGGGGAGGAGATTCCGCCGCAGCCATTGAAAAGTTCGGCCTCGCCGATAAAGTCAGCCACGTGAGCACCGGAGGCGGGGCAAGCCTCGAATTCTTAGAAGGGATCACCCTTCCCGGAATCGCTGCACTCCAAGATCTCTGAAGCGTTAAAAACCGAAATGTCATATCACATAGAAAAGGCTCAGTGTCGAGACTTTGCGACGTCCTCGCGAATAGAGTGGATTCTGCCCAATGGCTCTGGTGGATTCGCAATGGGTTCCGTCGCAGGATGCAACACCAGACGCTACCATGGTCACCTTGTGGCGGCAATCGAACCCCCGACCTCCCGGATGGTGCTCCTGGCAAACATCGAGACAACCGTCCTGGATGGAGAAGAAGAAGTCGGGCTGAGTTGCAACCAGTACGTGGGGGCTGTCTACCCGAAAGGCCACGAACTTCTGGAATCCTTCTCTCAAACCGACCACGCCGAATGGGTCTGGCGACTGGGTGACAAGCACCTTCGAAAGCGGCTCAAGATGAATTCTGCCGGCGAGTCTTGCACCATAGATTATACAAACCTGAGCAGCGAACCTGTCTCGATCACCCTCAGACCCCTCGTCTGTCACAAGTTCTACCACGACAACTTCCGGGTCGCGGACTTCTACCCAGAGTTCATTGTCTTCCCCAATGACCGCACGATCCTCAGCCATCAGGGGGTTCTTTTGTGTCTGCATCACCCAGGGGCAACCAGAACCCCAACCACTGGCTGGTACTACCGCTTTGAGTATTCCCGTGAAGCCGAGAGGGGACTCGACCCGGTTGACGATCTCTTCTGTCCCTGCGAACTCAGATACACCCTGGCGCCAGGCGAAACAATCGCCCTCGCCGCAGGAACTTCCGACTCAGTAGTTCCGGAAGCCTTTGAGGAGTCATCGGTGGAACTTTCAACCAGGGCCAAACTCGAAAAGGCTGTTCGGACTTTCCTCGTGCAGTCCGAGTCGAGAACATCGATCCTGGCTGGCTACCCCTGGTTCACCGATTGGGGTCGGGATACGATGATCTCCCTGTCGGGAACTTGTTTGACCACTGGAGAAACAGAAAAAGCGAGACAGATTCTCTTCAGCTATGCGAGCCAGATGAGCCGGGGCCTGATCCCCAACCGGTTCGTAGATCGGGGCCAAACGCCAGAGTACAACACAGTGGATGCGACCCTTTGGTTTGTCAACGCCATCTACGAAACCCTCATGGCTGAGTGGCATGAAACCTTGGCCGTCCAGGCTGCCACCTGGATCCAAGAGATCGTGAAGTGGCACAAGGAAGGAACCTGGTATGGCATCAAGGTTGACCCGACGGATTGCCTCCTGAGCCAGGGCCAACAAGGAGTCCAGCTCACCTGGATGGACGCCAAGGTCGGAGGCTGGGTTGTGACCCCACGCCACGGAAAGCCAATCGAAGTGAACGGACTCTGGATCAACTGCCTTTGGATTGGTGCCTGGCTGGCTTACAAGGTAGGACAAGATCCGGAACCCTACCGCGAGCTTGCCGAACAAGCCGAAGAGAACATGGAAAAGAAGTTCTGGCACGAGGTCACGGGCCACTTTTTGGATACTGTCGATCCAGACGATGCCAGTTTGCGCCCCAACCAGGTCATCGCGATGAGCTTGCCCTTTGCCCCCTTGCGCGGCCCAAAAGCGGAGCGAGCCCTTGCCAAAATCCGCGCTTCGCTTCTCACGCGCCATGGTTTGCGGACTCTTGGCCCCCTGGAACCCGGCTATCAAGGCCGCTTCGAAGGGCCGATGCAGATGCGAGACGGAGCCTATCACCAGGGAACTGCCTGGCCCTGGCTGCTCGGCCCTTACCTGACCGCAACTCTGAAAGTCACGGGAGATTTGGCCCACGTGAAGGCTGTTCTTTTTGGGACAGAGGCGTGGCTGGCGGAATGTGGCTTGGGAGGAGTGAGTGAAGTCTATGATGGCGACGAGCCTCAGCGCCCTGGAGGTTGCCCCTGGCAAGCCTGGTCCGCCGCCGAACTCCTGCGCGTCTGGGATTCTGTAGAAAAGATGGAGTCAGAGTCTTCCTAAGCCAGCGGCAAATGTAGTTTGGTTCTCGTCCTGCGGGTGAGTCACAACGCCATCCTACCTCGTTCTTTGGTTATCAGTGACATAGGCAAACGGGCTAACATTTATTGGTCGCGAGCAAGGAGGATCCGTTCCTCACCCGTCGATAAAGGTAAGCCATTGCTCCGCAAGAGTCCATCAACTTGTGCCTTCGAAACTCCCTTTTCACGCATGTAAGCGATGGCACCTTCCACAAACCGACTCAACTCAATGGGTTGGTTTTCCAATTCGCGCGAGGGAATCTTTGTGAGGCCGAAAGACTCAAGGCTTTGTCTCTCTTTACTCATTACAATGATCATAGCTGCCATTCTCTTGTTCGCCCCACTAAACGATTGGACTGCCACATCGTTGGCCTCCGTCAAGGCCCTTATTCGATCCAAGTAAAGACTTCTTACCACGAAGGTTTTCGGCCCATCGTCCGTGTGAACCATGTTGATACTGTGGCCAGCGACTCGTTGGCCCCTCACTTCGTAGATCCTTTCTGCCACAGGCACATTTGTATTGAGTCTCGCCTCTGTCAGATCGAATTGGCTCTTATAGAGAGGGACTATCTTTTGTGCAACAAACTTTTTAAGATCCACGCCTTGTGCATCAAGCTGAGCTTTTTCCCAGACAGGCACATAACTGGCAATGCGATCCACATCGCCAGTTCGCAAGGCACGATCGAGATTGGCTCCTGCCTTTTCCAAAGTCTCAGGACGAGTGAAAAACCAAATGAGACCAATAACTCCGACTGCTACCAGAAAAGAGATGGAAAGGAAGGGCTGATTCTTCATAGTGTAGGTTCCATTAGGTATGTTCAGGTGCACCCAGCTGAAACACAATCGGAAGGCACACTATACCAGTTGAATTGGTAAAGATTTACCGTTACTGGTTCCTTTCCGCGACAGGACTTGATGTGGGGCCGTACTTGAAGTTCAGCGCATTGCGAGTTCGGTTGGTTAACGTTTCTCTCACAACAGCCAGCTGGTTGCCATGTAGAACCTTGTACGAACTCGTAGCGGCAATTCTCATCAAGTGCCTTGTAATCCTTGTCGCAGTCAGATTGGGGTTGACCAAGTGAAACTGCTGCGACCAAAGCAATAAGCGGGACGAGTTTTAATGTTCTTTTCATTGGTTTATCCTTCTCGTAGATCGAGTAAGTACGTCGAAAAGTCTAGTGCCACCACTCCTGTCTCTCCCAGTCCCCCGGACGCTTTTGGAGACGGACTCTGCCGTTCAGTTCAACCCCGAATGCCCTTCTTGATTGAAATCGACTTCGCGAAGTGATTCCAGGGGCATTGCACGTGTGATTGGATATCACAACTAATGACTCTTCGTATAACTCGTAGTTGTTGAGCGTAAACGCGGTACTTTCCGGCGTCCTCCAATCAACATGCCACACAATCGAAAAGAGGACGATATCGTTTAGTTCTGGTCTGCCGCAAACTGTATCGAGTAAGTCAAACGGCTTCGTAGTACCAGCTCCAGGCCATCCCCTTAGGGTGCCAGGAGCAAAGTGATCTTGATAATCAAGTGAATAGAGCAAAGCCCACCGATGGAGCTGAACAAGATTGCTTCTTGCTTTTGTCTCTTTGCCTGCCTGGATCGCAGAAGAAGCAACCGGATAGGTAATGCCAGCGAAAATAACCAGGATTGCGATGCAAACCATTAGCTCTAAAATGGTAAAGCCACGTTTCATAGAGAAATCTCCACTGGTAAAAACTCATAGTGAACTAGCTCCCCTCTGATGTTTAGGTTAAGCTTGAGTGGCGCAAAGCCTTGCAATTCTATGAGTTGGCTCGAGACCTGGTCAAGCGATACAATCGAAAAATTCTGATAACCCTTTACTGCCTCTTGTGTGTCGGACGGTGTTGAGGAAACAACCACCACAGGTTCCCTGTGCATTTGAACGATCTTAGCCCAGTTTATCTGTTTGATTGAGCAAGTATGACAAGGTGGTTCCAAGATCACAGTGAGAGAGTGACTTGTTCTCAGAGGCTTCTTTAGATAATCACTTGTGGGAAGAGTGATCTTCATGCCAGGTGTTAGAGGTATGGTTCGAGTTGGGGAACCAGTCGTGAAAGCCATTTCTGGTAATGCGATTGCCAAGCAAACTCCGATCAAAACTCCACTGACAGCTGTGGCCGAAAAGAGTCCGAGTGATCGCCTAGTCTTCTGGTCTTTAAGGTGCTCTCGAATCCTCATAGACCTTATGCTACAGGAGGTTTGGGTACTTTGCCAAGACTGCCCCCTGAAATGGGCAAAAAGACCTACGATGTATATCCTTCGGTTTGTGCACTTGAATCTCTGGTCAAGACCAGACTACCGAATTCAGCCAGGATATGGATAAAGAAACCAGGGCAAAGTGCAAAAAAGGACTCGAAGCTTTTTGATTCTGCTCCGGCTGTGAAAAGTCAAGTGCCTTGCCACAGAGATCCTCGTTCACTGAAATCCTGTCCATCACTTCTCTGAAAAACCGATCGCACCCAGACACCCAAGAAGCGGGCCTAAACTTTGATCCGGTCGATGTTTTGCCGAACGAGCCTCACGACTTCGGCTGCCTCTTCTGCCCCAACCCCCTGAGGCGAAGGCAAGACATCGTCATAGAAACTCCCGATCCCCCAATCAGGAGGGATCGAACCAGGGATCTTTCCGGAAAACTCGATTCCAGCCAGAGTCAGGATTGCCCCGACCCACATCCGCGGCACGTTGATCATGTTATATCCGCCGCCGCCGCAGGCCACGATCGGCAAACCAAAGTCTCGGACAATGGCAACTGCCGCAAAGAAATCTTGCGTCGAGATATAGAGGTGGCCAAGAGGATCGTCAAAATGGGCATCGCACCCCATCTGGAGAACGATCGCTTCTGGATTGAATCTCTCGATCGCTGGTATCACTGTCTCGCGAAAGGTGGTGAGCCAGACGTCGCCGGTCGTCCCAGCAATCAGGGGAGCATTCACCGACGTGTACCCTTCGCCAGTCTCTTTTACAAATCCGCAACCAGGATAGAGGCTATGGCCTGATTCATGGATCGAATAGGTCAGCACCGTCGGGTCTTCGTAAAAAATCCACTGAACCCCGTCTCCGTGGTGCAGGTCGATATCGATGTAGCCGACCCGATCAAACTTCTGCCGCAGGATACTCACCGAAATCGCTGGATCGTCAAAGATGCAAAAACCACTCGCCATCGAGCGTCTGGCGTGGTGGAGGCCTCCCGCTATGTTAAAAGCAAGCCGTGCCCCTTGGTTCACGGCCTGAGCAGCGCGAACGGCTCCCCCACAATAGGCAAGACTCGCTTCGTACATCCCCCGAAAAGGGGGAGTATCGATCCCGCCAAACCCGTAGGTAAACATCGTTTCTCGAGCGAGCGAGTGGCCACCACTCAACTCTTGAACCACATGGACAAAGTCCTCACTGTGGACTTGGGTGATATCCGACTCTTTGGCAAGGCCGGGATCCCGCAACTGGACTTCCGGAACCATTTCCTTCAGCAAAACCATCGTGCGGTCCAGCCTCATGGGTTTCAGGGGGTGCTTCGGCCCGAAGTCGTACGACTTCATCCGCTCGTGGTAGTAAAAGTGCCCTAAGATGAACATAGTCTACCAAGACGTAAAATCCAATGGTGATTTAGTCTGAAAGAACTCTGTGCAAGCTGGCCAAGATGGTCACAACAAATAATGTGACATTTACGATCTTTGCGAGCAAGATTGAGTCACGGCCGCTATCTCCGTGAACGCCAGAAAGTCCCTCGTTAGGTGACCTCGGCGAGGTTGGCTCCGGCGTCAATCTAGGATCGAAGCTCGAGGGCGCCCCGAAACTGCTCCTGATAAATCGCTTGATAAATGCCTGGCCGTTCGATCAGTTCTGCGTGGCTCCCTTGATCCACGATCTCGCCCCCTTCTACGACCAGAATTCGGTCTGCCGTGACCACGCTTGCAAGCCTGTGACTAATGATGAAGGTCGTTCTCCCTTCCATCACGCGAACCAGAGCCTCTTGCACTTTTGCCTCGGTCTCGCCATCAAGGGCGCTCGTCACGTCGTCCAAGATCAAGATCGCTGGATCTGTCACAAGGGCGCGAGCCAAAGCCAAACGCTGTTTTTGGCCACCACTCAGCTTGACCCCAAACTCCCCAATCATCGTGTCGTAGCCGTGCTCTAGCGAGATGATGAAGTCGTGAAGGTCAGCCGCTTTGCAGGCAGCCACAACCTGGTCAAGGGTCGCGTCTCGCCAGCCGTAGCGCACATTTTCGGCAATCGATACGCTAAAGATGACGTTTTCCTGGGCAACGAGGCTCATCTGTGCCCTTACTGTGTCTAATCTGGCTTCTTTCAGATCGACTCCGTCTAAAAGCACCCTGCCTTCCGTCGGGTCATAGAACCTCATCAAGAGGTTCATCAGGGTTGTCTTGCCAGCCCCACTGTGGCCGACGATCCCGATTCTCTCTCCTTTGCGCACCAACAGGTTAATGTTTCGCACAATGATGTCGCCTTGAGAGTAACGGAAGGTCACGTTCTCAAACACAATCTCTTTGCGCAGAGGGGCAAGGCTAACGGCATTCGCTCTGTCGAGGATATCAGGGCGAGTATCCAGGGTTTCAAAGACTCGATCCATCGCCGCGACTGCCCACTGGAGCCCCGTGTTGAAATCAACTACCCGTACCGCAGGTTGAAAAACGAAACCAATGTAGAAGGTGATCGCAACTAACTGACCGACTGTGAGCTCTCCCGCCTGAACCAGATGCCCGCCAAAGGAGTAAACGACGCCGGTTCCCAAGGCAGAAATAACACCGGAAATCAGGCCGAGCCTGCGGTTCAGGTGCATCTGGATCACATCCACTGCGAACCTTTGGCGGGTGACTTCCATGAATCCTTCTGTCTCAACTGGTTCTTTAACAAAGGCCTTTACAACCGCGATGTTCGCGATCTTCTCCGCGAGCCGCCCGACCTGTTCGTCATACAAACGCCGTTGCTCTTCCCGGACGTGGCGAATATGCTTGAGAAACAACATGTAGCTGATCACGTAAAAGGGGACGAGAGCACAGATGATGAGGGCGATCCGCCATTCCAAAGCAAAGAGCATCCCAATCACAGCTACCAAGGTGATCACGTCGGAAAGAAAGACTACAAGCTGCCCCTGGATCAGGCCCTGAATGAGCTCAATATCACTCGTCGCCCGCGCCATGATCTTGCCGGTCTGGGTTTGTTTATGAAAGGCAAGGCTGAGTCTCTGCAAATGCTTCCACGTGGCAAAGCGAAGGTCAAAGCAAAATCGATGGCCAAGATAGCTGACCAGAACGCTCAGAAAATACTGGGCAAGAGCCCG
>JALOLT010000083.1 GCA_025455775.1 Fimbriimonadaceae bacterium
CACTCATCGGTTGTGTCCTTGTAGGGGGCGATAATCTTTCGAACGCGATCCACGAGGATCTCCCCCCCTGCCCCGGGACTGGAATGGTGGCCGACGTTCTTGAGGCGTCGCAAAGTCTCTTCAAGAGTCAACTTGCTAATGTGGGCGATGTAGATAATTTCAGCCGGGGACAAGGCGTGGAGGATCACCTGCGGAAAAGCCTCCTTGATTTTGCTAAAAATGTTTTCGAAGTAGTCGATCTTGAGCTTCGGATTCAGCCCACCTTGAAATAGGATTTCAACTCCACCCTGGTCAACTGTGTCACGAACTTTCTCTAAGATTGCTTCGTCACTGTGAAGATAGCCTTCGCCGTGGCCTGGCACACGGTAAAACGCGCAGAACTTGCAGCGAACCCAGCAAACATTGGTGTAGTTCAAGATCCGGCCCACGATGTAAGTGACGGTCTTGGGATCTGTTCTTTGCTCTCGGCGGAAGTTGGCCAAAGTTGCCAGATCGAGCAAGTTATCATGGTGGAAGAGGAACTCTGCTTCTTGAGGTGAAATACGCTCATTGGCAAAAACCTTTTCTGAGATTGTGTCGATCGTGATGCCTGGGGTCACAGTAGCTGCCATTTCAAACCTTGTTGCCTATTCTACAGAGGGCCAGCGACGAACTTTCACAAAAAATTGAAAGTTGGGCCTATTGCGTCCGTTTCGTCATGGGGCGGTCCTGTACACTAGTTCCCATGTCAACCACCGCTAAAGGGTGGCAGGCCTTTCTGGTCTACCTTGAAATGATCAAGATTGAGCACTCAATCTTTGCCCTCCCCTTTGCGATGGTTGGCATGATGTGGGGGTCGTTTAGCTTGACCGGCAACCCATGGCCAGGCCTGATTCCTTTCTCCTTGATCGTGGTCGCGATGGTTTCGTGCCGCAGTGCCGCAATGGCTTACAATCGCATTGCAGATCGAGACATTGATTCTTTGAACGCCAGGACCAGAATGAGAGCAATTCCGGCCGGGCTGCTCTCTCTATCCCAGGCGAACCTCTTTTTCTATGGGTCAGTGGTGGTGTTCTTGGCAACAGCTGCCTTGTTGAACCCTCTGACCTTGCTGCTTTCCCCTCTGGCCCTCTTAGTTACGCTTGGATACAGCAGGACGAAGAGGTTCACGCCCCTGTGTCATTTTGTACTGGGCTTGAGTCTCGCCATCGCTCCTGCAGCCAGTTGGATCGCAGTGACGGGGCGTCTCGATTGGCCAATACTCTTGGCAGTCGGGGCGGTTCTGTTCTGGACCGCTGGTTTTGATATCATCTACAGCCTGCAGGATGAGGAGTTTGACGGTGCAAATCGGCTTCGCTCCCTTCCCCAGACACTCGGCAAGAGCAAAGCACTCTTAGTCAGCCGTCTGTGCCACCTCGTGACGATTGGCTTCTTGGCTGCCTTTTGTCTCTCGGTTGGAGCTGGGTGGCCAAGCTGGTTCGGGGTCGCGGTTGTTACGGCTGTTTTGAGCTACGAGCAATCTCTGGTGAAGCCGAACGACTTGAGCAAGGTGAACTTGGCATTCTTCACCCTGAATGGAATCGTCTCACTCAGCTTTTTTGCCTTTGTTCTCCTTGATTTCTGGCTGGTGCCACGATGATCCCGGTTTTCGGAAGGACGAACCAAGTCGTTCCGCGGTTTTGGTACCGCCCAGAGCTTGGGGGTGCTTCGCCCGATGAACTTGCAGATGCGATTAGCGGGACCCGCCAGCCAGTCGTCGACTTTTCTGGAAACCAAGCTCTATGGGGACATGCCTTTCGCGGCAAGGATGTGAGAGCGATGACCACGTGGGGCCTTGACCTGGAAACGGCGAACAGCGAGAGTCATGCTTCTGATCTTCTCGGTGCCCATCTCATTCAGTCTTTGAGCGCGATCCACCGCACGACAATCGACTTCTACTTCTTGCGCATCCGCCGGACCCTGGAAGAGTATCAATTAATCGGGGCCCTTGAGACCCTAGAAGTTGCCAAACAGGATGGCCTCGTCCAGAGCATCTGCCTTTTCGCCGACGGCCCGTCGATCGCGGTTCAGGGGGTCTGGCGATTTCACGATGCTTTCGAAGCTCTTCTGATTCGCAGGAATCCGACCAAAGAGGGGGAGTTCCAAGGCCTTGAGCCACTCGCCAAAGAGCGGAGGGTCGGAGTCCTGGTCACCGAGGGTCATGTTTGGCCAGACGGTGACCTGCGCAGTCTTTCAAGACCTGCTTGGGCCAGCTATATGAAGCACCTTTCACTCTCTTCGGCTGCTTTGATCCCGTTGCAAGCCCCGACCGACATTCCGCTGTTGGAATCAACTTCCCCCCTCTCGGAAGCGGAAATTCGACAAGAGTTCATGCAGAGCGGGGAGTGGATCGGGGAGAATGAAAAGCATGGGTGAAAACGTCATTTTTTGGTGGCTCGCTGGCATCGCTCTCGTCTTTGCTGCCTTCTGGGCCTTCATGATCCCCAAGCGAGGTGCCTCTGCTGGCTACATGATCGGGGCCTTCTTGTCGTTCACCGGGGCCAGCTCGACTCTGGCAGTCAATGGGCCGATTTGGCTTGTCATCCTGTTTGGAGTGGTGGCGCTCCTCTGTCTGGTCCTTGATTTGGGGGCGAGGCGGCAACAGGAATTGGACAAGGCGAATCGCGCCAAGAAGATGCCAGACAGCCGGGCAGGAGAATCTAACGTCCTTGATCTCGGTGGCTTCCAAACAAAGCCAGGCAAAAAGCCGAAGGACGACTAGGTTCACATGAAGGTACTCGTTGTGGGAGCTGGAATCTCAGGGATTCGCACAGCCCAACTTCTGGAGCAAGCAGGGATTGAGGTCGCGGTCTTCGAAGCAAGAGATCGCGTAGGGGGCAGGTTGGAAACCATTAACCTACCGGAAGGATACGTTGAAGCAGGGGGCGAGTGGATCGATTCCGACCAGCAACGAGCCATCTCTCTCCTAACGGAGTTTGGCCTAGAGCCAGAGGGCCACGAGCAGTTCCCTGGTCGCGTGCTTTATCAGGGCGAAGAAGCGGTTGAGGATCATGTTTGGCCTGATGCCGAGGCTGACGCGAGGGCCATCCACCACGAAGCCACTGAGCTCTGTCACCAGATCTCTCCCGAGCCCTGGCTCCAAGACCATTTGGCTGACTTGGATAAGCGAACCCTCGCCAGTTGGTTCGACCATCTTTGTATCAGCCCAAGGGGACGATGGTGGGTGGAGGCTGTCACGAGAAGCGACGAGGGAGAAGATTCCAGTGCCGTCGGGTTGCTCGGTTGGCTCGTGGGATACAAACATTATCTGGAGCGCACCAGTGGAGAGATGTCAGCCTTTCGCTTCCCGGGCGGTGCTCAGAGTCTGGTTGCTCGCATGAGCGAGACCCTGCAGGGGGATATCTTCTTCGACCATATCCTTCACTCGGTTGAGCAAAACGAGGAGTCGGTTCAGATTTGGTGCAAAGGAGAGATGGCGTTTGGAGATCGGGTCGTGATTACCCTTCCCCCTCCTGTCCTCCGCAAAATAGAGTTTCCCTTTGATTTTCCCGACGAGAAATTGAAGGCGTGGGAAACGATTGGTTCGGCCAGAGCGATCAAAGTAACCTTGCGGTTTAAACGGAGGTTTTGGCTGGACGAGAAGTGGCAAGGAAGGATGCTCAGTAATCTCCCCTTTCAGCAAATCTGGGATTCTGGCCGGGAGGGGGCTGCCTGCCTGAGCGCCTACATCTGCGGCCAGGCGGCGGTGAATATTGCCCGTCAAAGGGATCCTGTGGCAGGGGTTCTGAGAGCCGTTTCGGAAGTTGCACCACTTGCCCAGGAAGAGTTTGTGGAGGGCTGGCTGCATGATTGGATCCACGATCCCTATTCTCTCGGTGCCTTCACCTCGCTCACCCCTGGCTCGGTGCGCGATGCCCTGCCTCATCTGGCGACGCCAGTCGGACGAATTCACTTCGCTGGCGAGTATGCTTCTAGCTGGCAAGGTTTCGTTGAAGGCGCCTTGGAGAGCGCAGAACGGGTGGTTGAAGAAGTATTGGAGTCAGGACGATGAGTCCTTCCGTGGTCGAGCAAGTCGGTACCCAGTGGAGGATTCCTGGTTTTGTTGATTCTCACTGCCACATCCTCCCGGCAGGGCTCGATCTCTTACGACTTAATCTCAGCGGGTGTGGGTCGCCTGAAGAGGTGCTCTCTCTCCTGGATGATTGGGATAGGGCCAACCCAGGTTCAGACTTTCTCTTGGCAGTTCATTACGATCAGAATCGCTACCCTGGCGCCCAGCACCTTTCGCGTCACCAGCTTGACAGGGTCGTTTCTCATCGCCCGGTGATGTTGCGTCATTCAAACGGCCATGCGAGTGTGGTGAACAGCAAGGCACTGGAGCTGGCAAAAGTCGGCCCAAATACGCCAGACCCTGTTGGTGGCACCTTCGTGAGGGATTCTTCCGGTGAGCTCACTGGTGTCTTGCTCGAAACGGCTCACGGCCACGTCGCCTCCTTAGCCCCTCTCCCTACGAAGGATCAAATGGTTGAGGCGATTTTGCGGGCTGGTGAATCCATGGCAAGTCTCGGCATCACCTGTGCGACCGACATGATGACCGGTTGCTTTACCTTGGCTGACGAGCTGGAAGCCTATCATCTTGCCTCGCAGAAAGGGTGCAAAGTTCGCCTGCGTCTGTGCCTTCAGTGGGCGCCTGTTTTGGGGAGGGCTCCGCTCCCCCCTGAGCTTCTGCGCGATTTGATTGACCAGATGGATCCAAACCTTTGCCGGGTCATCGGCCTGAAGATCTTTGCGGACGGGGCAATTGGAAGTGCGACAGCTGCCATTTACGACACCTTCGCCACCACGGGAGAGAGTGGTACCTTGACCTATCCTGAGGAAGAGCTCGCGAGAATCATTGCCTTGATCGATGAGAATGGCTGGCAGGTTGCCATTCACTCCATCGGGGATCGCAGCACTGATCTCGTTTTGGATGGGTTCGAGAAGACAAGTCAACCCAGTCGGCATCGCCTCGAGCATGCGATGATCTTGAGTGACTCCCAAATCGAGCGGATCGCTCGGGTGGGTTGCCACGTGACCATGCAGCCGGAGTTTCTGCTTCGGTTTGGCAGATCCTATCAGGGCCAACTTCCTGCGACAGCATCGAAGCTGAAGCGAGTTCGTTCCTGTCTCGCAGCGGGTATTCCTCTCTCCTTCAGCTCGGACCGACCGGTTGTCCCGGGGAATCCTTGGGATGGAATCCAGGCTGCCGTTTGTAGACCGGAAGGGTTTGATCCATCTGAGTCGATCGACTTGGACACAGCGATCTGGCTCTATACAGTCCAGGGTCATGTGGCGAACGGTGAGCCGGGAGCTTTTGGGGATGATTGGCAGATTTACGATGAACCTCCCGCGCCGGGATTGACTCCTGTGTCGGTTTGGCGAGAAGGAGCCATTATGTGCGAGAAAAAGTCCTGAAAGGGAACACGTCTTGGGCTTTTGAGCGTCGGAATAGATGGACGCGAATCCTCCTCCCAACGCGAGGGCAGGTGGTCCCAGACCTGTCCCATTCCAAGCGAGAGTCCCTCATCATGACGATGAGGGCTTTCGTTGTTTTTGGGGGGTCGCGGAGGGCCGGACGCTCAATTGTTGCTGCGTCGGCTAGTCTTTAACAAGACCGTCGCGCGTGAGCCTTACTCCTTCTCCCAATATCTCAACCCAGTAGGTTTCGGCAAAGTCTTTTGCTAAGTCTTTCTTTTCAGCAGAATCCCCATCTGCAAGAAGTTCGACAAGGAAGACTCGACACAAGTAGAATTCGTAAAGCGCTTGCTTTTGGCGATCGGAGAATGAGGATAACTCCTTGTCTAGGAGCGATTCACATTGTTTAAAGAGATTTGGTAAGTTCTCAGATGGGAGATTTTGACCAGTTCGTACGCGATTAAGACTCACGAGAGAATAGGCAAGAGCTAGAGCAACGTTGTTTGATGCCCTGTTTTCTCGAGCAATTTCCTCAAACTCCTTGAATTCACGTTCCAGGAAGGTTGCAAAGGATCTTCTGGCTGTATCGTTTTCAGCACCTGGGAAGATCTCGCTCACAAATGTCGGGACATAGACGCGAGTTCCTGTAGATCGGAACACCACCGTACGAGCCGATCCGGTGAGTTGACTTGACTCTGCTTTTGTATCAAGACCTCCCTTTCGGACAGCTTCGGCCGTGTTCGGAAGTTTTGGAACAGTTTTAAGTGCCTGGGGAGTTTGCGCGAGAGCAAGTCCACATATAATGGCTAAGATTGAGGTTAAGATTGTCTTCATTTTATTTGTTTCCTGCTTGATGCATAAAGTTATCCGAGTCCTGTGACGTCTACAAGGGGCTCCCATACAGGGTGAATGGTGCCCAGAAAAAAGGATGACTTTTGCCCGGAAACCCCTTGTTGTCCGTGGAGGACTCCTCCAGAGTACCAGATCTTATCAAACCGCTCGGAAAATTTGAAGTGAGTCCAGCAGTCTCCCTCATGGCGATCCTCAAGGCCTCGGCTTTGGACTTTCCTTGACTGTAATGGTTATAGAATGCACCCATCAGATCCGCGGTAGCTTGGTCGTTTACTTTCCAGAGACTTGCAAGAATAGAGTTTGCTCCTTCACGCAAAAGACCTTCTGCAAATGACTCCGCTGCTCTTCCTTGTTCATCAAGAAGGCTTGGAGGCTGTTCAGTGGCTGTGTCGCAGGCACTGAGAATCAAGAGGTCGAGAGTGCTGAGATCCGTGGCTGGATTCTCGATAAGCTCTCTTTGGCTTATGGTTGAACCATCACCCAAAAGGAGAAACGAAGTATCTGCCCTGAGACCCCTTTCAAAGTGACTCGCAATGTGGAGTATTGGTTTCGAGGGCTTTGCAATCGCGGTCAACAGTCTTGCTTTCGTAAAGTCCCTATCCAGGCTGCTGGCAACTGTACCGATCTTCTGGGCCAATTCTGCTTCTCTCGCTACATTTGGCAAGGGACTAAACGAATAACGTCTGGCCAAGAAGTCGACGGTAGCTGGCTTAGTCACACCGAAGAACGTTGCTTCCATCTTTTCCCGTCCCTTCCACCTTATCACTGTTTGATCAGAGTAGTTTGCAATATCCATTTGATGGCCGAGCCAGGCTTTCCCGTCAGGACTGAGAGCAGCAAAGGGAATGTTCCGTAAAGCACCGTCGGGGCTGACCAGCAGTAGATTGACCTTTTCTCTGATGACCTTCCCTTCACTCTTCTTTAGCAGGATGTCGTAGAGCTTCTTCGCTAATGGAAGGGGGTTTGAGTTTCGATTAATGAGTGCCTTTCTGAAGTCAAAGACAAGCTGATTGAAATCTTGAAGTGAGCCTACTCCTATGGCCTTTCCGTCGTTTTGGAAAAGAAAGGTCGAGGAACTCGTCCCTTTCCTAGTTGATAAGAGAACTGTTATCCCTTCATCTGTTACAACGTACTGAGCAAGGGCACTTTCCCCTTTTGTCCCTTCTCTCAAGGCATCAAGCACTTTCCGTGATCTTAAAGTCTGTTCTTCAGGAAGTTTGCTTTGAGTAGCCGCAGCTTTTCTTTTTGCTGACTCGAGGAATGTCTGCCACTCCTTCAAGAGGTTGGCAGTATCTTCGGCAGTCATCCCCCGCCCAATAGGTCTCGAACTGCCTTCCCGGCTTGACAGAGAGCTTAACCTCTTAAGGAAGGCTTGAAAGTCAGTAATGAATCGCGTTTCACCACTCGTGAAAAAGAGTCGCTTATTGTCGGAAGTCTCACTGGATCGCAATTGAGAATCATAGAACTGCGCCTCGGCAGAACGGTAGAGGGTCAGGATTTCCTCTGCTTCCACAAAGCGTCCACGTTGAATCAAGAGATCTGCAATAGCCTTATACTGACGATAGAGGCTTTCCTGAAACGTTCTTTGTAACTGAGGTGAAAGCGTTCCAAAAGCGGCTCGTTGAGACTGGCGAATCTCGATATTATGTTTCCCCAGTGCAATGGCAAGATCTTTAGACTGTCTCTCGAACAAAAAAGCAAGACTATCATAAAGAATCGCTCTGGTGAAATCCGAAGTTTGCTGGTCATCATAGGTGAGAGCAGTGAGAAGGGCCTTGAGCGAGGCATCTTCATCGCCGAGCTTTAAGTAAATCGCCGACAGTTGCTGATAAGAGATTGCCAAATCCTCACGGCTTTGGAGTGTCATCTTGATTTGAAGTGAGGCTTCCACCGCCGTGGCAGCTTCCCTAAAGAGTCCCAACTGATAGCAGACACGACCGATGTCCCCAAGCACATCCGCTTCAAGGGGCCTGTTTTGGGTTTGCTGAAAGATTTTTAGTGATTGGTTGTAGAGTTCAAGAGCTTCAGACGCACTCCCACTTCTCAGTTTCACAGAACCTATATTTGCCAGCGCCAGAGCGCGATCCTTTTGATTTCCTGCTGAGAGCCAAAGGGAGGATGCTTCCTGAAATCTCGCGGCGGCCGTTTCGAGATCACCCAATCGATAGTGCATTGCTCCGAGGTTGTTAGTGGCAAAAGCCATTCCGTTCACATCGCCTGACATCTTCGCAGTTTCAAATCCCCGTCGGTAGAAATCAAGGGCCATAACGGGAAGGTTTTTAAGCTCGTAAACTCCCCCCAGGTTATTGAGAGTGGAACTCCTGACCGGAATTCCCAGCAACCGAGAGACAGATAATGCCTCGTTTAACCGCACCAAGCTATCGTCCAGGCTCCCTAGCTCCCGGAGAGTTGCCCCCATGTTTGTCAAAAGGATCACCAAACTGACGCTTCTTGGCAAAGAACGACGTATCGTGAGGGCTTCCCCATAGACTTGCATCGCCTTACTCTTTTGGCCCGAGTTAGAAAGGGCAAAGCCCAGGTTTGTGAGACTATTTGAAAGTTCCTCCGAATTGCGAACTTGACGAAAGAGAGAAACTGCTGTTTCAAACATCTCAATCGCTTTGGTAAAGGTGCCCTCAATGTTGTAACTTAATCCGAGGCTGTTCGTGGCATAGGCAATCGTCGCAGGGTCACCCATTCGCTGGGCTATTCGTACCGATTTTTGGAGAAGACCAATCGCTTGAGCATTCTCTCCCGCATCACGCAGGACTCCTGCAGCGTTCGCAAGGGCGGCTGCTTGCAAAAGAGGGAGTTCCACCGATTCAAGGAGCTTCTCCGCTTCAAGGTATTCCTGAACACTTTTAGCCGGGTCGAATCTGAACAAACTGTGAGCCAGTTCGAACTGCGAATAAGCCTCCCCCACCTTATCCCCGATCCGTTTGGCTTCGGCACGAACAGAACGAAACTCGGCGACCCTCCGTCGCGGGTCAGGGATATCCCGAATCCGGAGGATCTCTCTTGTGATTGCGGGAGTTGGTTGGGGGTCAGAAGAAGCACTGACCATGCTTGACAAAAAGAAGAGAACTACCGAAACTGGCATCTAACACTTCCCCGATTGTTCCTCTCGAAAACTCAAGATTCAATTTTCAGACGGGGGTTTACCAGAAGCGTTACTCATTGAGCAAGAGGGCGGATCGAAACTCGTCCCACCGTCAAGTCCCCGCCCGTAACCTCAAACCTCAGGAGCCCCTGGCCCTCCTCTGTCCTCACCTTGCTACTTGCGGTCGGGCCGGTGAATTCCACTTTTTTCTGAACCACAACTCCGTTAATTCTCAGCTCAGCGATCCTCGCCTTTCGCCTTCCGGCAAGAGGAGCTTCGAAGAGGACGTCGAGGGTCTGCCACGTTCCGGCTGGGCGAGAGGCGTTCACAAGAGGAGCAGCCCCTGGGGTTCGATCAACGGATTCGATCCCGCCGAGATCAGCCGCAGAAACTCCCTCTCGGCGAGCACTGTCTCCCAGTCGGATTCCATATCGCTCATTGAGCAACATCACAGCCGAGGCTCCTTCAGAGACCTTAAACTCGACGTGGATGAGAGCGGATCCTACCGGTTCTGTCGTTTGGAGCCAGTCTTTCCTGGCTCCACTTCCAACCCATTCGCCATTCTGGCGTCGCGTCAGACTCCCCTTCCAAGCACTCACAGGATTCGACAGGCTTTTTGCCTGTGCTGTCCAAAGGACTCCCTCCGCCAAGTAGCGAAGAACAAGGGGGTCTCGGAACATCTCTTGGGTGTGGCCGAGACCTGTGTACCAAACGCGGCCACCGTGAATTTCGTTAAACCAAGCGATGGGATGGTCGTCAGGCATCGAGCTTCCCTGGTAGCTCTGGGTATCCAGGCTCTGGAGCACGAAAACCTTTCCGCGGGGATTTGTGCGGAAGTTGTACCACTCGTCTCGGAAATTCCAAACCGGAGGGAGAAATGAGGTGGTGGGGTGGCCAAAGGTTTCGGTGATCACTCTGGCGTTATGGAGACCAGGCGGGTGATTCTTAAAGTGGGTGCCAAGGAGTTCTGCGTAGAATGGCCACTCATACTCCGTATCAGTCGCGGCGTGGAATCCAACAACCCCCCCTCCCGACCGATACCATCTTTCAAAAGCAGCCTCTTGATCTCTATTGAGGATATCTCCCGTTGTGTTAAGGAAGACAACGACATCAATGTTCCTTAGGGTGGCGTCGGAAAAGATGGTTCCATCTTCACTGAAGCTCGTCTGGAAGCCTCTGGCCTGGCCGATGGCCCGGAAGGCTTCGATCCCAGCCGGAATATTATCGTGCCTCCACCCTTGGGTTTTGGTAAAGACGAGGACGCGAGGCGCAGGGTTTGCCAAAGCAGAGCGCAAGGGTGCCATTGTGCTAAGGGCAGCCAAGAAGAAGGAAGTTACCATCGCGTTTCAACCGTGAATGTTACTTTCTTCGTTTCGTTGGGCTTAAGTGTTACCAAGAACTGGATTGTATTCGCATCTAGCTTCGTAAATTCTTGGGAGTTCCCACTGATGGAAAAGTCGCCCCAGAGTCGCTCCAGAATGGTGACCTGCTCCTGAGTGTCTTTTCTGTTACGCACTTCCACTTCGATCACTTCCCTCGCGCCTCGGCGCGAGGTTCCCAGCCATTGGAAGCTGAGTCTCTTTCGCTCTGCGACCACGTCGAAGGCCCGGCCTAAATTCAGGGTGACTGTTTCTTCGCGGGGGGTGTGTTGAATCGAGTCTTCACCCAAAAGTTGCAGGCTTCCGGTGGAGTCTCTTTGGAAAACCTTGATCGTGCCCATAGGGAGAGGCATCCCCAGCTGGCTTTCTTTATTGTTTGTGATCAAGACTTGTACCAGGGCGGAAACTGGACCAACTCCGACTTGGCCTTCGCTTGGCTGGTACATCCCAAAAGTAGCGGCTGAATCGACAACCAATTTCTTTGTGACGGGAACTTTCTCGGCTTCGAGCAGACTGACTTGCTTCATCTCTCGATTGCGAACCGTCGCAGGTCGGCCGAGGGTGTAAAGGTGGTAGTCAGCGAACTGCTCTTGTTCGAAGCCCTTCGACCTCGCGCTGCCAGCCGCTTCCATGATCATGGCGGTGGGGCGGCCAGGGGGTTGGACGCGATTCACTTCCCCGGCCAAGAGTTTTAGCTTAGCATCAGAGTAGGTTGCTCCAGAATTGTTCGTGAGAGTCACCCATCCCCTAAATCCACCTCCCTTTCCATCCTTCTCAAGGTTCAGAACATAGTCGACCTTCCAGCCCATGCCCTGGGTGAGGTAAGAGAGTTCGATCTGCCTCTGACCAGCTTGCATCGCTTCGATCAACCAGACGAGGGTTGGCTTGCTGATCAGTCCCTCTGGCAGGCTCGCGACCTCGATCTGACCAGTGGGGTTCAAAATGATCTCCCCTGAGTCGGAACGAATGACAAGACCGTTCCAAGTAGGGGTGCTCTGGCCATCTGGGCTGCTCACCATTGCGGTCGGGGCACTCAGGAGGGTTCCCGTGATGCGCCTGGGAGTGCCGTCTGCGGCAAACTGGGTGAAGGTCACCTTGCTGCCAACGGCTTTGTTCAATATCGCCATCGGGCTAATCAGGTCGTACTGGTAGTTTTGCTCCAAGACCGAAAAGGGAGAGCCAGAGACGTTTCTTACGCTCACACTATTGGCTTCAATCATCTGGGCCACGTCCTCGATTGCGACGTTTTGAACCCCGGAGGAAAGGTTGATGCTGCGTTGCTCTTTCACGAGGGCGAAACCGCCGTTGTAGATGGTGAGTTCCACGGATTTTGCTGGAGTTGACATAGACAAAAGGCCAAGTGTGGCGATGGTAGATCCGATCATGAGATTCTCTCTGTGGATTCGGACGTTTCGGGTCAAGGAAAAGATCGGGCCCGGTTCGGGTTGCTCGGCTAGTTGCAATCAATCAGGAGGGTTACTGGCCCATCGTTGCAAAGTTCGACTTGCATCATAGCTCCAAACTCGCCGGTGGCAACCCCTTCCACTTTGCCGGAGAGGCACTTCACGAAACCATCGAAGAGTTCTTTCGCCTGATCGTAGGGGGCGGATCCCCCGAAGCTCGGTCTGCGCGAAGCCCAGACATCCCCATAGAGGGTGAATTGACTTACAGCGAGAATCCTAGGCTCCTTGCTTGGGGGCAGGTCTTTGAGGGCAAGGTTCATCCTCCCTTCGGAATCAGAAAAAATCCTGAGTCCGGCGATCCGGTCTGCGAGCTTTTCAGCCTGATCCAAGGTGCTCTTTTTTCCAGCTGCGACTAAGACCATCATTCCCGGCCCGCAACTCCCAACAACCTTGTCTTCAACCGTCACCCTCGCCCACTTCACCCTTTGCACAACCGCCTTCATTAATGAGCCGCCTCGGGGGTTCTCAGAATGTGTATTACGTCGCTAAGGTTTCCAATTTTGCTCATCACGAGCCGGAGGTGTTCGTCATCAAAAACATCGATCGATATCTTTATCTCGGCAGTGCCTGACTTGCTTGTCCCGATATTTGCCCCTGAGACATTGGCCTTGCTTTCCCCCAAGATTGTCGTGATCTCCATGAGGAGTCCCTGGCGGTTGAAGGTGACAATCTTGAG
>JALOLT010000084.1 GCA_025455775.1 Fimbriimonadaceae bacterium
CCGGCGCTGTTGAAAGGCCGAGAGGTTTTTATAAGGCTTTACAGCATCAGGCGGCTACTCGAAAACCAGCCATTATCGCCGAAATAAAAAAAGCCTCACCCAGTCAAGGCGTCATTCGCGAAGATTTTCAGCCGATATTGATCGGTCAGGGTTGGGTCAGGCTTGCGGAGGGCTAGTGTAACGCCTCGCAAGGGGTCGAAAACTTGAACGTTGAGCCCTGTAACCGATTCAAGGAATGCTTCCATCCCTTTCATCTTCGAGCCGCCCCCCGCCATCAGAATCATCTCCACCGTACCGCCTTTGCTGCGGAAATAGTCGAGAGAGCGCCTGATCTCAGACGCAAACTCATCAATGACCGGGGCCATCGCGTTATAAATTCGAGTTGCCTCTGAATCCTGGACAACGACTGGCGCCGGAGCAGGTGGCTCTGGCTCTACAGGGGCTCCTGCCGCCATCGTGGCATCGGCTGGATCAGCAAAAGGATTGTAGGGGGCGAACTGCTGAGTCGAGGCAGTGGGATCGAAAGGATTGAAGGCCATCCCTGTCGCTGGAGCAGAAGCTGCTGTGAGGGGAATTTCGCCCTTTTCAACTTTCAATCGTTCCGCATCCTCGAAGCTCACCCCAAGGCTATCAGCGATGGCTTTGGTGAACATCTCGCCGCCCATTGGCACTTGCCGCGGCATTAAAAGCTTTCCACCTCGGTAGATATTGATCGCAGTCGTCTTGGCACCCATCTCGATAAAGCAGACGTTTTTGTTGTGGACGACTTCTTCGTAATTCGTTTCAATAGCGCGGGCAACTGCAAGTGGCTCTACGTCGACTGCCGCAATCTTCTTGCCAATTTTCTTGGTCATCACCGCGATGTCCGCGACGGCACTTTGGGTTGCAATCGCCATCACGACGTCGATGTTTTGGGCGGCTGGCTCCGGAGGAAAGGCAGCAAAGTCCGACTCAACTGTGCTCTCAGCGAAGGGAATGTTTCGGGTGATTTCCCATTCCATATGCTGTTTGAGTTCGCCCTCAGTCATGTTTGCGACTTCGAGGGTGCGAACAAGAACAGAGCCCTGACCAGCCATCGAAATGACAACGTCTCCAACTGTTACCCCTCCTGAGACACAGGCTTGCTTCACAGCTGCACCAATCGCTTCGGGATCGTGCATCCCAATGTGGTCAACGGACCCTGGGGGGGTCGGAACCATCCCCAAAGCCGTGATGGTCGGTTGCCGACCAGAAAGGCGGACTTCGGCGACTTTAATAGTCTGACTTCCGATGTCTATCCCAACAACACTCGTATATTTCTTCGCCATGCGAGATGTACCTGCGCTCCATCCAGACGCGGGATCATGTTAGCATCCATCCCAGCACCCTGTCAACCGAGGAAAACCCAAAGGTAGCCCCACAGATTTCGACGCGAGCTCCTTAGCTAATCGTTACAGAACAAGGTAAGGCGAAACCACAGTCTCTCCCCTGCTTCCTGAGGTTGGCGTTATGATGATCTTCTAGCCCAAAACCACCTTTTCTGGCCCTTTGTTCCCACAGAAAATTGGGGCTGTCTCTCATCCGAGAGACAGCCCCAAGGTGACCTCCAACTGCTTTATCGATTTGGCGGCAAGGGGGCCGTCAGGGGGGCCAGAGTCTGGAAGAAAACATCCGTTGCCCCGGATCGAGTCGATGTCCAGAAGAGCCACAACAGAGGCGGTCTCCGGAGCGTCAGACTGGAGTTATTGAAGGAACCGTAGGGGTCGAGGGCCAAGCTCAAGTCAGATTCGTTGCCGACTTGTTCGATAGGCACTGCTTCTTCCCGAACCTCATCCAGAATGCGAACCGTCGCACCGTTGAGGTTCACAAGGCCAGGAACTGCTGTTCCTGCCGCATCGACGGCAGCGAACCTCACGGTCACGATTCTGTCCTCCATCTCTGAGCTGAAGTACACCCGTCGGTTCACAGGATCAATCTGGTAGAAGGTTCCTGCTGGCATTCCAAGGACTTCGAAGCTCACAGGCGCACCATTTGGCTGAATCGCGACTCCCGCCGGCAACTGCACACCAAATCTCATGGATTTCATGAAAGGTCTGGTTGCGGAGCTTCCATCAGCGGTCGTCTTGGTGTAGGCGAGCCAGAAGCGATCGTGGCGGACGAGGTCGCCGATCTGGGCAGGAGCATTGTCGTGCCGATAGGTGTAGTTGAGATCTTGAACCAGATCCCTATCTCGAAAAGCCGGAGCTCCGTTCGGGAACTGGAAGATCCCAATCAATCTCTCATCATAGACACTGGTCACAGAGCGATAGTTGCTCCCTCGACCAATACCAGTCTTCACCAACGTTGGACTGTAGGTGATGAAGAGATCAACGTTTCGCGGGATAATGCCACCCGAGAACTTCACCGAACCAGAGCGAACATCCAGGTACGCCTTGCCGCCAAGAGTGTTGTCGAAGACAACTTCTCCAGCAGTGCCATCGAACACGGCTGGGCTTGGCCCCGAAGATTGGCTCGCAATCGTCACGAAGTTCCCACTAGCCCGATCGAATCTCTGAATGACGAGGTTTGCCTGATCCGTCGGAGAGAGACTCCACAAGACACCTGGGGCCCAGTAGATCCCGGTTGCTGCATCAAGTTCGAGTCGATCCCGTCGGTTGGTGTAGGGGATGAGGCCGGAACCTCCGCGACGGCTCGCTACTCCAAGATCACCTCGCAGGTTCAGCCGGCCCTGGAATGCCTCGGCATTCTGTCGACCACGCAGCTTAGCGGTGAAGTGAAGGTCGGCGATCGGTCTTCCAGAGTTCTGGTACCGCCGCACCGTGAGAGACGGAGTGCCGACGTTTTCAAACTCGTCACCCAAAGGCATCGCCTGAAGGGGATCCCAGTTCCCGTCGAACCTGGCAGTCATCAAGGTTCCCGACCCACCGCTGATACTCGTGTAGGTGATCACTGCCGTGTCGCCGTTTTGGGCGAGGGACGGACGAGACTTCGTACTTGCGTCATCGAAAGGCATCGAGACGATGCTGTCCAGCGCGATGGTTCCATCAGCGGCAGGAATCAAGGTAGCCACCATCAGGCGATTCACTCTCACGACTTGGCCAGAGGCTGTGGTCTTCTCTGCTTCACCGATAAAGGCGAGGTAGTGACGACCAATGCTTCCTGCTCTGGAACTGGCGATCACCATGGGTGATATCGATCCAGCGGTCGAGAAGCTCGGACTGTGGAACCGAATCCTTCGCTCATCTGTCGTTAGGGTCTCGCCAGCTTGCACGCCGAAGAGGCTGTCGAAGTTCACTTGCGATGGATAGGGGAAACTCAGAGCTTGGCTGAACCAGTTATTCCCGCCTGACAAGTTCCCTACGCTCAGGTCGCTGAGAGGAGACATGTCGCTACTGGGGGACAAGATGGAAGTGAGCCTGTTACGCCCTGGTTTCCCTGCCACAAAGATTCTCCAGGTGTCGCGGTCGGCCATCGTACCTTCCGGTCGGTTGGTTGCTGCCCAGGGGGCATTCCCGGGAACGAACCGGTTAGACGTCCAAGCAACGAACAGGTTGCCGTTCTCGACCATCCTCATGGCGGTCGGCTGGCGATTCGCATAGAGGAACCTTTCTTGGCCCGGCGTCAGGGCGGCAAGAATGTTATCCACATTCGGCGCAGCCTTGATCGTCGCTCCATTTGTCAACCTCGCCTCGCGAACTGTGAATCGGAGCAGGATGCCAGGATCCGAGTAAGGATCGAGGGCAAAGCTACTTCCCGGCAAGTTCAGGCGCGGAATGTCAGACACTGGGTTTCCACCAGGAACATCTTCCATCACAAAGATTCTGCGTTGGAACGAGCCACTTGGAGTTCCGATCGGATTCGCCACTCCAATGAGAGGGTCGCCTTCGCGGAAGGTTGCCACATCGGAGAGGAGGAGTTCGGTTCCAACCCTCAGGTTGCCGTTTGCTCGCGTCCGCGGGTTCGTGCTTAGCCTAGTTGGGGCGACGTCCCCAGAGCGAGGCTTTTGCAGAATCATTCGTCCTTGGGGATCAAAGCCGGCTCTCCGTGTCGCAGCCCAGAATGGGTCGAGACTCGTGACCATATTGAACGCACCATCGATCCAGGCCAGTTCGTGCAATCCAGCACTGAAGAGCTCGAGGTTTCGGCTACTGTCACCATTGTTGTTGAAGCTCTTGGCAACCCTCACGTTCAGGAGGTTGGCGTTGCCTTCGTTCAACACGGTGAATGGCTGGAACATCTGGCCTCTGCCACTCAGCAATCCTGAGTTGTACGGCGAGAAGGTACTGGTGCCAGAGTTAGGAACGTCTGCGCCAGTGGATCCGAAGTAGCCTCCGCCCGTTGGCATTGAGCCAAGGTCCACGGTTGGAGTCGCTGTCGCAATGGATCGATCTTCTGCCACGAAGGTCGCCACATTGAAGCTCCGGAAGGCGTCGTTCTCATCCCGTTGCTGGTTCCCGTTGTCGACATAGATGAACTGTCGACCTCGGTAGGCGTTTGCCACAAAGGGATGGAATCGTGGGACGTTCACGCTCAGGGTCATCGGGGTTGGCGTCAGAGTGCGCCCCGTGAGTCCAGCGTTGTAGCCAGCAAAGGTGTCGTAAGTGTTCCTTGCCGCCTGGGTGATGGCCGGGGCGAGCAGATCCACGTTTTGGAAGTAGGGATTCTGAACTTGACCAAACTCGAGCTTGGTGCCGGAGAGGGCACTGCGGCTGATGTCAGGGTAGTCCAGGCTCAAGTTCGGCTGAGTGTAGGGGTAGTCCTCGAACCTGCGATAGAGCCAGGTGGCCTTATTGGTTCCTTGGTTCAGAGCGTAGGGGATTCCGAGCCCTGCCACAGGATCAACAGACACTGGGAAAGCAGGGTCGCTGGCATCCGTAGTCCAAGTGTTCGGATTCGTGTTCGCTTGGAACTGTTGGTCTTCCGGAGTCAGGCGCACGTTCGTGATGCCCCTCGTTGGGCCGAAGAGGAGGGTCGTTAAGGACCGGTCTACAGCTCGCAAGGTGAGGTCGCCAGCTCCACCGTGGTTCACGGGATCAGCTGCGACGCCGCTCGTGGCACTAAAGAAGCTGCCAGGGGCTGCTCCGCCTGCATCCCAGAAGGAGTTCGGGAAGATGGTTCCGGCTGAGACTCCGGCTGGGTTATTGCCCCGAACCGTCGTTGCCGTGGGGGTCGTGGTGATTCCTGCCTCGCTCAAGGTTGCTCCTGCTCCGAAGCTCACTCCCAAGGGGTGGGCGAGATTGATGTCACCCACGGGAGGGGTATTCACAGATGCGCGCAATCTTGACTCAGGCCCGGAGTTTCCTCTGGCAGAGAGGAGTCTGAGACGGGCTGTGACGCTCGTTTGTCCAGGCAGAGTTGTCGCAGCCCCTGCCGAGGTGATCGGAAGTTGCAGGAAGGCATATCCAGCTTCAGAGGCGACTGGCGGGTTCGCTGACTCACGTACCTGGGCCTGGAGTCCTCCCCTGCCGCGGGTTCCACCATTAAAGTTCCTCACTTCAACCGTGTAGCTTGTCGCAGACGGGGTCGGCAGATTTCTGATCAGCACATAGAGGTTCTCACCAAACTCGAAGTCTCGCCGGGTGATCTCTTGAGAGGCAAAGATCGGGGCAATATCGTTGACATAGTCAACCGTTGTTGTCAAAGCCCTGGATTGGAGGCTTCGGAACTCGGCCGGGGAAATGAGGATGAAGTCATCCCGATCGATGATCAGGGCGCCTGCGTCCGGATCATTGTCCGCCGTCTCTTCTCGGCCAGGTCGTCTCCCAGGTGTGATCGGAGGCGCGGAGTTTGAATCATCCACCGAGGAGAAGGCGTAGAGAACCCCTTCGCTATCTCCGACATAAAGGTGCGTTCGATTAGCCGCAGGGGTGAGGGCGTTTGGCCATCCCCCGACCGCGATCCCACTCACCTGGTTATCACCTTCCAATTGGTAGCGCCAGTTCCGGCGGGAGCCGGTCGTTGTAGTGGTTCCATCGGCAAAAAAGCCGTAAAGATTCCCGACTCGTCCTGCCACGAAGACGGTTGGGACTGCGTTTTGCATGACTCCGAACTCGTCAAAGGTGCGAAGGAATCCGATGGTGGGCTGGGCAATCGAGCCACCGAAGGCTTCGGTGCTATTCCAAAGCAGAGTACCGGTTGTCCCGTTCAGGGCAGTTAGGGTTCCGTTGCCACCCACAAGGTAGAGGGTGTCAGTGATCGCCCCAAAGTTCTGAACGTAGAGAGGGGTTGACCGCAGGGTACCGAAAGGAACTCCCGCGGAGATCTCATCGCTCAACCAAGCTGGCACACCAGTGGCGAGGTTCAGAGCATAGACTGTGTGATCCACTGCTCCGACTGATTCTGGCGCTGTCAGGTAGGCGAGGCCGCCCGCTTCGTTCACGACAGGTGTCGTTGAGATTTCACCTAAGATCGGAGACGTAATATCTGGGAAGAGCCAGGTAGCTGTCGTCGATTTGGAGGCTGGCGTTCCAGCCAGACCCACTGCGTGAACTCGCCCATTTCCAGGGATTAAGACGTTCCCATTGCTCGCATCATAAGACACGCTTCCGCGAACTGTTTCGAGCGCACTTGGGCTCATTTGGGCCAGCGGGGTCGCAGGTGAGTAGTCGTTGGGATAGGTCCAGTTGCGGCTTGTTGTACCGTCGCCTCGTCCCGCGATGTCGATACTGTAAACCCGTCCGTTGGCAGAACCAATGATGAAGGTATTGCCAACGACCATGCCGCTCGAAGTGCCGAACTCGGTTGGCATCTCAGCGATACCACCATCTTCGCTCACTGCCGCGTTCGGGTCAATGGCTCCCTCAGTTGGGTATGTCCAATAGACCTGGGGAGGGTTTCCAGTGGCTGGATCCCCGTGGGCATCTAGGCAGTAGATTCGGCCATTATTCATCGCCACGATGACGACATCCCTTTGAGTCGGCACACCAGCTACGTTGATCGAAACGTTGGCTAAGACCGGGGTCGAAGTCACAGAGAGGTTGGATCGCCTGACGAAGCGAACAGCGTCTGCAGCAACGATCCGGTTCGCCGTCACATCTGCCGCCACAGTGGTGCGGTTGGTGATGCGAACCGTCAGGGGTTCTGCTTCAGTGTGAGCGTATGTACCTGTACTGGGAGCCGGAAGAGCGACCCAGCCGTTGTTGGCGGCAAAGTTGAATGGAATCGAGTCCACCACTTGGGTTCCCTGAAGAACCTCGATAACTCCGCCGAGCGCTCTCTGCAATCCCGGAATCGAGGTCGGGATGTGAATTTCAAGGTTGTACCGGTCGGCAGGAAGCCTCGTTCCAAAGGTATAGGAGGCAGTCGGGGTGCCACTCACGACCAGAGCTTCGCCATAGTTTGGCCCGACAGAGCCGCCGGTCAAAATCGAAAAGCCCAGGTTATTTGTGTAAGCATTCAAGTTATCGACTTGAATTCTTTGCTGAGCCCTGGGGGTCAGCCAGGCGAGTCGCCTGGTGGCATAGTCCTCTGCTTCAGTCCCATCCAGGGTAAAGGGGCGGCGGACAGGCCAACTCCAGACCATGTTGCGGCGCAGAGGTTGTCCAGCGTCAGCGAGGTCACCATTGTGAGAGAAGGAAGTAACGAGGCCCAGTGACTGAGTTGCCCCTGTCTCGCTATTGACCACTGATTCGTTGCGAGCCGAGACGACTCTTTGTTCAAAACTCGTCGTCCCTCCGCTGGGTGGAGGAGATTGCAGCAAGCCAACGACTGGCGTGGCCTGAATTGAGCCAGCGTTAACGGCTCTGGCATTGACCCGAACCAAGTCGGCATAAACGAGTTCGTTTCCAGGGTTTGCTTGGGGGTCTCGGAAGGTACCGAAATCGGTGCGGGGCGCTGTGTTGTAGAGTCTTACCTGGATGGTTCCGGTCGCATCGGCTACGTAGAGTCTGTTCTCTGCTTCTCCGAAACGGACAAATCCGCCTCCGAGGAAAGAGTCGATGACTTGGTTCTCGATTCCGTCGGCATCCTCGATTGCGTAGACAAAGTATCTCTGTTGATAAACTAACTCATTTCCAATCCCGATTGGCAAGCTGGGTTGGGTGTTGGTCGGCCCGATCGGGACGTTCACTTCCACCTCATACTGTTGCCCTGGGGCGAGGCTAGAGATCGTCCATTGATAGATCGCAGTGGCACCAGCGGTCGGGTCGGTGGTACTTGTTGCGGCAGTCGTTCTGGCGTAGCGGTAAGGCGGAGTCGCGACGACAGTTTGGAAGTAGCCGCCTGCCAGGATAAAGTTTGGCGTCGGTGTGGCGATGGGAGCAGGGTTGACCCAGGTTCCCAGGGTCGCACCAGCACCAACTCCATCGTTATCGACTTGTTCCCCAAGCGTGATGATGGGATCCCACCAGCGCAGGAATCCGCGACCAGCGTTTGCCCAGGTCGTAACTGGCACGAGGGTCGCTGGCTGCTGCTGCGTCACTCCCTGGCGATTAGCCGTGCTGCCAGATTGGCGGAAATCCTGAGCTAAAGCGACAGCCACGAGGGCGGCACCCAGGAGCACAAAGCCTGCTGGCTGCAACATGCGTCGCAAACTCTTCCATTTCATTCCCATTGCTTGGTTCATTTTCATTGCCTTTCTGCGAAGACAGGGTTCACGATGCCCCGAATCCCGACGACTGGGGGCAGTTCAAACTTCACACTTAACGAGTCGAAACCGAGGTTGGCTCGGCCCAACAGATAGCCTCTGGCACCGGATGAGTCACCGAAGATGCCGTCGATCAGGAGCACTTCCCCATCATAGAGGTTTTGGGTGCCACCGAATCTGCGACCGGAAAAGCCGTTCACGACCAGGACATCTCCCGAATCCAGCCGCCTTGCATACATCGGACGGAAATCTTGTGGGTTACCCTGCAATTGGCCGACGGTAAAGCTCACCCCGGTACGAGGGCGTCTCATTCCTACAAAAGCTTCTCTCGGCAACATCCACCTCACCTTCCAGCGCCATTCTGGGTTCGTCTCGGTCGTATCTTCGACCAGCTCGTAGATTCCAGATGACATCGCAATCATCACAGCCAGAGTCGGAGTCCCACCCACGCTCACGTAGCGCAGGGTAACCGAATTCAAGCCAGAGATTTTGACTGTTCGAACCGACTGATTGTTCACCGGTAAGTTGAACTGGAAGTTGCCGCTCCCAACTGGATTTTCTCCCAGGAACGAGTTTTGGGGCACCCCTGGAAGTTGGAACGAGTTGATCACGGTCGAGTTCGGGCCATCGTAGAGCACGACGCCGCCGAATCCACTGCTCACATCCCGTTGGCCACCGACAGTATCCAGACCAAAAGTGGCCCGGCCAGGTTCGACGTTGCCGAATCCAAAGGCATAGATCTCACGAATGGTCGGCCCGACCTGGAGTCTGGTTCGACTCAAGGTGTTGTAGGAGTACCCCTTGCCAGAGAGTTCTTCTGGTGTGTGCCAAAGGGCCACTCCAAGGGCAGGAACGAAGTTGCCAGTAGCAGCCCCTTCCCTGCGATCCTGATACTCAACGATTCCCAGAACTCTGCCGCTAGAATCCAGGCGATACCTGTCGATGAGTTCGACGACACGGTTGTTGCCTGCGTCTGCGATCACGACGTGCTCCCACCGTTCTGCCGTGGCAGTCTGGCGCAAAGTCTCACCAGGGAAGGTGCTGGCAACCTCGGCGACGGAGCGGAAAGTTGTAAAGGTCAGGACGTCGCGTGGCGAACGCAAGTCTGCTGGTGCGTTATCCAGCATCCCAGCCGGGCGGAAGGTTGGATGGAAGCGCAGCCGGGAAATGGTGCGGATGGCTCGCGCCGATCCGTCCAGTCTCATTACGGCATTCGCGCCAGTATCGACCACCCAGGCTCCGTTTACTCCGTCCGGATAGACCCGAGTCGGTGAGTTAAGACCACGCACCTGTCCCGCATTCGCCCGCGCTAACTCCTCGCCCGAAAGCAGGACCTTATCCGTACTGAAGATCGGATTACCGCTTGGGTCGAACCGTGAGATTCGGCCAGCATCAACAACCCAGAAGTCGGATCGCGCAAAAGCGTGGAGCTTGCGCGGAGTGGTCGTTGCGATCACTCCATCCCCTGCTGCCAGGGTCAGGGCCCTGGTATCTTCTCCCGCCACAGTGCTGGTTAAGGCAGCCTGGAGGAGACGAATTCTAAAGTCGTCGAAGCTCTCGATGCCTCGCGGCTGCGGCCAGAGGACTGACGTAGACGGAGAGACATCGCTAAAGTCGAAGGGTGTCGCGCCAGTCTTTCGCAGGGTCATCAACTGAGAGAGCCACGGCCTCAGACTGTTGCTCTGCAAGAAGGGATCGTTCCCCGCCACGGTCGAGGCAAAGCCAAACAAGAGGCCATCTTCACGAATGGCGCTGAAGCCAGATGTCGTGAGAGAAGGCAGAACGCTATTGCCAGCCACGAACATCGTTTCTCCCGTTACGATTGGGCCAGCCGTTGCCGTGTAGCCATTCAAAACGGCATACCACAGGTTATGATTGAACTTACCATTGGCAAAGCCAGGGGTAAAGGTGGCTCCGCCAGCTGTAACGGATCCAGTGGCCTCTGGTTCGATCAAGACGTCAGCTTGGTTCGCTCGCCTGACCAGGAGTGGGAGGTTTGTGCTGATACAACTTGTCATCGCGCCTCGGCGTGCGGGGCTCAAGCTGGGGATGATGATTCTCGCCAAGTTTGAGGCAGGGATCCGATTAACCGTAAAGGCATTGTTCGCCAAAGCACTAAAGGCCGTGGGTGTCGCGGGGTTGGCACTGCGAGCGACATCTGGCTGGGCCAGGGTCAGCACGAGTTCTTGTCCAGTCGGAGCCCCAATATCCACCGTCAGCTCCAGTGGATCTGGAGCCACGCGGAAGGCGAGCAGCACGCTCGAGGGGGCTGGAAATCCTGCCGTTGTCTGCTTGATCGCATTGGCAGTGACATAGGCGACATCGCCTTTGATCGCCACCGAACTCGCGAACCGGAAATCTCTTAAAGTGCCTCTCAGAATCGGGATTGCCCGAAGGAGCTCGTCTTCGTCCAAAACTGGCTCCCGGTAGGCGACGGTCCCGCCTCCGACCGTTTGGAACCCAGTGATGGCATTGTAGAGGTCATAGCGGGTTCGAACCAAGAAGTCACCTCTTCCCTCTTCGATGATGTTAAAGAAGGTTCCGCCGGAGGCTGTCCCGGTTGGATCAGAGACAGCGAACAAGAGGTTGCCGGAAGGAGCAAGAGCTGGACTACCAATGATCCTCCTTCGAATGGCAGATGGGTTGTCAGGAACCTCAATGTTTCCTCGAACAAAGCTATCGCCAGGGGTCGTCCCGCCGGTCACTGTTCCCCAATCGAGGGTGTAGTCGACTCTCCATCCGACGCGAGGCTGGGCAGGATTGCTGCCATCCCAGTTAAAGGCTCCCACTGCACTGGCTTGCAAGAAGACCTGAAGCGTGCCTGGCGCTCCGACTGGTTGCTGAATCACCCCTGTCAGAACGGCTTGCATTTCTGAAGTCGTGAAAGGATCCCCGTTTTCGCGCAGAAGGGTGATGCGGGGAGCGAGACCAGTCGCAGGCGCCATGAGGATTGGCAATTGGTTCAGCGAGGGGCGAAGGTTCAAAGTCACTTGGGTGCCAGTCTGGCTGACAGCGAAAGGAGATTCTCCCTTCGCTCCGATCCAGAGGCTTGTGACCCCAGCTGTGCGACCTTGAAGTTCGATTGGTCTGGTGGGAAGATAGGCGACGCGATCCATTCCGCCAGAAGCGTCTCGGATGGGGATATAGCCAACGGTCGGTGAGCCAGAAGGGCGTGGCATTCTGGGAGAGGCAAAGACGGCAAAGGCGTTGCCAGAGCCGTTTTGCACAGGATCCATTGTGCGAAGATCAAAAGTTCTGATTCTCCCGAATTGGTCAACGGAACGAGCATCTGTGGCGAAGGCTAACCCCTCATGAACCGTCACAGCATAGGGGCCATCGATTGGCCCAGCGGGAGGGAGTGATGCGCCAGCCGCGTGAGTTCGCACAGGGCCAACGTTCGCTCCAGCGGCCTCTAGGTTGAAGACCAGGACTTCTCCTTGGCTAGTGGTCACCCAGATCTGGTCGCGGACGGTCGAATCGGGAGCCTCGACCACAGTCGGGGCAGAGAGGGTTCCACTCGCTGGAGCACTGGCCCAAATCAGGTCATAACCTGCACCGACAGGATCTTGAACTCCATTGTCAGAGGATCCGGTCCCGTCGAGAGCAGCTCCTGGCCGAGAAGAATAGACGAAGATTCTGTTTCCCGAAGTCGTGACCATGCGCCCTTTGAAGAGGGCTGGCGCATTCAGGGATGTGAATCCGTTGCTCGGGCCATTGGCGTTCGCAGCATCGACGACAAATCGGTTGATAGCTGGAGCTCCGACTGTCGCTCGCGTTGAGTTCGTCTTTCTGCTCCCACCCCCAACACCAGAGTAACTGGACGAAAGGGAGAGAAGGTTCACCACGAACTTGGCACCGCTCGTGAAAGTATTGTTCTGAACCGTTGCTTGAGCGTTGAATGCGATGTTCGGGAGTCCTGGAGCCGAGGGATTGAACCCTTGATTGAGGGTGCTCGCGGCAAAGCGCGTCGTCACCACCAAGAATCCGTCACCGATTCGAGCCACGTTCACTGTGCCGCCTGTTGCTGGGCCAGCCACAGGTTCGAGCCGGAACGTTTCGGCCAAGGAGGAGTTAAAGATGGTGGAGAGGGCTCCGACATCACCATTGGTAAGGTTCGTGATGGCAGTGTCGCCCTGGGCAGAGAGATTCAAGACATCGCCCAGATCCAGCTGGTTCGGGAAACTGAGAAGGGGGTGATTCAGGCTTGCCACCAGGGCGCCAGGTATTGATTCTGTCTTGACAGTGATGGGGAGGTTTTGAGTGGGTTCGAGGCTCCCTCCGTCGGTGATATCGACCCAGAGAGTTCCTCCCTGGTCTACGTAGCGGCGCAG
>JALOLT010000008.1 GCA_025455775.1 Fimbriimonadaceae bacterium
GAGCAAGGCCTGGCACTCTTTACTCCTGTGACCAAACTCGCTGGTCAAATCTTCCCAGGTTTTTTCTGCCATATTCCTCGCCAGACTATGACCCTGATTACGTCGGATGGGTGTTAAGTCGAGCTCCGTTAGGGCAAAGTGTCTAGCGGCAGTGGAAAAGCCACGAAGACCCAACCGAGAGGGTTGTAAGAAAGGTATCTTCTACAGCCGCCCAAAATGGGCGGAATGAGATTGTCTCAAAAGCGATCTCACCAACATCTATCAGACGGCTTCAAAGCACCGATCGACGCGCCCCGCACCTAAAATTTGTTTCTCTCAGAAACAGCGGGCAACGCAACCGGAAAGTCGACTCGGAGGCAAGTAAGCTGGTTGAGAGAAAGGAGTTCAATACAAACGATATGTTTCCGGGAATCCTAGGAACCAAAATCGGCATGACCCACGTCTTCGATGGCGAGGGAAGAATGGTGCCGGTAACAGTCATCCAGGCCGGTCCGATGTACGTTACTCAAATCAAGACGCTCGAAAAGGATGGCTACAACGCAATCCAAGTCGGCTTCGGTGAGATGAGTGATAAGAATCTGACCTGGCCCAAGTACGGCCACTTGAAGAAGGCAGGGGTGAAGAGCAACCTCCGCCACCTTCGCGAGTTTCGAGTTGATTCGGTCGATGGCTTTAGCCTCGGCCAAGAAATCAAGGTTGACGTTTTCGAAGCCGGCGAGGCAGTTGATGCCATCGGGATCAGCAAGGGTCGCGGGTTTGCTGGCGGCGTGAAGCGTCACCATTTCCGGGGTCAACACATGACCCACGGCTACATGACCCACCGACGTCCCCTTTCAAGCGGTGCAACCGGACCCCAACGCGTTTTTAAAGGAACGCGCAAGCCTGGCCACATGGGTACCGATCAGGTCACCCAATCCGGATTGAAGGTCGTCTCTGTTGATTCTGAGCGCAACCTGGTTCTTCTTTCTGGCAGCGTGCCAGGAGCCAATGGAGCCCTTGTCACAGTGAATAGGAGCAAGAGGTAAGAGATCATGGCTGAAATCGAAATCAAATCTGCCGGCGGTAAAACGGTTGGAAAGCATAAGGTCTCCGAAGCCATCTCCCTGGCTTCCTCTGCCATCACCGCTTCGGTCGTACACCGAGCTATCGTTGTGGAGCAAGCGAACGAGCGACAAGGAACCCAAAGCGCAAGAACCAGAAGTGAAGTCAGAGGCGGCGGGCGCAAGCCTTATAAGCAAAAGAAGACTGGTAACGCGCGGCAAGGAACGACAAGAGCTCCCCACTATGCTCATGGTGGCATGGCCCTCGCAGTCAAGCCTCGCGACTACAGTAAGAAGATCAACCGCAAAGAGCGCCGACAAGCCATCATCGCAGCCTTCAGCCAAAAGCTGGCGGATGAGAATGTGGTGGTTGCCGAAGCCATCTCCTTCGCTGCACCTCGCACAAAGGATGCCCTGAATCTTCTGACCGCTCTCGGTGTCGCAGACGTTCGACGAGTCCTTGTTGTGGTAGCTGAGTACGATGAGAACGTCCTTAAGAGCTTCCGCAACTTGCCAAACGTCGAAGTTCGCACTGCCCCAAGCCGCGACGGAAAAGCCTCAACCTTCTCAACCCGCGACTTGGTCGTGGCCCATAAGATCGTCATCTCGGCTGATGCGCTGAAGAAGACGGAGGAGGCCTGGACAGCATGAAAGATCCCCATACCATCATCATCGCCCCGCGAATCACCCAAAAATCAGCTGCTCTGAGCTACGGGGATCCTCGGATCAAGGACGAAGCTGATCTGCAGCGCCAATACACCTTCCTGGTGGCAAAGGATGCTAACAAGATCGAGATCAAAGCCGCTTTCGAAGCCATCTACAATGCTGGCAAGAAAAAGGACGACTTTATCACCGTCACTCAGGTTCGAACCGTGAAGGTTCTGGGCAAGAAGCGACGAGTCGGGCAAAGAGCTCCCGGCAAGAAGCCAGACCAGAAGAAGGCCATTATCACCCTGGCCAAAGGCCAGAAGCTAGAGGACTACGGAGTCTAAACGACCATGCCAACTAAAAGACTGAAACCCACATCGCCTGGTCGACGGCACCAAATCGTCAGTACCTACTCGGAACTGACGAAAGGGAAAAAGCCGGAAAAGACCCTGCTTGCCCCGATTAAGAAATCTGGCGGACGCAACCACACGGGGCGGATCACCATGGCCAACCGCGGCGGCGGAAACAAGCGACGCTATCGCATTATCGACTTCAAGAGATTGAAGGATGGGATGGATGCGACAGTGATGTCGATCGAATATGATCCGAACCGCACTTGCCGGATCGCTCTGCTGCAATACACCGATGGAACTAAGACCTACATCTTGGCTCCTCGAAACTTGGCAGTTGGAACGGTTGTTCAAAGCGGCCCTGGATCCGACATTCTGCCTGGCAACTGCCTTGCTCTGCGCAACATCCCTCTCGGTACCTTGGTGCACAATATTGAGCTCCAACCTGGCCGGGGAGGTCAGATGGTTCGCAGCGCCGGTGCCAGTGCCCAGGTGATGGCTAAGGAAGGAACTTACGTCACTCTTCGATTGCCGAGCGGTGAAATGCGAATGGTTCATATGGACTGCCGAGCCACCATCGGTGAAGTTGGTAACGCGGAGCACGAAAACGAGCAACTTGGGAAAGCCGGAAAGAATCGTGGCCTCGGACGCAAGCCTCACAACCGAGGCGTCGTGAAGAGCCCGCGAGACCACCCCCACGGTGGTGGTGAAGCCAAGTCGCCCGTTGGACGAAAGAAAGGTCCGGTCGACCGATGGGGTAACAAGGCCCTGGGTCGTCGCACCAGAAAGAACAAGCGGACTGACGGCTTTATCGTTCGCTCTCGACACGTCAAGAGCAAGTAACGGCTTTAGCCTGTCCCCCTCAACCCCGAGATCTTTTGATCCCGGGGTTTTTTTCGTCTTTGGCTGGTGGACTCTCTGAAAACCCTTCCCCCCAGTATTTTTGCTGGGGGGAAGGGATTGGGATGGGGGGCAGATACTAGCTTGAGCGGCCAATCATCTTCTCCCCCGCGCCGCCTGGCCCACGGCCACGCCCGACCGGTTCCTCACTGGGTTGAGCAAAATCCGAGCACTCGTCCGGTCTGCCCCCGGCCGCCGCGGGGAAGCCTTCGGCTGGCTTTGGCGTCTTTTGGGGTTTCTTTTTCTGTCCGCTGCGTTCTTTTGCAGTGTCGTACTCCGAAGAGAGGATCGAGTGATAAGCCTCTCTCTCCGAAGAAGGAGTAAGCACTTGGATCCTGAGGAAACTCGCGCCGTCCGGGGGCGGGCCCGGAGACCAAGTGGGGAACCTGCCTCCCAAGGTTGGCTCCGGGCGGGCGTGGCTGCGGGCCAGGGCGGCGCGAGTCTTTTCTCTCCTTGATATCGCACCCTGAGTTTCGCTTTCCGCACCAGTTCTTCGTGATTCTGGGGCAGCTTATACGCCAGGAATTTCGGAAAGAAGGAATGGTGTCACGAGGTACCAGCACCACGGACTGAAGTCAGTGGAGGCGATGTCCAATGTCGCCCAACAGATGGTGGCGAAGAGGGACTATGACGCTTTCGGAAACCTCATCTCTTCTACCGGAACGTGGGGTTCAGCCTTTGGCTACGCAGGGGGATTTGGCTACCAGGAAGATGCGACTGGCCTGAAACTCCTCGGCCATCGCTACTACGATTCCACCACCGGCCGCTTCCTCACCAGAGATCCGATAAAGGATGGAAGGAATTGGTACTCCTATGGGGCAGGCCAGGCGAATCCGGTAACCGGGGCTGATCCAACCGGATTAATCATTTGGTTTGTCGCCGCCGCCGTTGCCATTGCGGCTTGCGTATACTTTACTGTGAAAGGGGGTGTAGATATTGGACTCTCGGTGCGACGCACGCAACTTGTGGCTGAAATACACTGTAATGTGAGAGAAGTATGTAAACGTCATGGAAATTGTCCCCACGAAGTTCAGGATCAGATGCGTAGAGAGGTTGGGCACTCCATGGAGCCAGTTGGTGATTTAACTGGAGAGGCGATCAAGGACGGACAAGGCCTCTTTAAGGGTCTCTTTGATCTCTTAGATGACGCAAAAAAGGAGCACAAATGAAGAAGGAGAGATCAAACTTCCCCAAGAAGAGAAGTCCTTTTGAAATAGGGTTCTGGATACTTGTTATATCGACGGTTCTCCTTGGGCCAATCCTCTTTATAGTGCTGATGCAAGCGGAACACTCGCAGTGGGAGTCGCACTGGGCACACAGGCCAGTGATAGCTAACACGGGCGTAGCGAGTAAATTGGCAGAGTTGCCTTGGCCGGAGGAGCCCCCTGGTCTGTTAGTGACAGAAGACAGAATCGGGCTAGATTACCTTTCGTGGGAAGAGCTTAAGTCCCTTGAAATTAGAAACTTTCAAGTGAATTCGTTAGTGGCAACTCGGATGTGCCTACTTTATGTGACGCCTAACAATCATGTGCCGGATCGTCTTTTCTCTGTTACGGTTCGTGGGAAGGCTGGCCCAAGCCCTAAGATTCGAGGAGGGGGAAAGGTATTGGACGTGAGGGGTTATTCAAAGTTCCTGGAAATACTAGATGCGGCGATGGGATTGAAGAGGGGTGAGCAACAGTCGTTTTCGAACATATTCGAGTACAAGAGCAGGGTGAAGAATCTTACAAGTTCTCGCAAAGCATCAACCTTCAAGCTGAGCTCGATCAGAAGTACCGATGGTAAGTCCGTTCTGCCGCCGGAGCTGGATTCAAGCCTTGCTCAAATTAGGGTTTTTCGCATCAAAGAAGGCTATCAACATTCGTGGGTGAACGTGGAGTAGGATTTGCCAGGTGCTTATGAACTTAATTGCGTATTAGTGCGAATGAGGCCAAAAGTACGATGGACAGTCAGGCAGATCGAAGGGTCAGCCTTTGGCTACGCGGGAGGGTTTGGCTACCAGGAAGACGCGTCGGGGCTCAAACTCCTCGGCCATCGCTACTATGACTCTTCCACCGGCCGCTTCCTGACCAGAGATCCGATAAAGGATGGCAGGAATTGGAACTCCTACGGCGCAGGCGAGGGTAACCCGATCTCGGGAGTAGATCCGACTGGACTCAGGTGGCATGATCCAGTTCAAGTGCAGGTAGATCCCAATTTTCATGGAACTGTGATTGCATTTGGTGACTTTTCATGGATGAAGGGTGATAGCTGGCGAGATGTAGAGGTTCCAGCCGGGTATGTCACCGATCCTCGCATGGATGTTGATCTGATCATCGTAGTAAGCAAGTCTGGGGTCGCCAAAGTATATTTCTTACCGGGACGACTTGGAGGAGCGTCTTCGTATCGATTAGATTCGAAAGGTGTCGTGCGCTCTGGAGGAACAAATGGGGCTGCTGGACAAGCCCACCCCGGAGGAATTAACTCTTGGATACACTGGTGGTTTAAGGCGATGGAAGACGCTCTCAATACTGGGTTTCCAAAAGAGTACGAACCTCGTCCAAATGAGGTTTGTAGGGTTCCGCGTGCACCTTACTATTGGCCTAATCTCTTCCCTAGCTTCCTCTTTAATCCTGTGCTCGGCCAGAACGCCAAGCCACGAAGTGAGTATCGTGTGAAGCCATGGTTGAGTTTATAATCCATATATTTGAGTGGAATCTCTTTGCCCCGGTACTATTCCTCTTTCCACTTTGGGGAGTTGTTTTCTTTCTTATTGGAGTACTCCGTTCGACCGCAGGAAAAGGACTCAAGTGGAAGAGTCTTGCCTACATCCTGATCTGCCTTCCATACGGTTTATCGATAGACCAACTCCCACATCCGATTATCACCTTGCTTTACCTCTTCGTTTCCCCATTGTTAGCCTTGCTGTTGATTCTGTCTATCAATAACATAGCTATCTTTTGGAGAGCACCTCATGACTAGCATAATTTCTGCACTAGTATTGGATATCAATCTCCTGCCAAGTTGGCGTAATAATGTTTGAGAGGTTGAGGCGGCAATGTTATCTACTAGGCGACCGCCTATGCCGAGCTTTCGAAAATTGACTCTGGCCTTCCCGACTCAAGTCTGGGAAATCCAACTGGAAAACCAACTCTGAGTTCAACAACGCACTTCGAGAAGCTAGAACGATATCTGAGGAAAGATGGAAAAACCTAAGAGCCAGGAGCTAACGGATTTCATTCCCTTTCAAATGAGGGTACGGGCCATCGTGTGTCTTATTTTTTGTGTTCTTTGCCTAATCGTCTTCGTGCATTCATCGGTTACCTTTGATAGGGCGTTGACTAGAGAGCAACGGGCTCTCGATGAGGTAGAAGAGTTGATGAAGAGATCATCTAGTTAAACCAGTCCGGATTATCACGGTCTGGACACACTAGGTTCGAACTGCTCCCCTAAATCTGGCCCTTCCCAAGTGCTTGAAACCTTCAGATCGGCAGTTGCCCAAAGGACAAGGAAAGCGATGGGCCGAAGGTGAGGTACTTGAGATTCTCAAATAGGTTGAGGGATGCGGGTCCATAGCGGCCCTTGCCCGGGCTCGCGGAATCACCGACCAGACCACCTGCCGATGGGGCGACGAGTATGCCGGGATGCTGGCCAGCGAGCTCAAACAACTCCGCGCGCCGCCGGGCCCACGGCCACGCCCGACCGGTTCCCCATTTGGGTGAGCGAAATTGGAGCACTCGTCCGGTCTGCCCCCGTGCGGCGGGGGGGGGGCCTTCGGCTGGCTCTAATATTTCGTTGCTGCAACTGGGGTGATGCTTTCTTCAGTTTCCCCTCGCATCCGGTTGGATCTTTGAAGGGATAATCCCTTTAGAAAAGTCAGCGGCTCCGCGCCGCCGGGCCCACGGCCACACCCGACCGGTTCCTCACTTGGGTGAGCGAAATTGGAGCACTCGTCCGGTCTGCCCCCGTGCGGCGCAGGGGAGCCTTCGGCTGGTTTGGCTTGGGCGTGAGTAGGGCTCGCTCGTTTCTCTTGGATTTCGCTTCTTGCTTGCTGTCAGAAGCTAGGAGAAGGACTGGAGCCTTTGGCTGGTTTGGGCGTGAGTAGGGCTCTCTCGTTTCTCTTGGACTTCGCTTCTTGCTTGCTGTCAGAAGCTAGGAGAAGGACTGGAGCCTTTGGCTGGCTGGGTACTGCTGGTTTCGGTGCTTCTTTTCGGATCTCCCTAAACTCCGTTGGAGTCTGGCTAGAATCGAATTCTGAAGGAGGACTCGCGCCGGCCGGGGGCGGGCCCGGAGACCAAGTGGGGAACCTGCCACCCAAGGTCGGCTCCGGGCGGGCGTGGCTGCGGGCCAGGGCGGCGCGAGTTCCGTTCTTTCTCCCTTCGCAGCCAGCCAGCGGAGATTCCCCTCACCAGTTCTCCGCGATCCTGGGGCTGCTCAGACGCGACGAATTGCGGACAGAAGGACTGATGCAACCAGGTCTCAAAGCCTCGGACTCAGGCCAGGAAAGCCTCTCTCTCTTGCTGCCAACCGAAGCGCGCCGAAACAACTGCTCAGGCCTCGCCCATGAAAGGATAGCGATAGTCCGTCGGAGGAACGGTCGTTTCCTTGATTGTCCTCGCGCTCAGCCAACGGAGCAGATTAAGCTTCGACCCTGCCTTGTCATTAGTTCCGCTCGCTCTGGCCCCGCCAAAGGGTTGCTGTCCAACGACAGCTCCCGTCGGCTTATCGTTGATGTAAAAGTTGCCGGCTGCATGGCGGAGTTTCTCCACGGCAAGATCCACTGCTGCTCGATCCTGGCTGATGATCGCACCGGTCAGAGCATAGGGAGAGGTCTCATCAACGAGCTTCAAGGCACCAGAAAAGTCGTTCTCGTCATAAACGTACAGGGTCAGAACCGGCCCGAAGATCTCCTGGACCATTGACTCGTAATGAGGGTTCTTCGCTTCGATCACGGTTGGAGAAACGAACCAACCTTCGCTCGAATCGTAGGTGCCCCCCACCCAGATTTCTGCTTCAGAAGAGGCTTTCGCTCGGTCGATATAGCCGGTAATGTTCTGGTACGACTTCTCGTCGATCACTGCGTTCACAAAGTTGGTGAAGTCTTCCACTGAGCCCATCTTAAAGCTCTGAACTCCCGCGATGAGTTTCTCTTTCACTTCCGCAGCCAGGTTCGACGGAATATAGGCTCGAGAGGCGGCACTGCATTTCTGGCCTTGATATTCAAAAGCCCCGCGCAAAAGGGCAGTCACGAGCACATCTGAGTTGGCGCTGGGGTGAGCAATGACAAAGTCCTTGCCCCCTGTCTCACCAACCACACGTGGGTAGGATCGGTAGGTATCCATATTCTCCCCGATCGTCTTCCACATGCCATTAAACGTTCCAGTCGAGCCGGTGAAGTGCACCCCTGCGAAATCTCTGTGCTTAAGACAGACGTCACCGACAACTGGGCCGCTGACAAAGACGAGGTTGATCACCCCATCTGGCAGTCCTGCCGCCTGCAGAATCTTCATAAACATGCTGGCAGAGTAAACCTGGGTGTTCGCACACTTCCAGACGACTGTGTTTCCACAGAGGGCAGCCGAAGTGGGGAGGTTGCCGCCGATTGCCGTGAAGTTAAAGGGAGTCACAGCCAAAACGAAGCCTTCCAGGGGACGGTACTCCATGCGGTTGTGCATCAGGGGGCCACTGATCGGTTGATCCCGGTAGATCTGATCAAGGAAATGAACGTTGAAGCGCAGGAAGTCAATGATCTCGCAGGCACTGTCAATTTCGGCCTGAAAAGCATTCTTGCTCTGACCCAACATCGTCGTCGCGTTCATATAGGGGCGATAGGTGGTGGCGATGAGGTCCGCAGCGCGAAGGAAGATCGCAGCCCGGTTCTCCCACGAGAGGGCCTCCCAGGCTGGTTTAGCGGCAAGGGCACTGGCAACGGCTTCCTCCACGTGGGCTCGCTCACCAACATGGAAGTGTCCCAAAATGTGCTTGGTTTCGTGGGGCGGGCGAATGGCAGAGAGTTTCCCCGTTCGCACTTCTTTCCCTCCGATGATCATTGGGATGTCCATTTCCATCCCTTTGAGCTCGGCCAAAACTTGCTTCAGCCTGGCCTTTTCCGATGAGCCAGGGGCATAGCTCAAAATCGGTTCGTTGGTCGGCAAAGGGTAGGTAAAGGTGCCTTGCTTCATAAGATTCCAAGTAGTTTACTGCCGTTTCCCTGGGGGCAATTGGGGCACCAAAGTTTGGCGTGACCAGCAAATGTGAGATCAGCCCCGGGGGAACCCCGAAGGCTGATAACTCTGCTCTTGTCGATCAGGAACTAAATCCTATTCTCTGGTGGAAGTTTGCCGAATCCGAGGCGTGCGACCTGGGTTTTCTCGAGGCTGAACCTCTGTCTGAGCTGCAACAGGTCGAGGATTAGCCTTTGGGCTTGCTGGCGCGGCGGCCCTGCCAAAGTTCCTCTCGCCGGTAGGCTTTGTCGTTGGTCTTACGAATCTGTCTCCGCTCTGGGGCCGGCTCTGCTTCGTCGTCGCGACGGTGGGGCTTGTCTCGGGGGCTTCGGCTGGTGCCAGAGCCTCGTCTGGGATGAAGCCTCTCACCGCATCTTGTACTTCGCCTTGCGTAGGCAGATTCCAAGCATCCTTGTTGGTGTCGATCGTGTGGAAGAGCACAGCCACGGCTCGGCGAGTCTTCATTTCCGAATCGGTCAAGTTGCTTTGGGTTGCCATGCGCCACGTTCGGTGCTCGATCTCGCGGAGGGATTTCAGGCTTTCGTCCAGTTTGTACTGAATCGATTCGCCGTCGTCGCTCGGCTCCGAAAGGTACGCGACGAACATCTCCCTCATCGCGACTGCCACTTCGTCTGTCGTAGCCTTGTCCTGGCCAGCCAAAATAATGGTCTTGAATTTGTCTTCGTTCTCAATGAGGAATTCATCCAAGGCATTGTCGAGACTGCTGCTTGTTTCGGTCGCGAAGGTTTGGAATCTTGATTCCAGTTCGTCCTCGAGGCTTGCACGGTAGATCGGGATCTGCTCTAGGGCATATTCCGGAACTTGCTCAATATAGCGTGGAATCTCAGTCTTGAGATAGTCGCTAATCTGAGGTTGTGCGTCGGAGATTCTCTGAACGGCGAGGCCCTTGGCGATTTTTGCTGCCTCACTTGGTTCGAGGTTTTTCGCAAATCCACCTGCGATGGAGCCCATCCAGATGGTGAGGCAGCCGACGATTACGGAGCCCCAAATCTGGGTGTTCTTCAGAGCTTTCTTGGTTTGCTCGAGTTCATCCGCCACGAAATCTACTGCGGCTTGTTCAAGGTTTTCTTGATCCTTGCTCATTTCTTCACCTTCAAAGTGTCTTCCATTCGAACAGTCTTGGTCTTGACGGGATCTTTTGTCGAGGCAGTTGTTGCGACTTGAACCTGCGCCTTGTCTGGCCTCATTCGGTTCAAATCTTCGCGGAAGAGGTCAAGAACCAGGATTCCCATCTCCCAAGAAGGATCCACTGTTTCGATGTTTGCGCCCTCGATTTCGCGAATGCGTTCCAGATGGCTGACGATGAGGAAGAGTTGTTCTTGGTGTTTGGCAAAGAGTTCATCATTGGCCACACCGACTTGCTCGACCGACGATTCTGCCAAGTTGGTCAAAAGGCGCTCGATCTGCTCTTCAGTCGCTTCTGGGAACATCTTTTGCAGCTGCTCCTCTTTCTTCATCAGCATTGTCACGAAGGTCTTTTCCAAAACCTTCTCAGCTCGCTTGGGAAGACTCGTTTGGAGTGATTCCAGCTCGCTCATGCTCGCCTCTGCTAGTTCTGGAAGCCGTTCATTCACACGATTGATCGAAGCTTCCACTTCTGGCTTCACCTCATTCATCGTTTGTTTGGCAAGGTCTTCCAAGAGGGGGGCGACGTCTTCGCGAAGCCCGGTTTGAAGTTCAGCGAGAAACTTCTCTTGTTTTGGTCCCTGGGTTGCGAGTCCTCGGAAAGCGCCATCAATCGTTACCCAACAAATGCCAACTACTGCGGCAGCGATTCCGACAAAGCTCCATTTCCACCATGCGAGTTGCTTTTTAAGCTCTTTTAGTTCACCGATCTTTTTTACATCCATTCCCGAGTCCATTCCAGACCCTCCTAGGTTGTGCCTCAGGGGCAGTGAGCAGAAGGGAATGTGTGCCGGAAGAGCCGTCTGATCTTTTTTTTTTGCCCTCTCAGACGGCCTTCTGGCATGCCCTGTGCCTCGTTGTCCCACCAAAGATCATCGGTATGTCAAATGGTGGCCCGTTAGGGATGCTAGTAAATCCTGGTAGATCTTCTGGGAAAGTGGAGATCAGGTGCCTTGCTTGGCAGTCTTTGGCACAACTTTAGTCGGCTTTCTCGACCCCTACTGTACTCGTCTGATTGAGCACTTCGTTGGCTCGTTCGATTCCCGCCTTGAGCGTTGGGCAGAGGTTGTCCTGGCCCAAGGTCTCCAGCAAATGAGAGTCTGCAAGGAGTTCGGAAGGCTGGGAACGGAGTCCACAAATGATCGCTGTGCGGCCAGTGGAACGGATTTTTTCGATGAGTTCTGTTAGAGCTTCAGCCCCTGTTGCATCAATCGCCGTCATGTTCCTCAGCCTCAACATGATAACGGGAGGTGCGTCTGGGAGGGCTTCCTCGATCGTTGCCAACTTATCGGTAGCGCCAAAAAGGAATGGCCCATGGATGCGAAAAGCGATCACACCCTCGGGAATCTCGTTGACCTGGAGACTGTGAGGGAGGCCCCTCTCCACGTATTCCTGCGTGATCTGGCTGACAGTAGTCGTGGTTGTGACTCGGTTTACAAAGATCAGAACAGAGAGGATCATGCCAGCCTGGACAGCGACCGTGAGATCAGCCAGGACAGTGAGTGAAAAGGTGATGAACCAGATGGCAGCATCTGCCTTGCTGGTCTTAAGGACTTTGGGTACCTCCTTCCACTCTCCCATGTTGTAAGCCACGACAAAGAGAATGGCGGCGAGGAGGGCCAGAGGGATCCCCTTGGCCAATGGCGCTGCAAAAAGGACGATCAGAAGCAATGTTAGAGCGTGGATCATCCCGCTCACGGGAGTCTGGGCACCGCTTCTAATATTGGTGGCAGTTCTGGCGATCGCTCCTGTCGCTGGTAGGCCACCCACGAGGGGAGACGCAATATTCGCGAGCCCCTGGGCGACGAGTTCCATATTGGGGTTGTGACGGTCATTGGCCATCTTGTCTGCCACCATCGCACTCAGTAAAGATTCAATCGCGCCAAGCATGGCAACGGTAAAGGCTGGTGCCAAGAGGGGCAGAATCAGATCTGGGCGAAACTGCGGAATTCGCAAGGGAGGTAAGCCAGAAGGGATTCCCCCAAACTTTGATCCGATTGTCTCGATCGGCACGTGAAAAAGGGTACAGGCGAGCGTTCCAAGAGCCAGGGCGATGATCGTGCCTGGCACACGTTTGGTGATCCGCCCAATGATCAGGATCGTGGCCAAGGAGGCTAAACCGAGTCCTGCTGCTTGGGGATTGATCGAGCTAAGGTTCTGGCCCAGCACCTCCATGCGGTGGATAAAATCGCTCGGCACTTTCTCGATTTTCAGGCCCAAGAAGTCCTTGATCTGGGTACTGGCGATCAGGACTGCTATTCCATTGGTGAACCCCAGCACGACTGGCCGCGGGATGAACTTCACTGCTTGCCCCAGGCGACTCACTCCTAAAAAGACGAGGAAGAGGCCTGCCATCATCGTGCACATAAAGAGCCCGTCGATCCCATGAACTGCCACAATCCCAGACACGACAACGACAAAGGCACCGGTGGGGCCGCCGATCTGCAAGCGAGAACCTCCGAGGGCACTGATGATAAATCCTGCGACGATGGCGCAGCTGATCCCAGCTTTGGGATCCAAACCGCTACTGATCGCAAAAGCCATCGCGAGGGGAAGGGCGACCAAGCCAACCGTGACACCCGCGATCAGATCCTGGAGGAACTTCTGGAAGTTGTATCCCTTCAAACTCAAAATCAACTCAGGAATGAGGGGTGATTTCGTTTTTGCGGGCTGATTCGCTTCCATATCGTTTATTATGGAGCGATTTCTTAATCCTTTACTGTGGTCGGCAAGGCTCAAGGCAAAGGAGAGTAAAGGTGGGCTGATTATCTGCCCTTGTCCCAGGTCACCATTTGCAAGACGTAACCCCCTCTATTCTTCCCGCAAAAGCAAAAAACAATGGGGGAGAGTGGCTTTCGGACGAGACCCTTCGATCCAAAAGGGGCTTCACATCCATAGGCTAAAAATTCCCCCCCAGCAAAAAGCTGAGGGGGAAGATTTTTGGAGCCAATCAGAAAGCCCCTGCCATCGATGAGTGTCTAAGAACTCACCTTACTTGTCGAGGGCGACCTTCACCTTGCTTCGGATCGCAGCCTGAGCGGCAGCCAAGCGCGCGATCGGCACCCGGAAGGGCGAACAGGACACGTAGTCAAGGCCGATGTCGTGGCAGAAGTAGATCGAATCAGGATCTCCGCCATGTTCGCCGCAGATTCCGCACTTCAGGTCGCTTCGAGTCGTTCGACCGTCATTGACAGCCATCTTCATGAGCTTTCCAACTCCGCTGAAGTCAATCGTCTCGAAGACGTTGTATGGCAGGATCTTTTGATCAACGTAGCGACCCAAGAACTTCCCTTCTGCGTCGTCTCGCGAGTAACCAAAGGTCATCTGGGTGAGGTCGTTCGTTCCGAAGCTGAAGAACTGAGCGTACTCGGCAATTTCGCCAGCCGTCAGAGCAGCGCGAGGAACTTCGATCATGGTTCCGAAGGTGTAAGGAATTTCGACTCCCTGCTCTTCTTGAACTTTCTTCGCCGTATCCTCAAGCTGGGTTTGGATAACCTTTAGTTCGTTCAGGGTTCCAACCAAGGGGATCATGATCTCAGGTACTGCCTTCTTGCCAGCCTTAATGAGCTTAGCGGCAGCCTGGAGGATCGCTCTGGTTTGCATCACAACCAAACCTGGGAACATGATCGACAGGCGGACACCTCGGAGACCGAGCATGGGGTTGGATTCCTTCATCGAAGAAACCTCGCCGAGCAGAGCCTTCTTTTCGCTTAGTTCAGCATCAAAGCCGGATTGGCCAAGAGCCTTCTTGGTTTCCAGCACAGTGACTTCCTTCAGCAACTCTTCGTGGCTGGGAAGGAATTCGTGCATGGGTGGGTCAATGAGACGAACGGTCATGGGTCGGCCATCGAGAGCTTCGAAGATTCCTTCGAAATCCGATTGCTGAACGACTTGCAGCTTATCCAGGCATGCTTGGCGTTCGCCTTCGTCCTTGGTCAGGATCATCTTTTGCACGATCGGCAATCGATCGTCGCCGAAGAACATGTGCTCGGTTCGGCAGAGACCGATGCCTTCGCACCCGAATTCGACCGCTTGGGTCGCATCCTTCGGGTTGTCGGCGTTGGCTCGCACCTTCAGAGTTCGAAACTCGTCAGCCCAGTTCATCAAGGTATCGAAGTGGCCAGTGATTTCTGGCTCAATCAGAACCAGCTCACCGACGAAAACTTCTCCGCTGGAACCGTCAACCGTAACCAAATCGCCTTCATTGATAACGACTCCTTCCTTGCTGGCATTCTTTCCGTGTACGTCAACCTTCAGAGATTCACACCCAGCAACGCAGGGGATTCCGAAACCGCGGGCCACAACTGCTGCGTGGCTTGTTTTGCCGCCGCGAGCCGTGAGGATCGCCTGGGAGGCAAGCATTCCGTGAACGTCGTCTGGGTTGGTTTCTTCGCGGATCAGGATGACCTTTTCGCCACCATGTCCCAGCTTTTCAGCTGTACCAGCGTCAAAAACAGCCTTTCCGACGGCGGCACCGGGAGAAGCAGCCAAACCAACAGCGAGAGCCTTCGTTCCCTTCTTGGCGAGGTCTGCGCGGTCAATTCGCTTGTGAAGCAGCTGGTCGAGGTGGCTTGCACTCACTCGCTGAACAGCTTCTTCCTTTTTGATCAGGCCTTCTTCCACCATGTCGACCGCGATCTTCACAGCGGCAGCACCGGTTCGCTTTCCTGCGCGGCACTGCAGCATGTAGAGGACTCCGTGCTGGATCGTGAACTCAAGATCCTGCATATCCTTGTAGTGGTTCTCAAGCTTGTTGCAGGTCTCGACGAACTCTGCATAGATCGCAGGGTTCTGGGAAGCGAGCTCGCTGATTGGCACTGGGGTTCTCACACCAGCCACAACGTCTTCGCCTTGAGCGTTCATCAAGTACTCGCCGTAGAGAGCTCTTTCGCCGGTGGATGGGTCGCGGGTGAAGGCAACACCTGTTCCACAGTCATCGCCTGCGTTTCCGTAGACCATGACTTGGATATTGACGGCGGTTCCGATATCGTCGCTAATCTTTTCCTTTCGTCGATAAACGATCGCGCGGTCGTTGTTCCAAGATCGGAAGACTGCTTCAACAGAAAGGGACAGTTGCTCCCAAACATCGGTCGGGAACTCTCGGCCGATATTCTTTCGCACGTGATCCAGGAAGAGTTCGCACACTTCTTTCAGGTGGTCAGCGGTCAAATCGAGGTCTGTTTTCGCCCCGACCTTGGCCTTGTACTCGCTGAAGATGTGATTGTCGAAGCCATGCTTGGAAAGACCAAACGAGACGTCCGAGAACATCATGATGAACCGGCGATAGCTGTCATAGACAAAGCGAGCATCGCCAGTTTCTGCGATCAAGGCTTCGACGGTGGCAGGGTTCAAACCGAGGTTCAGAACCGTGTCCATCATGCCTGGCATCGAGAACTTCGCACCGGAGCGTACGCTCACGAGCAGGGGCTTGTCGGTGCCGCCGAAGTTGCGGCCCATGGCCTTCTCCAGGTCGGCAACAGCGGCCTTCATCTCGTCGATCAAACCGGTTGGCAACTGACGTCCGGAAGTATAGTACTCCGTACAAACTTCAGTAGTAATGGTGAATCCGGGAGGGACTGGGAGACCGATGTTGGTCATTTCGCAAAGGTTTGCACCCTTGCCTCCCAACAGGTCGCGCATGGTGGCATTTCCCTCGCGGAACAGGTACACGCGTTTTGTGCTCATAAATTGATGCCGTTCCTCTGATAACAGAAGGCAGAGCGCACTCGTGATTGGCGTCGGTGGCAACGCGACTGCGCTGAGTTCCGAGGGTCATTATACCAAGGGTAATTGAGCCATGAATGGTCAGGCGTCAGGGGTATTGGTCACCCTCGATCAGATCACCAACCGGCCAGAACCGTGGCATTTCTAACCTAAATTCCGCCCTATTTCCCCTCAGTGTCGAGTGTTTCCACGACCGTTAAAATGGGGGCAATTCTTCTAAGGTTCCCATACGCTTTAGACCCAGGCTCGGCTCCTCCTGGTCGGGGAGCAGCGTTCCGCAGTAGACTTCTGCGTTCATGGTTGCCTCGGATGCTCAAATTGTCTTCGATATAGGTGCTCACACCGGCGAGGACACAGACTTCTATTTGCGCAAGGGATTCAAGGTCGTCGCGGTGGAGGCAGACCCAGATCTTGCCGAGGCACTGAAGCGAAAGTTTGCCGACCCACTCACGAGGGGGCAGCTGGTGGTCGAAGCAAAAGCAATGTTTAACGAGCCTGGCCAGACGATCACCCTCTTCAAAAACACGGAGATCTCAGCCTGGAACACGATTAACCCCACCTTTCGTGATCGAAACCTGAATGTCCACGGAAAACCCTCGATCGAGATCCAGGTCGAAACAACGACTCTTGCTCGTCTCGTCGAGCTCCATGGCAAACCCTACATGGTGAAGATCGACATCGAAGGTGAAGATGTGAACTGCCTGCGCCAAGTGAAAGAATTGAAACCAGTGGATAGGCCCCAATTCGCCTCCATCGAGTGTGACATCGAGTCGCTCGAAGGATTCGAAGCGGAGCTTCAAGCCTTTCTCGCTGGTGGGTTTACCCAGTTCGCTTTGATCCCCCAGCACGAGGTGCACAACCAAGTTCCACCCAAACCAGCCAAAGAAGGAAGAGAGATCGACTATCAGTTTCAAAAAGGCGCGAGCGGCCTCTTTGGGTTGGAAATCCCAGCCAAGTGGGTGAGTAAAGACGAGATTTTGGCTGAGTACCGGCAAGCCTGGAAGAACATCGCTCTCAATGGGAATAAGGGAACTCTGAACCGTTGGGCTCCGGTTGCGATCCGGAAGTATGTGAGAGGAGCCTTCAATGTCCTCGGGTTCAAAGCTGGCTGGTACGATCTCCACGGAAGACGCCCCTAACTTAGGCCCACCCTTCTTCCTGTAAATCAGAGCTTTATGCCATACTCCTTAGGCTAAATCGCGAGTTACGACTATGAAGACCGAAACCCATCCCGTGAACAATCCCGTCCTATTCATTGACGGTGAGCATGAGTGGGTCGGCGTGAGCACCCAAAAGAGCGGCGAAGTCCGCAACATCAACGGCCTCGATCACTTTGTGATTCGCGTTGAAATCAGTGCCTTCACCCACCCCTTTTACACTGGCCAAAAGAAGATCGTGGATACTGCCGGCCGCGTGGACAAGTTCCGCCGCCGCTACGCCAATCAACTCGAAGGCCGCTAGAGAGATTTCTTTCTCAAGTTTGCGAACCCTCCCTGCCTGGTGGCAAGGAGGGTTTTTTGTTCTGTTTGTACCGAGATGTTCTAAATCTTGGTTTCCCCGACTCGCAAATCTTCTCCCTAAAGCGACAGGTTCACCGAGCGAAACTATAATTGTTGTCACATTATGGTGTCCAGTCTCCTGCTCCTGACAACCCACCAAGCCACGATTGCTGCCTCAAACCGACCGGAGTCCTTCCAAGAAGAAGCTCAAGTTCTCACGGAAAGGATGTTCGAAACCTTTTATGATTCGGGGGCTGGGATCTGGTGCCCCAAGGTAGTTCCGACAGCCGAAAGCGTCGTTACCCAGGGCTACACTTTGTGGCCTTCCCTGGTTGCCTGGCAATTAGTGATCGAAGCAGCGAAGGTAAATCCGGAAAAGTGGCGGTCAAAGATTGCTCCTCACTATGATTCGCTGGAAAAGTATTACGATGAGGCGGAAAGTGCCTCTTGAGCGTGGGTTTTCTTCCCTGGCAATGACGATAAGTTCTACGACGACAACACCTGGGGCGCAATCGCCTGCATGGAAGCTTATCAGGTTACGGGAGACAAGAGGTATCGAGATTAGGCGCGTCGGAATGCCTTGTTTATCCAAGTCAACTTGAAGGATCACGCTCAGCTCTACTTTCGCAACATGAGGCTCTGGCGGTTCAGCCATAAGCACGCGGAGAGTTACGCCAGGCTGACCGGCTCCCTGGCAGGCTTTTCTCCCGACGACTCGGAGAGATCCATGCTCGGATCGGATCTCCAAAAACTAGTGACTGAACGACCCCTCGTCAGAACCCTTCTTGCCAATGCTGGAAATGCCAGAATGTTCTGGCTTCTCTCGCATTAATTCTTGGCTTCATCCCCTTTAAAAAAACATAAAGGGCCTAAAATGCTGAATTGTTCAGAATCAACCCCCAAATTGGACTTTACATGTCGAATCATCGAGCTTACGATGAACAATGTTAACCAGGTAGTTCAATGCAACGACTGCCTGGAGAACCCAATGAAGAGAACTCGCTCTGCCGCAGCGTTCACGTTATTCGAATTGCTCGTGGTAATTGCCATCATCGCTAGCCTCTTCCCCGTCTTTGCACAAGCTAAATTCGCCGCCAAAAAGACTCAGGAACTCTATAACATCAAGCAACTCGGCACTTCTATCGCCACCTACACTGCGGATCACGACGGCATTATGCCCTTGTCACGAATCGTTGAAGTGCCTGCCGACTGGTGGACAACCAGAATGCGAAGCTGGAAAGATGCCGTTCAGCCATACGTCAAGAACGGCGGCAGACCTTACAACAACGGTGTCCCCTACACGACTCCCGGCGACGGTGGAATCTTCCAGTCCCTCGTAAATGACGCTGCTTGGTCGAATCTTTCGCCAATCTTCTGGGGCTGGCCAGCAGCCAGTGGCCCAGGAGATGAAACCACTCGCTTCCCCCGCGGCTACACTCTTGACACCAATGCAGGGATCTACGAAACTGGAAACAGCATCATCGCCCAGTAGCAAGCTACCGGGCTCGCAGGGAACCCAGGATCGATCACTCAGTTGGAGCGGTCGTCGAGCACGATCATGATTGCCAACTCCAGGATTTACTTCACCGACAGTAACCTGGACAACATCCGATTCATGTGCACACCAAACGGAATCCCTGCAGGCGACCAACGAACTTCCTGTATCGTGAGCACCAAGAACCGCGCCACTACCGTGACCTTCTTCGACACCAGTGCCAAGAACGTCCCAGGTGTCCGAAGTGTCCGAACCGTCACAGATGATATGTGGGGTTCTGTCACACGAAGCGAACAGGCAACTCCTGGCTTCACGAACCAACTTGTGCAGGATATGAACAACATGCCGGAATGGAGAACAGGGCTCTAAAAATGCCAAAGATCGCTCTACTAGTTGTCCATGTCCTCGCGGGTGTTCCCTTCCTCAGTGGTTGCAATAACCCTGACGCTGTGCCAGGCTACTCAGCCGAGGAGCAGAAACTGGTCAACGATCCTAAGAACGAAACTCCGGAACAACAGATCGAACGAATCAATAAAGGGCCGATGCCCCACGCCGCTAAGGACGAAATGATTCGTAAGATCAAAGCAGAAAACAACATGAAGTGACGGGGGACTGGTTCCTCCATCAGATGACGTGGGGGCTGTCTCAACAGAGGCGGCCCCTCTTTTCTCGGGAGATGCCTGCCCCGCCTCCCCGAGGCCACGCCCTCCCCTCCGCTCCGCTTCGGGGCTGCGCCTCGGCAGGGCAGGTGAGTTTGATCAGGTCACCAAGACGCGATCGGACAGGCCTACACGGGGCTGCCTCTTTTGAGACAACGCCTTCGATTTTATCCAGCTGCGCTCCCTGGTGAAGCGCAGCTCGTTAGCAAGACAAGACCGGTTTGCCCCGTCCCTATCCTTCCCCCAAAAAGCAGGAAATCCTGAGTAACCCTTCTATTCACCATCAACGGAATAAGGGGCAGGCCGAAAACTCCCTTCTCCTCTCTGGCAGCGAAGGCGTTTAGGGACGCCTGCCCAGGCTCGCCCGGGAAGGGGCAGGATTTACAGAAAAAGCAAAGCAAGATCAACGAAGCTCAAGAAAGCTCAAAAGGCCCTGAATGCCACCGCTCGGGAGCTTCCCTGGCTCGCTTCTCATTGTCATAAACCCGATCCCTCGATTCCCGCCGGAGTAGGTTGCCCTAGACAAAAAACGCTCAGCCTCTTCGACGGTGTACTGTTGGATCAATCCTGGGTTCACCAGATAGGCAGCTCGATGCTCCTCACTAACGGGACGATCCAGCGACGGCGGGGACTCATAGTTAATGCGGAAGGAATCAGGTGCCAGTGCAAGTATCTTGGCTTTAATTACTTCAATTTCAGATAAGAACTGACCCTCTAGGGTAGCCAGCTCACGCTCGTTCTTTTGCCAGATATCGTTCCAAACTCGAGCCTTTGCCTGAGCGGTTAAGACCCTACCTAATTGGAAGGAGTAGATTCCTTTTGTGAAACGAGTCTCTCGCTTACTACTGTCAACTGCAAATCCTTTCGGGAACTTGTCTGGCCAGTGCCGCACATCGTGAACAGTGGTGCCCCCAGACTGGATAGAGTCGGTACTCTTGAGACAAAAGCCAATTTGAGCCTTTTGGGGCCTGATGAGCTCAGGAAGAGAAACCCCGAGGGCAAGAGCAATCACACTGGCAAGAAAATCATCCTCTGGTTTTTCACTGAGGTCGACATCCACAAAAACTCCGTTCGCCTCCACCTTCTCTCCAAGAGAAGAAAGCCACTGGAAAACAAGCTTCATTCTCCGTGTCTGGAAGGGATCCCCTTTTATCCACAAGGTGTAGCCAGGCGAATCCACCTCAAAAAATCCAAGCTGCCTCGCCTTTTCGTCCCTGGCTTCCCCGTCTAATTGGATCAGAGTCGACCTCTCCTCGCCGAAAGGCTCGCAGGAGACGTAGATAGATGGTTTTTCACTCTGTTGCAGAAGCACTAAGCTGGCAAGAGATGCAAGCATGGAAGATGTCCTTCTATTCCTGGGTTTGCCGATAGTAAGGCGACACTACGGTTCTTCCCCGCCGCTCCCTCATGACATGAGAGGTGTAATGTTGCGACAGATTTAATTGAGCCTGGAAAATCGGCTCACCCCATATTTGAGCATCGACGCCAATAAAGTCTTGCGTCTTGCCCCAGTAGATGTAGGTTTTTCCCGCAGGAACCTCTTGCTCATGGGCTACCGCCTCGGATTGTTGCCAAAACAACAAGTTGCCAAGCCACTGTAAATCGCTTCTATGGAACCCTGCGGCCCAACCAGTTCCTCCGATGCGCCGATCCTCATACCCTTCCTGAGAGGGGTTTGAAGATGCCGCATATCGGGTGATCTGATGGGTGGAAGTCATCGTGCGGATCAATCTGATCGTTTTTGGTTCTTTGCTGTCATTTGTTGCGGAGCCGATCCAAAAAGGGGAGTCGACGCTTCCTGCGGGCGGATCAGTGTAAATCCAAGTCCGAAGCTGGACTACGACTGGCAAAAGATTTTCGGGAGAATCGTCCACAAGTAAGTCAGGTTTGAACCAAGCCTCTTGGAGAACGACTCCTAGGACAACCTGAATCATGTATTGAATCATACCTAAATTTTGCCTTTGCCTATCTCCGAAAACTTTTGTCACAAAGGTGCAAATGCGCCAAAAGGCCTCCTCACGGTTCTAAGTCCCAATTTAGTTGTGCGGAAAATAGCAAAAGGGTCGATTGGAGCCCCACTTAACACAAAAAACAAATGAGTTCCCCAATAAAAAGGACATCACAAAAAACCCTCCCCATTAACAAATACTATGATGAGGGAATTCCAGAGGAACTCTCTCCACCAGAATCATTCGCGCGCGCCTGAAAAATCCCTTCTTCCGAGTCATTCTTGGAAGAAGGGATGTAATGGTTGAACAGCTTTACAGCAGTAAGGTCAGAAACCCCAGTTATCTAGCCCTGCTGTCAAAGAAACACGACGAAACGGATCGATTATCAGCCTTTGAAAGCCTGAAACTGTTACCGTCCGAGAGCCTTTCTCATTTCGGCGACATAGGCAGGGGCAGGGCGGAACCCGACGAACTCATTAAGGATTTGTTCATCGGCATTCATAAAGATAATGTTGGGAATGCTCGTGACTTCGAACCGCTGCGCCACATCCTTTTGCACATCGATATCAATAGTCACCAACACGAAATCCTTAGCTGCTTCTTTGAACTGAGCGGTTGGATAGACGTCTCGCTTCAGCATTTGACAGGGGCCACACCAGATGGCAGTGAATCCGACCAGAAGCGGTCGATTCGTCTGACGAGCGACCTGCTTTGCTTCCTCAAGGTTGTCGAACCATTTGTTAGCAATCAAATCTGCTTCTTCGATCTTCTTGGCACTCGCAGGAGCCTTAAACGCGAAGGTTTCGCTCCCTACTTCTAAGTCGAGCTTAAAGCTCTGGGCTTGCAGGATCTGGGTCGACTTCTGACCACTGAAGGTCGATTCCATCGTCGCCTGCTTTACGACTCGATCCTTTTCTGAAACGAAGAGGGTCGTAATGGTTTCACCCTTCTGGTCTTCCTGAATCCTCACCACGCGGTGGTCTTGGCCAGCAATCCGGCGGTTGCCTTGGTCGCGGACACTTGCAGCCTTGGCATAACTCTTGGAATCAAAGAAGAGTGCCCAAATGCCGTTAGAAGCTTCCGCAACGAGTGCTCTGACCTCAGAATCGTTCTGGGGTTTTGTATAGTAAACGTTCTGCCCGCTAAGGAAGACAGTCATGGTCTCGCCGTCGGCAACAATCGTCTTGGCCGGGCTTTCGATGCGAGCTTTGTTGGGGCGTGCCAAGGTCACTCGGTATTCCGCCGACGAGCCTCCAACCTGGGAAATGGTGTAGGAGACATCCATTGATTGGGCGTCACCGAGCTTTTTCACAAAAGAATCGAAGGTGCTACTTCCCGACGAAGCGGCAAAGGCAAGGGTGGCGATGCCAAGGACGGCACCCCCGATGATTACTGACTTCTTATTCATGTTGCAAACCTCTCAGCCGAACCGACATCTCCCGACTGGAATCTCGAGTAGTTTAGCCGGAAACCGGCATAAACTTGGTCGTTCTGACCATACTCTAATGCAGAAATGAAGGCATTGGTTCCTCTGATCCTGCTACTCGCTGCCTTTCTGGGGCTTTCCGTAGCCTACAGTACTGCCACCCCCTACCGCACGCCTGGGGTTCTGGCTTTTCAGCGAGGGCCAGATGGACTGCCAGCCAGAGTGCCGGATGTCGGGGCACCAGACGAGCGGCAACATGCCAACTACATTTCTCACCTCTTGCAGGGCAAGGGCTTCCCAGTCCTGCGACCTGGATCAGCCGATCTGGGTGAGACCTATCAGAGCCATCAGCCACCCCTCTACTATCTTTTGGCAGCTGGTTGGGCCAAAGTCGCTGGCCTTGATCCCACTCTCTCTTCGGCTGGCGTCCCCCTTCGCCTCCTCAACTCTCTCGTTGGTCTTGCGACCCTCCTTGGGATCTACTTCCTTGTCTTTTGGGGTACTGGAAAGCGTTCAGTTGCCAATGCTGCCACTGCTTTTGCTGCCCTTTTGCCGATGTTTGTCGCTCTTCATGGGGCAGTATCCAACGATCCTCTCCTCTTTTGTCTCTGCACATGGGTTTTGGCTCTTTGCGTCAAGGGCTCGGTTCAGCACTGGTCTCTCCGGCTTTCAGTGGGTATTGGGTTTTTGGTTGGCCTCGCCCTCCTGACGAAAACATCTGCCCTTGCTTTGGTTCCCCTCCTGTTGGTAGCTCTCTATCTTGCTCACCGGCAAGAGACTCCTGAGGATCGGCCTACGCCCCTCGCAATGGCGATTGCCATCCTCTTGCCGCTTGTGATCTTTGCCCCCTGGGCCTTGCGAAACTTTGGGCTCTACGGAGACTTTCTTGCGATTTCTGCCTTTAATCAAGCCTTCGTCGGAAGTCCCCAGGCAGCAGGATTCATCGAGATGGCAGGCCCAGTTGGGTACTGGACTCAATGGGTGGGGTGGTGGACAGGACGGAGCCTTGTCGGTTTCTTTGGTTACATGGATATCCAGCTCTTCGAATCCTTAGGGCTCGACAGCAACCGTCAGGGGGCCTTTTATAGTCTTGTCCTCGCGATCTTCGGCTTTGCCACTCTGTTTTGGTTTGTCAAGAGCAAAGATCTGGCAGAAGAGGATCCGAGCCCCGCTTCCCTCTTGCCCTTGCAAGTCTTGTCGGGGCTCTTGGCAATTCTGACTCTCGTCCTCTTTGTTCGGTTTAACCTCCAGTACTTTCAGGGACAGGCCCGCTACCTCTTTCTAGCGATCGGGCCTCTCGCTCTGTGGGTGGGGGGAGGCGTGTGCGGAGTCATGAAAGGGCGAAAAGACTGGGCTTGGCTCGTGATTGCAATCTTCCTGGGTGCCCTAAGTTGGGTTGGCTACCAGACTTTGGGTGAGGCTTTCTTACGGCGAACGATAGGGGCCGGCTCCTAAGCTCTGGCAGGAAAAGGGGGGGAGCTAGGGTTACTAAAGTACCATTTTGATTCCTATACTGAGCTCTTGTCTGTAGAATCTGTCCATGGGGAAGCAACTAGCCTCCGCGCTATACATCTCCATCGGTATTCTTATCGCTTCCGCCGGACTTGTCTCGACGTTTAGCTCGATTGATCAAGGCGTGCCAAGTTATTCCACTAGCCCGCAACCTTGCACAACCTGTTCTGTGAAATCAGGGGAGGTTCTTCATGCGAGACTTGTTGGAAACCCTTCTCTCAGTAACTTTGACTGGCATGTGCAACAGGGTCGAGGTGCCCTGATCGCTGCAGGCAGGAATCCAGCAGAGTTGATCGTCATTCCCGACCAAGAGATCCGCTGGACACATCCTGGAGGGGAATTGTTTTCTTTGGTCTTTGACGAAGCAGATAATCTCGTGCGAACCAACATCGCAAATACTTCGTTCTTTCATTCGTACTTTAACGGAGTGCAAGAGTCAGTAGCAGTGATGGATACATCGCTGGGGCACACGGCTCCTGTGCCTCTCTTTGGCACAATTCGCGATGCGAGCGGGAGGGCTACACACGTAATCCATTATCCGAGCCAAACAACGCTCCCAATCGGTACGAGTTCTTCGGTCGTTCCAGGGAGTAGTGGAATGATGCAACTGGTTCAACGTCCTCCCGTAGACGCCATTCAATGTATAGAGCTGGCTAACCGGTGGGGTGAGGACTGTCTCTCGGAAGCTTGGGACACATGGGTTGATTGCAAGCGTCTTGCAGAGCAGCGGTTCACTATGGCACTGTATTCCTTCACTGGCCCAGCAGCTATTACAGGTGCAGCGATAGTCGGAGGGGTCGGAGGAGCGATTGGAATAGCTATTGGTTTGCCGAGCGGCGTTGGAATAGTCCTGACCGGTTCTATCGGGGCATTCGGTGGTGCTATCCTCGGCGGAAGTTTTGGCCATCTTCTTGACATATTGAATGCTTACCGCCAACTTCAATTCGACTTCGAAAACTGCTTGGATGATTATCTCGACGCGATGAAACAATGCCGAGCTGAAACGGCTTTGAAAATCGGGTTCTGTACTGTCGGAGCTGGCAACTAAATGAATGAGATGGGGAAGACCGATACCGTTGTGCAGCCTCAGTCTAGTTTGCTAGAACTCAAAAAGATGTTCTTTCTGTACTTACCTGTGTGCATAGGAGGATACATTGTGTTTCGTGTGTTAATCGTCCTTCCACTATGGTTCAGTTCTTCAACTGAGCAACTGAGCGTCCTACGGATCATTTTCATCATCTTAGGCGTAGGTGCACTCGCAGTTGTAGTGCTGGGGGCAGTTCGCGCACCCCGGTGGGTAGAGAAGCCAATTCACGTCCATTACCGCCACTGGGCGCCGGCCTTCTTCGCCACCTTGGTCATACTAGGTTCAATCGGAGGGCACCTAGTAGCGTCTGCAAAGATTAATAGTAATTTGGCGCTTGAAAAAGTGAAGGCTCATTTTGAGAAAGAAACGGCTGAGTATAAGATGGGTCGAAACGCGCAATAACGCTAAACGTGCGAGGAAAGTCGCTGAACGAGAGATTTAAGGATTTTTCCTCATCTGTCTTTCCGCAATGCCCCTCTCAGACCTGGTCTACTACTGAGCGGATAGTTTCGCGCAATGGGGAGCAATTTCCCAAGGAGAGAGAGGTTCAGCCCGACTCACTGGCACTCCGGGACTGACCGGTAACATGGCAATCAGGTTCCCGCGTCATTTGAGGTAGGTGTTGTCCGCGACATACGATTCCCAAAGGTTCACTCCCAGCTTCGACGAAGACATTATTCTGGTCGAACGCTTTTTGGGAAATGACCAAGAGGCCTTCCAGACACTGTATGAGCGTTACCACGACAAAGTCCTTGCCATCGCCCGCGGCATCTTGCTTGACGCAGAGGAAGCCCACGACGCAGTCCAGGAAATCTTCACCCTTGTCTTCCGCAATCTCCACCGTTTTGATCGGCGAAGCAAGTTCAGCACCTGGCTTTTTCGCATCGCAGTCAACCGCAGCATCCAACAAGCTAGAACAGGCAAGATTCGCAAGCTACAGGTTCCTCTCGCCGAGGCCTTCGAACACCCTGCCCCGGAAGAAAGCGAGAGTTCTGCCGATCCTTTCATTGCCGAGGCGATGGCCAAACTTCATCCCGCCGATCGCGCTCTCCTGACCCTGTTCTATTGGGATGAGCTTTCGCTCCAAGAGATTGCCGACAGCCTCGACTGCTCAGCCAACGCTGCCAAGACCAGACTCTTCCGCGCCCGCGAGAGATTCCGCCAACAATACGAGGAGGTCAGTGAGTGAAAGTTCCCCCAGAACTCGATGATCTGATGTGGAAGCTGGCCGAAACAGACGACCCCCAAGCTCTGGAGGAGTTCGGAGACCGCTACCCTGATTTCCGACAAGAAATGGCCCAAAGGCTCAGGATGGTCCGCAACCTGAAAGGCGCAAAGCCAAGCGCAAAAGTAGATCGATTTGTTCCGAAGGCAGAGGTCGTTCCCTATGCAGAGCCGACTCCCAAGTGGATGGTGCCAGCTGCGATTTTCATGGGAGTGGTGAGTATTGCCTTTGCTACCTACGCCGTGACGACTTTTGCCCAAAGCCAGGCCAGGCAAGAACCGCCAGTTGCACAGAATTCTCAGCAGCAACCGCCCACGACCCCATCCGACGACGATTACCTCAAGAAGGATCGATCCACGCTAGATCCCAACGATCCAGGGCAGGTTCCGGCCCAACCCACGAATCCAAACCCTGGTGTAGCGAGCCAAGTTCCGCCTGCCTTTAAGATCAGAGTCACTGTGAGGGGAACAGACGTGAGCCTGATGCAGATGTTGCAGAGTGTCGCGGCTCAGGCCGGCATTCAACTGGAAATCCCCCCGGGGTTTGTTGATCAACGCATCAACTGCGACTACCAAAACTCAGAAGCATTGGCTGTCATGCAAGACATGGGCCGCAACTTCGGGTTTAGTGCCTTTGTTCAAGGAGATAGAACTGTACTGCTTATCCCTGCTCGCTCTCCAGACCCAGATACGTCCGAGCGGCCCAGCAGTGGGAGTTCGTCTCCGGCAAGTGGCGGCGACAATGTCCTGCCCCCGGTCAACTAGAACCATTCCCGATCCTGGCTCGAGAGCTCTTTTCTGACGACAAAAATTCCGTGGCCAGGATAAGGCTTGTTTCGCTATACTGAGCAGAAGCATATGAGGGTTACGGAACGAAGCGAAAACGTCAAAGAAGAACTTGGATCAAAAGCGTTCCTTGCCATCGTGCCAGGAGTGATCGCCCTGATCATCGGGATCATCATGGTGGTCTACACCAGTCGAGGGTCGGCTTTTGTGGGCTTGGCTTGGGTTTTGGTGGTTCTCGGCGTGGCAGCGATTGGCTACGGAATTTACATTGCCCTTCAAGCCAGAAAAGTGGCTGACTTCCCAATCGACTGCCCTTTTTGTGACCACAGAAACCATCTCACCACCAAGCCTCTGGAAGACGTGAGGTGTGATGGGTGCCAAAGACTGATCCCCATTCTGGATGGAGTCGTTCTCAAGGTTTTCCAGGTACGGTGCGGTTTTTGCAACCACTTGAACTACTACTCAGAAAAGAGTACCGGCTTGATCTGCGAAAGTTGCGACCGAGAGATCCCGATCGCCACTGACGAGGGAGCCGAAGCCAGCAAAGCCCTCAAGACCTACACATTCCGACCAGACGACCAACTCTACGACTTGGTTCTGGTAGCAGGTGGGGCCAAGCAGGAGGAGATCATCACCTGTCTTCAGCACATGCTGGCCCTGAACCGAAACCAGGTCAAGCAGATCCTGGATGAGACTCCGGCAACTCTCTTGCAAGGCATCCCGCGCAAGAAGGCAGAACTCCTGAAGGCCCAGATCGAAATCCACGACGGAAAAGCAGAATTTAAGGTCACTGGCTCGTAAGAGGGCCTTTGTCGTCCTAGCGAGTCCTACCGGAAAGTTCACCAGTAATTCCCGGATCACCCCTGATAAAAGCCTGCATGGTTCGTTTGCCATATCAGAAGGTATGCTGGAAACCAAATGAACCTGGAATCATGTTCCCTTAAAGGGAAATCCAGCCCTTGTGGTTGGCCAGGTTGCGTTGGGGGTTCCTCAAGGACGATGTTTCTACAAAATATGGTGAATACAGTCCGCTCGGGATCGACTCGATTCCTGGGCGCTCTTTTAACCCTCGCCCTCTTCCTTCTCCCTACCCTTTCGTTTGCCGGAGCTGAAGCCAACATCAAGTTGGAATTCACCCAAAGCGATAAGGTCTACCTCTACATCTCGTTAGGCTTTGGTCTCATTGCCCTTCTCTTCGGCGGATATTTCGCCAAGAAGGTGATGGCCCAAGACCCGGGTAATGAGGCGATGAGAGAAGTGAGCGGCGCGGTCAAGGCCGGTGCTCTCGCCTACTTGCAACAACAGATCAAGACAATGTTGATCTTCGTGTTGCTTTTGGGCGTCGGCCTCTACTTCATGTACTCCAACCAGTTTGGGGCACAAGTCTCGCTTCTCACAGCGATCTCATTCCTTCTCGGTGTCGGTGCCTCCTACATCGCTGGTTACATGGGAATGATCATGGCGGTGAACGGGAACAGCCGAACAGCGGCCGCCGCGCTAAAGAGCTATAAAACCGCTCTGGAAGTCGCATTCCAGTCTGGTGCTGTGGCGGGACTTGTCACAGTTGGTATCGGATTGCTCGGCGCCACTGCGATCCTCCTCTTCTTCGGCGAATCTGCGACAAAGCTTCTTGTAGGCTTTGGTTTTGGTGGTTCTCTTGCTGCCCTCTTCATGAGGGTCGGTGGAGGAATCTACACCAAGGCGGCAGACGTTGGAGCTGACTTGGTTGGAAAAGTTGAAGCGGGAATTCCAGAGGATGACCCACGAAACCCAGCCGTTATCGCAGACAACGTCGGCGACAACGTAGGTGACTGTGCCGGTATGGCAGCAGACGTCTTTGAGTCTTACGAAGTCACCCTCGTTGCAGCCCTCGTTTTGGGTGCGGCAACAGCTGCCATCTTCGACCAAGCAACTTGGCAAAAGCTCATTCTCTTCGCCTTGATGGCTCGCGGCGTTGGCATCATTGCCTCCATCGTTGGCATCTTTATGGTGAAAGGAAGCGAAAACCTGAGTGATGACCCGATCAAGGCGATTCGCAAGGGCTTCTACGGCTCAGCCATCTTCGCTGTAATTCTCACTGCTGGCGTCGCTTGGTTTATGATGGGCGGCTATCAGCCAGAATCCAATAAGATCACAACCAAGCAACTCGTTTCGCTCGACCAGCTTCGACGCGATGAAATCGTCAAGATTCAGGAGATCCGAAACAAGATTGCCACAACCGAAAAGATCGAGAGAGACGCTGTCACTCCAGACAAGCTCATTGAAAGCGAAGAGTTCAAAGCTCTTGGTCTGAGTACCATGCAGGCCCAGCAGCTCGCTCGGCAAGCCCTCTCCCTTCGGCCCCATCAACTGCCCAAACCAGAATCGCTCGGTAGCTTTAGGCTCCTCAACCCGAGCGCAACCTCTGGCCCAGCAGTTGACTTCGTGGTGATCGACCAACCATTCCCTCCCGCTGGTGCCCCGGCTGATGCTCCGCCACCAAAGCAGGTCGCCATCCCACTTGGGGAATATCTTCGAAAGAACAAGCTGATTACGGTCGAAATCGAAATGCAAACGCCTTCGATGGGACCAGACAATCAGCCGACGACGACAACCGAAAAGACGCCGATTGGCCCGATCACAGAAGATATGCTGAATCAGGCCTTGGAACGAATGCCAGAAGCAGATAGACCCAAGGTGACCCAGAGGATGCCTGTCTTTGCCTATGCTTCGGACGAAGGTCGGCTGCTCTTTGCCACAGATCCAGGGACGACCGGTATCAACCTTACAAGAGCTCAAAGCCTGCCTTTGAATATTGTCAAGGGCAAAGCAGCTGATATTCAAGCGAAGATCGATAGCAACGACCTGTCCGGTCTCACGCCAATCACAGTCGAAACAGCGGCGATGAAGCGCAACGATGTACCGTGGGTCAAGTTCCTCCTGTGTATCGTCTTCGGTATCGTGATGGCGTTCATCTTTGAACTCCTGACCGACTACTACGTCGGCCTGCACAATAAGCCAGTTCAAGAGCTCGGCAACTTGGCAACCACCGGCCCTGCCCCGATGATCATTACCGGCTTCGCCTATGGTAAAGAATCCTCGGTCTTTAGCCTCTTCGCCATCGTCGCCTGTCTGGTGATGCCGCTCCTTGTCTTCCCTGCGGAAGCTTACGGCGGATTCATCCTGAGCTTCTATGGCATCGCTCTCGTCGGTCTCGGCCTCCTGACCACCACTGGATTCATCCTCGCGATGGATACCTTCGGCCCGATCAGCGACAACGCCCAGGGCGTCTTTGAGATGTCCGGCGCGGCAGAAGGCAATGAGGAAGGCGCCCGCCGAGTTCAATTGCTCGACGCTGCCGGAAACACGACCAAGGCTCTAACCAAGGGCTTTGCTATCGCTACCGCCGTCGTTGCGGCTGTCGCCCTGTTCCACGCCTTTGTGGAAGAAGGAAAACTGACCGAAGTAGGGATGAGGCTCGAAGTTCCTCAAATCTTCTTGGGAATGCTCATTGGGGGTGCAGCTCCGTTCCTCTTCGCTGCCTTCTCGATCAATGCGGTCGGACGTGCTGCCTTCGAACTGATTAATGAGGTCAGACGGCAGTTCCGCGAAGATGCAGGCATCATGGCAGGAACCAGCAAGCCTGACTACGGCCGATGCGTGGCAATCGTCACGGCTGCCGCTCAGCGCGAGTTGCTCGGCCCTGGTATCTTGGCTGTTGCCTTCCCTGCCCTGGTTGCCTTTGGGTTCGCCATCGGCCAACCTCTGACCCAAATCGGAGACGCGTCGTACAACCTGACAGGTGCCCAGGCACTAGGTGGCTTCTTGGCTGGAACCATTCTTTCTGGTCAGCTGCTCGCTGTTATGCTGGCGAACTCCGGCGGAATGTGGGACAACTCGAAGAAGCTCATCGAAGACGGTCTCCACGGTGGTAAAGGCACAGAAGCCCACAAGGCTGCGGTTGTATGCGACACAGTCGGCGACCCCTTCAAGGATACGGCTGGCCCTGCCATGAACCCCTTGATCAAGGTCATGAACCTGGTCTCGCTGCTCCTGGCACCAATCGTCATCCTGCCTTTGGCATCCTCGGTTCAGATCGGGGTGACAGTCGCTGCTGCTGCTCTCTTGATCTTCGCCATCTGGTGGAGCAAGCGCGGAAGCATGAGCTCGAGCCTGGACATTGCCGGCGGGAACACTCCTGCCCTGGCAACGTCTGGGGTTGCTGCTCCGACCGAAACGGCACAGACCGACCCGGCAGAGTCAACCGAAGAGAAGAAGTAACTGAGTCAAAAGTTACTCAAACGATGAGTGCTGTCTCCTGAGTGAGACAGCACTTTTTTTGGTCTGACCTGCACGCTTTAAGTGCCTGGGATACCGCGACCTACCAAGCTCCATCCGGGCGACGATCCAGCCAAAGCAGCTCTGTGGCTCTTTGACGGTCTCTTAAGCGAAGGCGCTAAAATGGAGGCCCTCGAATCGCCGGGAAACCCTAAAGCTAAGCTCCCTACCCCAAAAAGATGACCTTATCGCAACATGTTTAGGCCAAAAAAGATCCCCAGACCAATCAGATAGCAAGCCAAGAAAAAGATCCAAAGAATTTTCATAAAGTCCTCAAAGGGGTCATCAGCTTAGGGGCTTCGGTCGGTTCCCGCCAAACCAAATCCTCTTTCAGGAGATTGATCAGTTCTTCCACCCCTTTCTCCTGGGGGATCCCGTGCTTGACTGGCTCGCGTTTGCGATAGAGCGTGATTTTCCCTCCCGCTGCCCCCACATAGCCATAGTCGGCATCTGCCATTTCACCAGGACCGTTCACGATGCAGCCCATGACGGCAATATCGAGACCAACGAGGTGCTTGGTCGCCTCCCGGACTTGATTCAGCACGATGGGCAAGTTAAACTTCGTGCGGCCGCAACTGGGACAGGCGATGTACTCGACTTGGGTCTTGCGCAGCCCAAGAGCCTGAAGAATCTCGTAACACACAGGAATCTCTTCCACCGGATCCTCGCTCAAGCTCACCCGGATCGTGTCGCCAATTCCTTCCATCAGCAGGGTCGCAATCCCTGCTGTACTTTTGACCCTCGCGTACTGGCCATCTCCCGCCTCTGTAACACCCAAGTGGAGAGGGTAGTTCATCCCCTCTGCATCTAGCCGCTCTGCCATCAGGCGATTTGCTTGCACCATCACAGGAACTCTGCTGGCCTTCGCGCTGATATTCAAGTTTTGGTATCCATGCTTCTCGCACAAGCGCAAATACTCAAGGGCGGACTCCACCATCCCGGCAGGCGTGTCACCATAGGTCACCAAGATTCTCTCGCTGAGGGAGCCGTGGTTGACACCCACCCTCATGGCCCGATCGTGACGCTTGCATGCCTCGATGACTGGGACGAAACTCTCTTCGAGCGCGAGCAACTCATCGTCCCACTCGCTGGGATCGTAGGCGAGCTCTGCCCTGAGCTCATCGACACTCGCATCCTCGGTTCGTCCTCGCAGGTCGATCTCTTCGTCGGCGCCAATCTCCGAGGCCCGAGAACCATGACGCTTGAAGACAAAGAGGCCGGGATTCACCCGGATCTCGTCAACATACTTCGCAGCTTCGACTGCGATGGCGGTTCCTTGGTGATGGACATCTGCCGTCATCGGCACATCCAGGTACTGCTCCCGAATCTTTGCCTTGATCTCTTCGAGGCACTGAGCTTCACCCAAAGTTGGGGTCGTGACTCTGACGATCTCGCTTCCTGCTCTGTGCAGGGCGATGATCTGCTCGACACAAGAATCGATATTGCGCGTTTCTTCTGTGATCATGCTCTGGACCACGACTGGGTGGCCGCTGCCCATCGTGACCGAGCCGATTCGGCAAGGCTTTGTCGTTCGTCGGGGGTAGTGAATGTCAAGACTCATAACACCGTTCGCTTCATTCTACGACTTAAGAGTCTTCCTGTGGCGTTCCGAGTCCTATCGCTTTGCTCGGAGGGACTCGATCCAAGCTGATCCTTCAGCAGTTCTAAGATCGTCAGGAGCTTCACACCACCCGAGAGCCAGACCGATCACTGCTGGAAAATGATGCGGTCCCAACCAGACACAACAGCTCTTAAGAAAGCCCAGACCACCGATGCAGCCCTTTCCGAACTTCTGCGCTCGGTGCGAGGTTCCGTGTATCATGATCTTCATGAAGCGTTTCGCCCTTTGCAGTCTCACCCTGGCCTCTCTCCTTCTTCTAACCGCTTGTGCTGGCCCAAGCCTGGTCGGCACATGGACCGGCACGGTGAGCGTACAAGGCGCGAACGCAGACGTTACCGTTAGTTTCCAGCAAGGCGGTGCGATGACCACTGACATGAAAATCGCTGGCCCGGCAAACGCAGAAATGGCGATCAAAACCACGGGAACATACAAGTTGGAAGGAGAAGCTCTAACGACAACAGTTGATAATGTTGACCTGACCATGCCCCCAGCTTTGAAGCAAATGGAAGCGATGATCAAGGATCAAATCCAGAAGGAATCTGCCGTAAGCTCGGGATCAATCAAGTGGGTTGACGCCAATACTGTCGAGCTCACTCCTGCGCAAGGCAATGTCCTCACCTTGAAACGAAAGGTGTAAGTGTGATTGATCACCGCCAGTTCTCGATCCGAGGGGAGACGATCACCTTGGGCCAACTCCTGAAGGCAGCTGGCTGCGTTCAGACAGGGGGAGATGCCAAGACTCTGCTGGCAGAAGGGCTGGTGCAAGTAAACGGTGAAGTCGAACAGCGTCGTGGCCGACAGCTTCGGGCAGGAGATATTGTGGTTGTTTCCGACGAAGATGCAATTACAATTGTCTAAGACTTTACTTGCCGCCAGTCGTTGAAATGCCTTGGATGAAAGTCTTTTGGGCAAAGAAGAAAAGAACTAAGATTGGCAGGGTAAAGAGTGTTGCTGCCGCCATCAGGTAAGACCAGGCTCCCCCGTAGTTACTGAGGAATTGTTGTAAACCATAGGCAAGAGTGTACTTCGTAGGGTCATTGATATAGAGGAGGGGTCCGAAGAATTCGTTCCACGTTCCCAGGAAGACAAAAAGGGTACAGGTTGCAAGGGCTGGCTTGGAAAGAGGGATTACTAGCTGGATAAAAATTCTCCACTCGGTGGCACCATCTACTCTGCCAGCTTCGAGCATCTCAGTCGGCAAAGTGCGGAAGAACTGGGTAAGCAGAAAGACCAAAAAGGGTGAAGCGAAAAATGCTGGCACGATGAGAGGTAAGTATGTTCCGTACCAACCTAAGTTCTTGAACAGGGTGAAAACAGGAATCATCGTAACTTGCCCAGGCAAGGCCATCGTTCCCAACATGACGACGAACAAAACGTCTCTGCCCCAAAATGTGAGTTTACTGAAACCGTAAGCGACAAGGCTACTACTGGAAATTGCACCAATTATCGATACAATGCACAGAAATATTGTATTTCTTAAGTAATCACCCAAGGGCACAGTTGCTAGAGCCTCTGCATAGTTTGACCACTTGATCGCTTGAGGCAGCAAACTCGCAAGCGTTGGAGCGGATCCTCCACCTCCCGTTGCATAAATCTCACGATCCGGCTTTAATGAAGTACTGACCATCCATAAAAGAGGTAGCACAGCCGGTAAGCTCAGAGCAATGAGGCAAAAATGCACGAGGATCTTATGCCATTTCTGAGGCGCAAGCCAGCGAGAGTCAGACTGCATAACCTAACCTCCTGCGACGCTCTTGTTCTTCAACCACAGCCTTCTCTAATTCTTCAACTGCTTGTCGTGGGCTCCATGTCCCCCTAATGGCAAAGTCTTCCGATCGATTCGCACGATCCATGATGAAGGTTTGAGTCGGAACGGGAGGATTGCCAACCAAATCTTGTGATGCCAAAACCTTCACAAAAGTACCAAACTCTGGGTTTTCACGGAGGTACTTCTGATAGTCAGGGGCTTCGGCAATTCTGTTGTTCAGAGGGAGCCAACCCCCTCTTGTATAGAGGCTCGCAGCCTGCTCGGATCCTGCCAAACCAGACCAAAATCTCACGAATTCCCAGGCTCCCTCAACCTCCTTGGCAGTCTTGGGAATAATCATAAAGTTTCCGTTGGTCACGCCTGCCAAGGGTCTGCCGCCTTGGGGAGGAGGCAAAGGGATTGTTTTATACTCTAGGTCAGGGGCAAACTTACGGATCTGTTCGACCCTCCATTGACCATCAAAAGTGCAACTCAAAGCACCTCCAATAAAGGGCCATCCTCCCGTGAAAGATGCTGAGTCTAACCCGGAGAAAAATCGATTTACTGCATCAAAACCGACCTTCTTCCTTTCTTCCACAATGAAATCCATGGCCCTCACATTCTCTTCAGAATTGAGTGTGAGTTCACTCTTCTCAAAATCGTAGAGTCCACCGCCAAAAACCTGGCTCAGATTTAGAAAGTTACTCGGTACATACCCGATCCTTGTGTAGTTATTGCTTCGATCTTTTCGATGAAGCAACTCACTGATAGTGCAAAGTTCTTCAAGCGACTTCGGGAAATTCTCAGGATCTAAACCAGCCTCTATAAAGTGTTGAGGAATATAGTACAGGCCAAAGGCATTCAATCCAATGGTCATACCGTAAAGACTCTCACCTAACATGCCGGTCGTCAGGGAGACAGGATAAGATGTCGCCTTAAAGTCTTCCCACTCCATCCGACTCATGAGAGTCTCCAGAGGGAGCAATAGACCCTGCGAGCCCCACGTGGGAATAACCTGGGCCCAATGAGTCATAACATCCGGAGGATCGCCGCCGACTGTCCCCATTAAGAACTTGCTTTCACCGACCGAGCCAGGGATGATAAGAGGGACAACCTCATATCGACTCTGACTCTCGTTAAATTCGTCAATAATTGTTTGAACAACTTCCCCCCATTCGCCGCTCCACATGTGCCAATATCGGACTGTCTTGCGCCCTCTCATTCTTCTCCTCTCTGTACCAGGGGTTAAGAGATAAGTCCCAGTCGCAAGCCCTGCAACCCCTGCCCCAACCCAGCGCAAAACATCACGTCGGGAAACTTGATCAGTTGTTGCCATATTGCACCCACTTCTTCTGAGTCATAAAGAGGATCGACGTCGCCCCGACCACAATGACAAAAAGAATCCAAGCCATGGCACTTGCGTAGCCCATATCTAGGTACCGAAACGCTCGATTAAAGAGATACAGTGAGTAAAAGAGGGTCGAATCCTGAGGCCCCCCGTTCGTCATAATAAATGCGTTCGTGAAGTATTGAAAAGATCCAATGACTCCCATGATCAGGTTAAAGAAGATGACAGGCGTCATGAATGGCCAAGTAATAGCCTTTAGGCGATGCCAAGCCGATGCACCGTCTACCAGAGATGCTTCATAAAGGCTCAAGGGAACGTCTTTGAGACCTGCGAGGTAAATCACCATCGATCCCCCAACTCCCCAAAGGCTGATCAGAACAAGACTCGTGAGAGACCAGGTCGGATCATTTAACCAGTTAGGGCCAATAATGCCAACCGTTTTGAGAAGACCGTTCAGAAGACCAATCTGAGGATTCATGATCCAAACAAAGATCACGCTCGTCGCCACTGCCGGAACAATTGAAGGTATATAGAAGAGTGTGCGATAAATCTCTTGACCTTTGATTCGAATGTTGAGCAATAGGGCTAGGCCAAATCCACAAAGGATTCCCAATGGAACTGCCACTGCGGCATAGGTAAAAGTCACCTGAAGAGACTGCCAAAACTGAGGATCTTGCGTAAAGAGGGCGTGGTAATTCGCAAACCCTACCCATTTCGGTTCACTAATGATATCGTAGCGGGTGAACGATAGCCAGAGGCTTTGCAAGAATGGCCAGGCAGTAAAAACGGAAAAACCAATCAGCCAAGGGCTGATGAAGAGGTAGCCAATCAGGTTTTGCTGGCGTTTCTGTCTCGACATTGATTTAGCGTTAGATTGACTGCATCGACCCTCTCAACATGGCTTTGTACTGATTTATCGCGAGAGAAGGCCATGATCAGCTTAAAAACCAGGAAGAACTGCTCTTAGTTCACTGTTTAACTCTAACCTTCGTCGTCTTCGGTATCTTCGTAGTCTTCCAGCGCAGGTAGCTCTGGCATTTCGCGCCCACCAATTCCCTGAAGGTCACCCGACAATCCAGTAACAGACAACAAAACCCGTTCAATCTGCTTTTCCCGCTTCTTCCAACGTTTCAGGGTCGCAGCTTTTTCTTTCGCCAAATCCGTCTGCATTGCCACAAATGGTTCAATAATCCCCTCGATTCTGGCTTTGAATTCTGACCCTGTCAGGTAGTCGTAAAGCAGTTCTGCTTTACCTTGCTTCCCTTCTGCCAAACGACGCGCCGTATAAACTTGCTCCATTTGTTGTCGCATAGCGGTCGCAAGGGGCATCACAAATTGCGGACGACACACCCATACACCTTCATAAAGGGCGAAGTTTTCAACCCCTCTCGGGAGGACTTCACTGACAATGATGACAATCTCAGCCTTAACCAGAATTGCGTCTTGTTTGGCCTTTGTCGTCCACTCTCCTCCCCAGGCAACAGTTCGCTTGATCTCCCACATCAAGGTGCCAGCACTCAGGCCAGGGGCGAGCATCACCTTCTGCACTAAGTCACCACCTCTCTGCCCAGACTTCACCGCTTCAATCTCGTCCCAAGGAAAAGCCTTTCGGAGCAAGTCTTCTAGGTCAAGCTCTAGCACCTCTCCTTGCATTTGTTGGGAACCTTGTATGGCCTGACGCCTTGCTTCATCGAGCTGGGAGACCAGTTTTTCGATTTGCTTATCCTTTTCCGCAATTCGTAAACGTTCTGCTTCTTGGGCCTCCCGCTGGGCTTCATCTCTCAGCTTAGCAATCTCTGCCTGAGCCGCTCTTTGGGCTTCCATCTGGGCTGCTTGGGCAGCGAGCTCAGCCGCCTGTTTCTGTTTCAAGACCTCGGCCAGTTCACTCTGGTTCTTTTGCAAAATCGTCCTGACCTCAGCCTCTCGCGCGGCTGATCCCTGTAACTGACTTTCAAACTCTGAACGAATCTTTTCTCTTTGAACCTTCTCTCCTTCTTGAAGCTGCTCGCTTAAGCGTTTTGCCACTTCTTTCTCGATACTCTCTTTTTCAAGAGCGATATTTTGTCGTTCAGTGGCTAAAGCCCTTTCCGCCGCTAGTTTCTCGTCTAACAGGGTCCTTACCCGCCCTTCCGCTTCTGCCTTAGCTTGTGCAACAAGAGGGGCAGCAATCGTTTCGGACAAGGGGATCTGGGTTCCACACTCGGGACATTGAATTGTCGGACTTTGCAAAGTCATTCTTCGGCACTCACCTTGCGGAAGTATACAAGGGGCACCTCACAACTCGCCGATCACGAAGATCACAAGGATCACGAAGATCACGAAGATCACGAGCATCTCGAGCATCTCGAGCATCACGCGAGACGAAAAGAACCGAAGCCCAATCAGCCGAGGACGGTGAAGGGCGTCATGTCACGCACCACCTCGTTCTCTTCGTTCAGCAAGAGCACGCGAGGAACAATAGGCTCATCTGAGAGGGCGAAGGCAGCCACGATAATCTTATCGCCTGGGTTGAAGAAGTGCGCTGCCCCTCCGTTCAGCCCAACGACGCCCTTCGGTCCACTAAAAGCATAGGTCTCAATGCGCGACGTATGATCAACCGCCCACACGTGAACCAGTTCCCCGTCCATGATCCCGACCCGGCGCAAGAGATCTCCATCGATCTCTATGCTGCCAACATAATCTGGGTTCGCATAGGTCACCCTGGCGTGGTGAAGTTTAGATTTTAGCAACTGGGACAGGCGCATCTTCCGACTCTTTAGACTGTTCTATTCCTTTCTCATCTTCAGCCGGTAGGCCCTGGAGGGGCTCTTGGCGACTGCGGCGACGGTACCAGGCAGCCCAAAGTCCTCCGATCGTCATAATCGCCGTGCCGAACCAGACAAATCCTGTGAGAGGCTTGTAGAAGACCTCGACTGGGTAAGCAGGGTTCGCATAGAGCACCTGGAAGTAGGCGGTTCGATCTGCCGCATCGATTCTTTCGAGTCTCAGGGTGTAGTGATCACCCAACTTCGCATCGTTATATTGCAGGTCTCCTGCCCCGACCATTTTGATGCTGGGCGAAACGACGAACTCCTCGGAACCAATGCGAACGCGGGCATCTGCGATGAAAGTGGCTCCCACCATCCCCATCGGCCCATCCGTGCGCAACTGAGCGTAGGTCACAGCAATCCCCCTTTCTCGGTAAACCCCGGTTTCACCAGGCTTCAAGGGAGTTGGGTCGGTCGCCTCAAACTGGAAGGGGTGAGCTGTCATGTAGATATCGTAAAGGAATCGATGCTCGACATGTGGCCAGATGAAAGGACTCGGCTCGCCCCCCTGGGGGTCTGGCATAAAGTAAAGGCCTGGCCTGGCGGTGAAGGTGTAGTTGCCTGTATCAACCTTCATCTCGATCTTGTTATTGCGATCGGTGAAAGGCTTGTTATTACCGATCAAGCTCACTTGATAGCCAAAAGCCGAAGCAGGGGCGGCACTGTGGACGATCATCTCCTGCTTTTGCTCAAATCCGCGGCTCGCGATCAAGCCAAACATTGTCAATGCCACTCCGATGTGAGTGACCATCCCCCCAAGACCACTCGGCGATCGTTTGGCAAGCTCTGCCATTCGGTACAAGTTTGCGACACAGGTGAAGGTGCAGAAAAAGCAGAGGATTGAGACCCACACCCACCCAACCGCGTGAACCTCGCCAAAGAAGTGAATGGTTTTCTCAAGGTCGGCAGGCACGCCAGTGTAACCCTGCTTGACCCAAATCAGGAGACACCCAGTGATGCCGATCGAGATTGCGAGCGCGTTCGCGAGGCGACCCATCAGTGCCTTGAACCCGATGTGCTTCCACGTGAGGAAGGGGGCGATGCCCATAAAGATCATGATGAAGGGGAAAGGCCATGCCAAAACCTGGTGATAGAGGTGCTCCTCCACAACCTTCGGCGTGCGGTTCATCAGACTTTGGATCAGAGGGACGCTCATCCCAATCGCTGTGACGACTCCCAGCGATGTGAGCAACCAAATTGCCGACCCATAGAACGCCTCCCGTTGGAGCCAACCCTTGCTCTCCACTCCCTGGCCGAGCATTTTGCGGATCGCTGCCCTGTTCCAAAGGTGAACAACGATGAATGATCCAAGAGCAGCTCCTCCGAGTGTGATAAGGAGCCAAAGTGCGGAGCGATCCATCTGGGCAAAGCTATGAACGCTCGTATCGCCCAGCATTCCGGATCTGGTTAAGAAGGTGCCGTAGCAGAAGAGGATAAAGGGGAGGGCAGCCCAGATCGTGTTACCCAAGTGCCACTTGGTACGGCTCTTTTGCACAAAGATGCCGTGAATGAAGGCGGCAAGAGCACACCAAGGCACAAAAGAGGTGTTTTCGACGGGATCCCACATCCAGAATCCGCCCCAACCAAGAGTTTCGTAAGCCCAGAAGCCACCCATGCAAAGGCCCAAACCCAACAATGACAGGCTCACCAGAGCCCAGGGTCGGACTTGGTCGATCCAGGTCTCGAGATCCCGCTTCATCAGAGCTGCCATGGACCAGGCAAAGAGAATCGCCATTGAGCCGAAGCCAAAGAAGATGGTGGGAGGGTGGATGACAACCCAGTAGTTCAGGAGCGAAGGGGCCATCCCGTTCCCATCGGCCGGGATCAAAACCTGGTTCCCAATTCCCAGCTGGCGAATCAAATCATAGGGAGATTCGAAGGTCAGAATCGCAGCCAAAAAGGCAGTTAAGGTGGAAAAAACAATGGAGAATAGCCGG
>JALOLT010000163.1 GCA_025455775.1 Fimbriimonadaceae bacterium
CACTTGGTCTCCGGGCCCGCCCCCGGCCGGCGCGAGTCTTGCCAGGATCCGAGTACTTACTTCTTGTCCGAAGCGGGAGTCTTAACACTCGATCCTTCGGTCGGAAGCCCGACGCTGCAAAAGAACGCAGCGGACAGAGAAAGAAACCCCAAAGGACGCCCAAGCCAGCCGAAGGCTCCCCAGCGCAAGCCGGGGGCAGACCGGACGAGTGCTCCAAGTTTGCTCACCAAAATGAGGAACCGGTCGGGCGTGGCCGTGGGCCCGGCGGCGCGGGGGGGAAGGGGAGCCTGCTCCAGACAGAACCTGCCCCAGCAATGAGACAGGGGGAAGGGTTTCCGGCGCTGACGCACCAGCCTACCAAGCCGTAGGCCCGGCGGCGCGAGTCTCCCCAGCTACCTCCTGGCCACGCTGGTTTCAGGATTGCACCTTAAGAAGAGCCAAACGCAAGCGAAGGAGATTCGAGAGAGCCACAACCGAACCAATTCAGCCAGCCAGCCGAAGGCTCCCCCGCGCCGGCCGGGGGCAGACCGGACGAGTGCTCAAACTTTGCTCAACCCAGTGAGGAACCGGTCGGGCGTGGCCGTGGGCCCGGCGGCGCAGGGGACGAAGTCCATTGATTCAGTTCAGAGGAGCCTCAGGAAGTTCCTCGAACAAACAAGAAAATTTCGGCAAAACAAAGTTGAATCAGGAAAGCTCAGTGATAGATCGCCCCGCGAAGACCTGCCTGGCGACGCAACACCGATGGAGACTGATCAAAACCAGGCTGTTCCAGCGAATCCTCCATCCAGAGTTCAACCGCCTGCAAGGATTGAGACACCTGCGAGCGAAACTTCTCATCCCGGCTCTGAGACAGCGCCATCCGGAAATCCTCCGCCGCCAAGTGCAAGGCCCCAAGAGACATCCGGGCCATACCCCTCGTGTAGCGGTAGCCAGGCTCATGGGGATTCAAGCGCAAGAGGTGAGAAGTAACCTTCACGACTTGGCCAAAGTCGCTCCCAAACCAGAGGGCTTGAGCATAAACCTCAAGGGCTCCTAAGTGATCAGGATCCGCTCTTAGCACCGTAAGGCACTCCCTCGCAGCTTCTTTCCATTCGTTGTTAGCTACCATTAGCTTCGCTCTCCGTACAGAGTCTAAGCGTATCTTTCGCTCTTCTACGTGGGAGGAACTCTCAAACGCTGCCCCAATCTTATCAGTTTTTGATCGCTGTAATGGTCTCACGCCACTGCACCTCGTGAGATCTCGCTTTTTTGCTGGCCGATTTGGGCGACTTTCGCCCTCAGGGCGAGGGGAATCTTCTCCCTGCCGTCGGGGGTAGCTAATCCAATGAGACTCGCACTAGCGGCAACATCATTGGCCCACCGTCTCGCGAAATCATCCTCAACGTCACGCAAGAAGACGACATAATCTCCTTCGTCTCTGCGACACATTCCTGATCCGATGGGAAGCATTGACCTGACTCGCGCCGCAAACTTTCGGATCGCATATTCCATCGCAACCTTGCCGTATGTCTCCGTCATCTCGTCACGGCGCAAGACCTCCAAGTACACCATCGCACCATTCCCGGTTTGCTTGATAAGTGCCTGAAACTCCTTCGGTGTCATCAACCCTTCACTGTCGCGACGGGGATTTTCCAGTCGAGCGAAGGCCTGGGACACTTCCGCCGCAACGACCCTCAGAGTCTCCAACTTTTCGCGGTCGATTCCCCCAACTCTCTGGGTTCCAGCCGATAGGAATCCGGTCGGTTCGGAGCCGAAACGCAAAGGGATCATCACAAAACTCCCAAGGCGTCGTCTCATCGCTTCGATCTTCGGCACTCGGTCATCATCAAAGGTGTCGAAAATCGCAGTCTCCGGGGCACCCGTCTTCAGCCAGCCTGAAACTCCAGGACCATGGGCAAATGACAGGACGTCAGTGAGGCGAGCTGGGTTTCCTCGGCTGGCGATCTGGAGAGCTTCCTCGCCGTTGAGGCTACTCACTCCAATGTGATCGAGCCGGAAGGTTTCACCCAACTCCCTCATGATGCGTTCGGCCAAACTGGCCCGGCTTTCTGCTCCACTGCTGGTGCAAGCCACGCTATATAAAATCTCTGCTTCACGCAGTCGGCGACGCTCTTCTTCCCTCTCACGCCACCTGGCCAGGAGAGCGGAGGCACTTTCCGCAACGTCTGCCACCTTCTCCATAGCGACCTCAAGAAGCGAGGAAGAGTCGGCAAAGAGAGCGATGCACCCGACCACCTTCCCCTTTACCTTGAGAATCTGAACCCCAACTTGGTACCTTTCTTCTGGCTCACGGAGCGAGAGAAGACGTCGTTCGATTTGACTGCGCATCTGGGCCTCGCTCTGACCGCTCACCACCTGGTAAGCAGAGGTGAGACTGAGTTCCGGGACATTGCCAGAATGGCCTTCGGTTACGAGCCGACCGGGAAGATTCGCACTGCACACGATCGCCCCCCTCACTCCGAAGGCTTCCACCATCGTCTGCGAGAGTGTCGCAGGGCTGTTGTCCCCTGGTCGCGTGGCAGATTCGAGCATCAGGACAGCGAGGCGGTCGCGACGCGTCTTCTGCTCCAGGTCACGAGTGTGGTCACGCAGCGACCTAAAGTTCTCTCTCAGCTCTTCATAATCGCTGGGAGGGGGATCTTCGCCAGGAACCTCGGGGGTGATGATAACCCGTCTTTCTTTCACGACTGTCTTCTGGGGATGAACAAGCAGACCAACCAAGAGAATGCCAGCCGTGTGGAGCATGACGGTGGTGGAGAAGCCTCCAGCGAAGGGATTCGATGCGAGCATGACACAGGCCGCAATGAGAGGAGCTAAGGTGCTGGCATTCGTGCCCTGTTTGCCGACTGCCCAAACCAGAGGGGCAAGAGTCAAGAATCCGAAGCCGTCGAGCTGTTTGGCGTCGGCGAGCAAAACGGCGATACAGGCAGCATCAATCACTGCCATGATCCCGGAGATCCCCCCGTTCCTCATGCCCCGCTTTTCGAGCAAGAAGAGAAATACAGACGCAGCCGCCAGAGCCGCTGCGATCTTCCAGCTCAGATCAAAAGTCGGAACCTTAAGCACAACCGAGAGGGCCAAAAGCAAAGCTGCCAAACCCAAACGAACCAATAGCTCGACCATCACTTTAGGTTTTCGGCTTGAAAAACCTCAACTGGAGGGTGAAGTTCTCGTGGATTTACGAGTCAGGTGTTTTTACTGGGTTCCACTCCATCCGGGATCCTTGCCAGGGTGTATGATGAGGGCTCCAGATGGCTTGGTATCACTTCGTCAAGTGGTTTGTCAGAACTGTCTTCTTTGGTCTGATGGGAGGTGTCAACTCGGTTGGCAGGGAGAACGTGCCACCAAAGGGCAGATTGATCGTCGCCTCCGTTCACATTAGCCACATCGATCCTCCCTTGATCGGGTCAGTCTTTCCTCGCACTCTTCGCTTTATGGCAAAACAGGAGTTGTTCAAGTTCCCCCTGGGGATCCTCTTGCGCAGCCTCCTGGCCTTTCCGGTCAAACGAGGGGAAA
>JALOLT010000085.1 GCA_025455775.1 Fimbriimonadaceae bacterium
GAAGAATCTCCAGAGGACGCTGCTCGCGGTACCGATCCACAAAAAGCTGGATAGCCCCTGATTCGCTCAGCTGAACCTCCTCGGAAGGTGTTTCTAGCCCTCCGAGCTCATAGACCACTTCTCCGGGAACCTCAAAAGGCTCTCTCGTTGTGCAGATCAGAGTTAAGAGAGGGAAATCGTGGAGGAGCCCTTTGACCAGTCCCCTCGCCTCGGGGAGAACATGTTCGCAGTTATCGAGGACGACAAGAGTCCTTTTCTCTCGGTATCGATCGATAAAAGATTCAAGGCTACTTCCCGAGAGTTGGCAGGTGTCCAAGAACCTGTGAAGGACTGGGCTTCCCGGAGGGAGATCTGAAAAACGCACGTAGCGAATGACCTCGATCCCTTGATGGCGCATGAGAGCAGCCAGGTGCTGAACAAAGCGTGTCTTTCCAACTCCACCGCAACCCTTGATCGTGATCAGCTGAGATCGACCTGTCAGGAGCTGGCAATCCCGAAGCTCCTTTTCACGTCCCACAAAACTATCCCATGTGCCAGGCAAATTGTTGTCCACAAGAGACAGCCCAAGCCTCTCGGTCCCCGGGCTGATGACGTTCTGGGGCACCAAAACCGCAAGGGGCTCGGCAGGAAGCAGATCCTCAAATCTTTGAAGGCCAAGACCGACTGTTCGCAGCTTTGGGCGATGACCGACCTCCTGGACTAGGAGTTCCCCCACTAAAACAGGAAAGCTGTATTTCACGGCTTTTGCGACATGGCCCATCATCTGGAGCCTTGCGGAGATGGTGCTCTTGCTGCAATCGGCAAGCACGAGACGCCGAAGCTCTTGCCTGCTTTGCAGGTAGAACCCAGCCTCGAGAACAGCCCCTGCACCAGGAAGCAAAGCCTTGATCAGTTCCTCGTGCTGAACCGATACCCCTCCTAGGCTCTGCACCAAATCTTGAAAGGTCTCTTCTCGCTTCCCCGGCCCCAACTCGGCATGCAACAGAAACACTATCGCCCTCTATCTTTACTCTGAAGATTCGGTGATGAGTCTACCTACTTAGACTCTCTTGTCTGTCCTCATTTCCAGAAGGTGCAAGTCGTTATTGCCCCAACGCCCCTCGTTGTTGTCTCGTCTCGGTTTGCCATCGGGGGAGTTCCTTGGGTCATCGGCAGGCAGGTAATCCTTTGATGCAACACAAAAAGGAAATACCCATAATCTGCCCACAAACACGATCGAGCGACTCAAGGTCTCGTCCAAGCCGATAGTTCAGAGGCAGTGACTTGCGCCAAGGTTTCCACTCTCCAATCAGCCAAGGAGAGATCATAGTGAGAAGTGATTGGGTTGGGGCAGCAGATGACTTTCATCCCGGCTGCTTTTGCTGCCTTCATCCCGTTTGGTGAGTCCTCTATCGCGACGGATCGCGATGGATCCACTCCTAGATCTGCGCAGGCCAGGAGGTAAAGATCAGGGTCTGGCTTGGGGCGAGCGTCGTCTCTGGTTCGAACCGTTTGAAGATAGGGCTGGAGCCCCGTTTGGGGTAGCAGCCTTTCCAACCACACCCTGCGAGAACTCGAAGCAACCCCGACAGGAATACCTGCCTCCGCGAGACCCCGAACTAGATCCACCACTCCCGGCAGAGGCAGTAAGGAGGGCAAGTAGGCGTCGCGGTAAGCCTCGAATTCTTCTCTGGCCTCTGCTAAATCGATGCCAGGAACGAGGGATTCGAGGTAAGTTTCCACGTTCCAAACGAGAGGTCCTCCCCCGACAGCCTGAGACCATGTTTGGAGGCCAAGGGTGGCACCCCTGGCAGAAAAGACCTTCTGCCACGTTTCGTACTCAGGCGTCTCGGTATCGAGGATCAGCCCATCAAAGTCGAAGACGACACCGGTTTTCACAGGCCCTAGTCGTTCATCTTTTTGGCTTGCTCGATATCCAGATCCGATGGGATTCGGAACCAGAAGGTGGAGCCTTCGCCAACGGTCGATTCAACCCAGATCTTGCCCAGGTGAACCTGGTCTACCAGGTGCTTGACAAGGAAGAGGCCAAGGCCGGTCCCGTAGATTTTACGGTTGTCCTCGTTGTTCACTCGGTGGAACTTCTCAAAGACCTTTTGCAGGTGGTCAGCAGGGATTCCGATTCCACTATCTTGGATGCCGAAGAGACAATCGGTTCCGTCCATCTTAGCGTGGATGATGACATCGCCTCCTTCGGGGGAATATTTGATTGCGTTGTTGAGCAAGTTCGTAAAGATCTGATCCAGTTTGTCTTCGTCCCCGATGATCGTCTCTGGCATTGTGTCGTAATACTTGACCGAGACATGGTGGCGTTCGGAGGCCTGGTTTTGCACCATCGCGACCTTTTCGATGAGGGGTGGGAGAGCGAACCTTGTATAGTTTGGCTTGAGAGACTCACCAGCTTCGATTCTTGCAGTATTAAGCAGGTCATCGATGAGGCGGCGCAAACGGTCGCACTCGCTCACAACGATTCCGAGGAACTCCTTCTGCTCTTCTGGGCCATAGATATTGTCGTCTACCGCTTCGAGAAGGGTCGAGCTAAAGCCCTTGATGGCAGTGAGAGGGGTTCGCAGCTCATGGGATGCCATCGCGACGAAGGAGCTCTTCATCTTGTCGATGTTCTTCTGCTCTGTGATGTCGTTCAGGATCGAAACATAGCCAAGGGTGCGACCTTCATCGCTGCGAACAAGGGCACCCTGTACAGCGTAGATTCTCTCCACTCCATGGAAGTCGAGGAAGAGCTCGAAGGGTGGAGCCTCTTTGCCACCGAGTCCGCTCTGGAGGAAGTCAACGAGTGACTTATCCTTGAGCACTTGTGGAAAGGGCTGGCCGACAACATCGGTTTCGACCCGGAAGATCGCCCGTGCCGAACTGTTCATCTGACTAATTTTGCCTTCGGGTGAGACCAAAAGGAGGCCAGAAGTCAGGCTTTCAAACGTTTGAGCGAGTTCTTCCCGCTCCTTCATCACCTCACGGTAGAGCTGAAGGTTTGCGATGATCGATCCGACGTTCTTAGCCATGCGTTCCAGCAGGCGAACGTCTTCGTCGTTAAAGTCTTCGCCGTGCCGCTTGTTACAGGCGTGGAGAACTCCGATCGTCGAGCGATCGACGATTCTGTTCTCTTCGTCTCTGTGCTCAATGATCAGGGGGACGCAGATTCCGTTTTGGATCTTAAAGAGGTTGATCAGATCCTTCCTGGTGCGGGGGTCTGTTTCTGCGTTGTGGTAGATGATTGGCTCGCCTTCGCGGAAAACCTGACCAGTGATACCTTGGGTGGCTCGCACCTTGCAGTGTTGGAGCTTGTGTTCGTCCAAGCCATAGCTCGGAGGAATCGCGATGAGTTCCCCAGATTCTCGTTCATAAAACATGATGAGAATCATCTCGGATTGGAGAATCATGGCAATCCGTTGAACCAGACGGCGGAGGGTGATATCCCCTTCCCTAATCGTAGTTACTTCTGATGTGCTTGAGTCGGCAGGCACCGGCTTCGGCATTTCAGCTTCCGTTTCTTGGCTACCTCCGAGTTGGCGTCGGAGATTCTCATTCTCCTTCCGAAGCCGCTCTAACTCTTGATCATTGCCGTCTGGTGCAAAGGTGCTCATGTCTTAACTCAACCAATCCCCGCTCCCAGGGATACAACAGGGGGGAAGAATACCTTTTGCCATCGCATATCTCGACTGAACCGGGCCCCCTTGCCTGGAACCTTCGCAGGGAATTCGTGCACAGTCGGGAACCCCTTGTCCTCATTCAGCCGTCTTGATGAAGAATAAGACCCTTGGTTGGGGTCTAAACTGGTGCACGATGTCGAGCCATTTGGAAGAGTTGCCATTGTTTCCACTCAATCTCGTACTCTTCCCGTACGCCGAGATGCAGATCCGCGTTTTCGAATCGCGGTATCGCGAAATGGTTAATTTTTGCATGCAGTGCGACACTGGCTTTGGTGTCGTCTTGATCAAGAGCGGCCAAGAGGTTGGCGAGCCGGCGGAGCCCTACTTAGTGGGAACAGCCGTCCGAATTGTGAGTGTTCAGACGTTTGATGATGGACAAATGGACGTGGTGATCAAGGGAGAGCGGAGATTCAGAATCCGGAAGCTCGACCAATCCCGGCCCTATCTCGTGGGCTACGTTGAGCCTCTCATCGAGATGGAGTTAGAGCCGAGCCCAAGGGCTGACGCACTGCTGATGAAGACAAGAGAGTCGTTCCAAACCTACATGGAGAACTACTTCAGCCGGTTTGAGATGAGGGTCGTGAAGACGAATCTCCCCGAGGATGCGACGGCCCTTTCCTTCGCGGTCGCCCATACCTTGCACATCGAAAACCTGGAAAAGCAGCACCTTTTGGAAACAACAGACACTCTCGAACGCATTTCTGCCATGCTGCCGATTCTCCAAGCTCATATTGAAGCGACAGCCCCTCCTCGCTACCAAAAGCTGACTAGCGAAGAGCTGAGCGAGTGGATCACCAACAATTAGCGCTTCCTCCCTGTCGGTTTGCCAGATCAGTACCGGTATAGTGGAGTAAATATGACAAGCAAAGCTGCTACGGTAGAAGAGTTCATGGCAGAGCTCTCCCCAGAACGCTATGAAATGATTCAGGCCCTTCGCGAAACGATTCTGGCGAACCTTAGCGAAGGATTTGTTGAAGGTATGCAGTATGGGGGCATCTCTTATTTCGTCCCTCATTCGCTTTACCCTGCTGGCTATCACTGCGACCCAAAGCAACCTGTCCCCTTTGCTGGAATCATGAATCAGAAGGCTCATGTCGGCCTTTATCTGTTTTGCCTGTACTGTGACCAGGCGGCCCAGGACGCCTTTGTTTCAGACTTTCTTGCAACAGGGAAAAAATTGGATATGGGCAAGTCTTGTGTTCGATTCAGGTCTTATTCAGGGATTCCTCTTGAAGTGATTGGCAAGACGATCTCGGCGATCTCCGTGGCAGATTTTTTGGAAGTTTACGAAGCGAGCAAGCCAAAGAAGAAATAGCGGACTACACTGCCGTTCGCGGATCGGTTAAGTGGCCGGTCAGTGCAGTGGCAGCGGCAGTAACCGGGCTCACCAGGTGAGTTCGCGATCCAGGGCCCTGCCTTCCTTCGTAGGGGCGATTGCTCGTACTGGCACTTCTTTGGCCGGGGCGGAGAATGTCACCGTTCATGCCGAGGCACATGGAGCACCCTGCTCTGTGCCATTCAAAGCCAGCTTCTTTGAACAAAACGTCCAGTCCTTCTGCTTCGGCTTGGGCTCGGACTGCTGCCGAGCCAGGCACGACCATGGCCCGAACTCCGCTTGCTACCTTGCGTCCCTGAATGATCCCAGCTGCCTGGCGCAAGTCTTCTATACGAGCGTTCGTGCAGGAGCCGATAAAAACAGTATTAATGCTCAATTCTTGCATAGAAGTACCTGGTTTTAATCCCATGTACCTTAAGGCCCTTTCTTCGGCTGCATCCTTTGGTTCAGGGATTTCGCCTGTGATGTCGACCGTCATCGCGGGGGTCGTTCCCCAACTCACTTGCGGCTCCAGGTGGTCGATGTCGAGATGCTCAACTCGATCAAACCTAGCTCCTTCATCAGTTTCCAGGCTGGCAGAATAGTCGCGGAGTCGATCCCAGTCCTTTCCTTTGGGGGCATAGGGTCGCTCCTCCGCCGAGAGATAGTCCAGGGTTGTGTCGTCTGGGGCGACCATTCCGGCTCTGGCGCCCATCTCGATCGACATATTGCAGATGGTCATTCTCCCACTCATCGGCAAGCGGCGGATGGCTTCGCCTCGATATTCAACGACATAGCCAGTCCCTCCCCCTGCCCCAAGCTTTCGAATGATCGCGAGGATAATGTCTTTGGCAGTGACTCCGGTTCCAAGAGAGCCGCTGCACTCAATGGCGAGGGTCTTTGGTTTGTGGCCAGTTCGCAGCGTTTGGGTGGCAAGAACGTGTTCGACCTCTGTGGTTCCGATTCCAAAGGCGAGAGCCCCGAAGGCTCCGTGGGTGGAGGTGTGGCTGTCGCCGCAGACGATTGTGAGGCCAGGCAAGGTTAATCCGAGTTGGGGGCCGATAATATGAACGATCCCTTGGCGAGGGTCATCGTAGCCAAAGAGAGGGACGCCAAACTCTTTGCAGTTGCGATCCAAGGCTGCAAGCTGCTTGCCGCTCAAAGTGGACTCGTCAATGGGTCGATTGTCGGTAGGGACGTTGTGGTCGACCGTGGCAAAGGTGAGGTCAGGGCGGCGCACCCTGCGTCCTTTTTCTCGGAGCCCGTCAAACGCCTGGGGCGAAGTCACTTCGTGAACGAGGTGCCGGTCGATGTAGAGCAGGGCCCCTCCACCTGGCAAGTCACACACCTTGTGTTGATCCCAAACTTTTTCGAATAGCGTCTTTGCCATCTTAGTAGGAGATTCTACGCCATGCCAGGCGTGCTTTCGTTTAGCGAGGGGCTTCCGTAAGGGTGGCTTGGATTTGTCGCTCCTGTCCGCGGGACCAGATGCGAAGGCTCACTCGCTCGTCTGGCTTCAGGGGGGAGATGATTGTTCGGAAGTCGTTCAGATCTCTGACTGGTTTTCCGTTAATCCCGAGAATGATATCCAATGGCCTAATGCCAGCGCGATCAGCCGCTCCGCCCTCATTGATGCTTAGGATGAGGGCTCCTACGCGTGGCGGGTCGGTGGGGCTGCCAGAACGTTGGCGTACCAGGGCACGGTTTTCGGCAATCGCCAGGACGCCTTGGCGAGGCGCGAGGCCGACTCCGAGCTCACCGTAGCGAGCGTAGCCTAGCTTGACGATATCGTCCACGACTGTCTTCATGCGGTTCACCGGAATGGCAAATCCAATTCCGATGGAGCCGCCTCCGATGCTCGCGATCGCAGTGTTGATGCCGACGAGCTGTCCTTTGGCGTTGGTGAGGGCTCCGCCAGAATTGCCTTGGTTGATGGCAGCGTCAGTTTGGATCGCATCTCCGAACAGGCCTCCTTCTTGAACAGGGAGGGGTCGATTGACGTTGCTCACGACTCCGACGCTGAGGGTGTTGGAGTATCCGAGGGGGTTTCCAACTGCCATGACCCATTCGCCAACTTCCAGGGCACCGCTATCCCCGAGTTCGATGGGGCTCAGGTTCGGTAGTTCGGCCTGGATGACTGCGAGGTCGCTCTTGGGGTCTGCGCCGATGAGTTTGGCCTGGATGGAGCGGCCGTCGCTCAAGGTCACGACGATTCGATCCGCGTAGACCGGTCTTCCTCCAAACCGGCTGCGGCCGACTTGGAGCACGTGGTTGTTTGTAACTACGTAGCCAGCGCGACTGATGATGACGCCACTTCCTGAGCCGAGTTGACGCTCCATGGTCTGGCCAGTAAACATATCTTCTCCCTGTCGCCAGGTGTCGATGCTCACGACGGAAGGCAGGACTCTTCGAGCAGCAGGTCGGAAGTCGAGCCCGCTCGCCGCTGCGGCTGCCTGAGCTGGCAAGACGTCCGGAGCTTCTTGGCGCAAGACCAGGGGTGGGTTCACTTCTTTAGCTGGGGCTCGATCCCGGACGAAGCGATCGAGTTGAAGTGCCCCGAAGACGAGGCCAAAGACGCCCAGGCCAGAAAGGGCGACGATAGTGAGACTCTTCCCGCTACTCATGATTGGTAATACGAATGAGACGTCTCTTGCTTTCGATCCGTTGCGGCTCATCGCGGACTTTGGTCTCTTGGCTCGCGCCAGCCGTGCCCACGGCCTCCCCGCCCGGTTCCCAGGTTTCTCCTCGTTCCCCACTTGGTCTCCGGGCTGCCCACGGCAGGCGCGAGCCTCATACCTCGACCAGATACAATCAGTCAGTGGAAGACAAGAGGTCGCAAGAACTGGCCCAATCGCTGGGAGAACTCATCGGCCCTCAGAAAGTTCTTGCCGGGCCGACCACAAAGACCAACTACGCCAACGACGCCTACACGGTCGATCACTTTCCACCGCTTGCCGTAACCCTTCCCGAAACCACCGAAGAAGTCGCCAAAGTCGTTCGATGGTGCAATCACCACCAAATTCCCTTCACCCCCAGGGGAGCAGGCACCGGGCTCAGCGGAGGAGCGATGCCAGCCCTTGGAGGAGTGGTCATTTCTACAAAAAAACTCACCAAAATCCTTTTCATCGAGCCTGAGAATTCTTGCCTCCTGGCTCAGGCGGGGGTGGCGAACTTAAAACTCAGTCAAGCGGTAGCCCAGTGGGGGCTCCACTTTGCCCCAGATCCGAGCAGTCAGTCCGTCGCCACCCTCGGGGGCAACATTGCCGAAAACTCGGGTGGTCCCCACACCTTGAAGTACGGGGTGACAGCCCCCCATATCCTCGGCCTCACCTTTGTGGATGCAAAGGGGGACATCCAGTACCTGGGGGGCAAAGTGCCGGGACTTCCTGGCTATGATCTCCTGTCTCTGATGATCGGGAGCGAAGGCACCCTTGGCATCGTGACAGAGGCCTGGATCAAGCTCACGCCCTTGCCGGAAGCCACCGAGACCCTCCTCGCCTCCTTTCCGTCTCCGGCAGAAGCGTGCCGCACGGTCTCCGCAATCATCCGGGCGGGAATTCTGCCTGCTGCGCTGGAGATGATGGACGCCAACATCTTGGTGGCGGTCAAGGCAGCGTTCTCACTCGATGTGATCGAGGGAACAGGGGCAATGCTTCTGATCGAGACCGACGGAGATCCAGCCACAGCAGCCCAAGAACGAGACCAGATTCTCGCGATTTGCCAGGAACAAGGGGCCCTCAAAGTTGAGCTGGCCGCCAACGCGGAAGAAAGAGCCAAGCTGTGGACCGCTCGGAAGAAGGGGGTTGGCGCGATGGGTCGCCTCGCCCCGACCATCGTCACCCACGACGGAGTGATTCCCCCCAGCCGACTTCCAGAAATGCTGGAGGAGGTCTACCGGGTCGCTGACGAGGCAGGCGTCGGGGTTGCGAACCTTTTTCACGCTGGCGATGGGAATCTTCACCCGATCTTCTACTTCGACTCCCGCGAGCCAGGCAAAATTGAGGCAGTGGTTGAAGCCGGTGAGAAGATCATTCGCCGATGCCTAGAACTGGGGGGAAGTGTGACTGGCGAGCACGGAGTCGGAGTGGAAAAAGCCGGACTCCTAGAAATGATGTTCGACTCACCTAGCCTGGTGCTTCAGAAAAAAGGGCGCGAGATCTTCCACGAAAGCGAACTTTGTAACCCCTGTAAGATCATTCCCGATGCGAGGGGCTGTACCGAGCACAAGGTGCGATGGAGAGGAGCTGCCACATGACAATCAGAACCGTACTGGAGCCTCTTGACCTCCCTGGCTTTCTGTCGGCGATCCAGCAGGAGGGTCAACTGGCCATCGCTGGGGCGGGAACCCAGTCGAAGTGGCTGACCGAGAGGCCAGAGACCATTTTGAGCCTCAATCAGTGGCAGGGAATCGAGTTTCATAGCCCAGCCGATTTGGTCGTGACAGTTTTGGCCGGTACCAGGCTCGTCGATCTTCAACAATCCCTTGCCGCCGAGGGCCAGTACCTGCCCTTTGATCCCTACCCAGGCCTGGAGGCTGCGACGGTTGGAGGACTTGTTGCGATGGCCCTGCCCCACAAGAACGAGAAAACCCACGGGCTCATCAAAGATTGGGTGATTGGGATGACGATTCTGACGACCGAGGGAATGGTGGCAAAGTCGGGAGCCCTGGTTGTAAAGAGCGTGGCAGGGTTTGACATGCACAAACTCCTAACCGGGAGTCGAGGGGGCTTGGCAGTGATCCTCTCGGTCAATCTTCGCGTCTTTAGCGGCACTCTTCCGAGGCGTGATCTCGCGAGTGCTGGGGAGGCAACCTGGATCTGGCGGGTTCTGCCAACGAGATTTGCCTCAGCGATGGAAGTGCCAGGGATTGTCTGGGCAGATCCCACGACCCATACTCTTGGCCTCACCCAAGCTCCTCCCAGATGGCGTGATTCCTGGTGGATGGGGCCGGACGGGGAAAGAGGGCCCAAGCCGAGCCACTCACTGGAAGAAAGGGCCAAGACTGTGCTCGATTCACGGAGTACTTTAAAGGAAGGTTTTCTCCCATGATCTGCCCAGAGCCAATCCTTGGCGATATCTTGACCTTGCTTCGAGACGAAATCGCACCAATCGCGAATCAGATCGATCGCGATCCCGAGGCGATGAGGAAGGCTCTCGCGGTGCTTACCCAAAGAGATTTGATGGCCCTTCGGCGCCCCAAAGAGTTTGGCGGCCCAGCCTTGAGCGAGAGTGACTTTCGATTGTTTCAAGAAGAGTGTGCCCGTTGCAGCGGAGCCTTTGCCTTCCTTCAAACCCAGCACCAAAGCGCAGTGACGATGATGGCCAAGTGGGGGAGCGATTCCCTCAAAGCCGAGATTTTGCCTCAGATGGGGAATGGAGAACGGCTGGTCGGGATCGGCTTTAGCCAGCTTCGCCGCGAAGGTGAGCCGATCATGACTGCCACTCCCACTTGCGACGGCATTGTTCTGCAGGGCCATGTCCCCTGGGTGACAGGATGGAGTTTCTATTCCGAGTTCCTCGTGGGTGCCCAGCTGCCCGATGGGAGAGCCCTCTTCACCCTTTTGCCCTTGGCAACTACCGAAAAGGAGAGAGGGAAAATCCGGGTCAGCCAGCCGATGGAACTTGCTGCGATGCAGGGAGCTCAGACCGTTGTAGTAGAAATCGAGGATTGGATCATCTCCGACGACGAGGTCGCCTTCTTGAAACGGCCTGGGTGGATTCGCGAGAACGACATGATCAACCTCACTCTTCAGGCAGTTTTTGCCCTCGGGTGTGCCAGGGCTGGGCTGGATGTTTTGCTAGCTGCGGCAGAGAAGAAGCCGAATCCTGTTTTGATCAGGGCTTGGGAGGAGCTGACCGAGGAGCTGGACGCGTGCCGGGCGATGGTTATGGATCAGTCGATTGCGGGAGACAAGAAGCTTGAAGCGAGGGCGTGGGGCATTGACTTAGCGGTCAGGTGTGCTCACGCTGGGGTTGCCGCCAGTAGCGGGGCTGCGAATTCACTCCATCACTCTGCCCAGCGGGTCTACCGTGAGGCCCTAGTCTTCACTGTCTCTGCCCAAACAACCCCCATCATGGAAGCGACTCTGAAGCGTCTTTCCTTGGTTCGGATTTGAGGGGCCCTCTCTTGGCTAACGCCTAGCTTTTTGCTTGCTTTTCAGACTGGTGCGGTTCGAGCAAAGAAGTCCCTCGTCGCCACCATATGTTGGGCATTTTCAGGGGAAGTCACTGCGGAGTGAGAGCGGATCTTTGGAGACTGAGTATCCCAAAGAGTATCAGCGCGAATCTTGCTGCCTGCGAATCTCTAAGCGCCGTTCAAACTTTTCTAGGATCCTTTCTTGCTCAGTCCGCGCATTTTCGAGCCTTACATAATTGTCATGCCAGACATAGAAGCTCAACAGCATAACAACGAAGGCAATCGCTCCACGCCCAAGAGTGTTACGAGAGACAAACTTGATCTCCTCTTCAGAACTTTTTCTCATAAAACTCCAAAGTTCGAATAAGTTTACCCTCTCTTAAACTTGCCTCATCTTGCAGTGCGAAACGAAGGTGAAAGAAAGCCATAAGCCAAAAACAAAACAAACAGGCAGCCAGGCAACAGTAGTAAATAAGCTCCTCGACCCAAAACGGCGGCTTCGTCTTCCAAAACGGCGGCTTCACCTTTCTTCACCCTTCTTTGCCTGGCTCTCCTTGGCAGCACTAATATAGGCTTTGTATCGATCAAAGAACTCTGCCTCATCTTTATCCTGACTTAGGGCTTGAGGAATTACTACGAAGAAACCAAAGGCTACACTTATAACTACTAGGCAGATAAGATAAACCCTAAATTGTTTCTCGGTAACTCTCACGATCTACTCCCCATATGTCGGGGAAGTCTACCACCTTGCTTGATTACTTGTCCACCGATGAAGAAATCCGAAATCACCTCAAATAGCTTCTCTGCGATATCTTTGGCCGAATTCGGTGGATTAACCATTATGTCCATCATGTCACCATAAACAAACTCAAATCCGTCCACAGTCACTTCACCGACACTTCTGATATCTTCGTTAAACGTTGAGTCTGGCCTACCAGTAGGATTCCCCAGACTTGAGTTCGGAAGGTTTGATCCTAGCTCCGTCGGTTCCTCAACTGCAGATGCCTCTTCAAAAGCCTTGCCAACTTGATCTCTCCTATCATCGGCATTTCCACCTGTTTGATTCATGACACTACCGACCCCAATACAAAGTGCAACAGCTAGAATTACCACCACGATTACTGCAACCCAGATCTTACCAGTCGGATCTACTCCCGAGATCGGGTTACCCTCGCCTGCGCCGTAGGAGTACCAATTCCTTCCATCCTTTATCGGGTCTCTGGTCAGGAAGCGGCCGGTGGAGGAGTCGTAGTAGCGATGGCCGAGGAGTTTGAGACCAGTGGCGTCTTCTTGGTAGCCAAACCCTCCCGCGTAGCCAAAGGCTGAACCCCACGTTCCGGTGGAAGAGATAACGTTTCCAAAAGCGTCATAGTCCCTCTTCGCCACCATCTGTTGGGCAGAATCAGCCATCGCCTCCACGGACTTCAGTCCGTGGTGCTGGTCGCTTCTTCTTCGAAGATTCCTGGCGTATAAGCAGCCCCAGAATCCCGAAGAACTGGTGGCCTGCTTTTTGCAAGAACCCAGACTCGCGCCGCCGGCCCGCAGCCACGCCCGCCCGGCCCCGACCTTGGGTGGCAAGTTCCCCACTTGGTCTCCGGGCCCGCCCCCGGCCGGCGCGAGTCTTGCCAGGATCCGAGTACTTACTTCTTGTCCGAAGCGGGAGTCTTAACACTCGATCGCGCCGACCGGGGGCAGACCGGACGAGTGCTCCAACTTCGCTCATCCCAGTGAGGAACCGGTCGGGCGTGGCCGTGGGCCCGGCGGCGCGGGGGCTTGGCCCCTCCCTACGGGGCAGGACGCCGCACCTGGGTCACCTTGGCGTTGAACCTACGGCTGCCCAAGGGAATGTTCAAGAGTCTGGCTTCGGACTTCACCAAAACCCCCGTCGCCTCTTCGAGCCAAAAGGTTCCTTCTGCACTCGGCGGGGACCCATCCCCCTCTTCCCTCGATTTCGCGCTAATCTTCACTGACTTCAGGCCTTCCACTGTCTCCCTGGCCAGCAAGGTGTAAGTGAGCTTCAGGCCTGGCAAGGTGCGACCTGGGTCAGAGGGAATCTCTGCCACCCAGGAACCCCCGAGGACAACTGGCTCCGCCGGAAAGACCACCATCATGAGGCGGCTAAAGCGCATCCCGTCGCTTCCAAGGCGATCTCCGAACACAGTGAGAATCAGGTTCCGCTTATCAGTCACTGTCGTGTAGCTGCTATCACTCGATTGCCGCTCAACACCATTCAGAATCGTCTTGCCTTGAGTGCCTTTTGATTCAATTGAGACGTTCCCCTCGTCATCCACCCCCAACACCCGATCTGTGACAGTCGCAAGCGACGTGCCCTTGACCTCTCCGATCTCATAGTCGGTTCTGAGGCTGAAGGAAAAAGTGTCACCCCGGCTCACCTTGCGAACTAACGTAACCTTTTCGGGGTCAGTCGCTTGGGCCAAGAGAAAGGGGCCAAGGAACAGAGCAGTGAGAGTCATGGCTCTATGCTACTTCAGACTGGGCGGGAAGCTGGCTTTGTTTCTCACTGAGAAAATTCGACAAGGAGCTCATCAGGATAGAGCCCTTGAAACTTTGACTTATCTGCCACAAGAAACTGCAGGTCTTTGTAGTCATCTTCATACTGCTGCAAGGATCTGGCAATGGCGAGGGGAATCGTGTTTCGCGAGGAGCCCAAGCGACTGCCTGCCTCAGTAAGAAGTGGCAAGAGTTCAGCCATCGTATACTCAGACAAGGGAACCAACTTAAAGTACTTCTTTACCTGCGAGTCAGTCACGAATGAATAGATAAGATTAGCATAGTTTTCAAGCTGATTCTTTTCGAAAGCGACATCGACTATGTATTCCAAAGTTGAGTAGGCCATCAAAACCTTATGGCCAGGAAACAGAGCCAAGAGTTTAGACGCCCCGTTCTGAGTGAGAACTGCCCGTGTTGCCACTTCGTGATCCAGAAAAAGCATTAACCCCATGTAAACAGTTTAGCCGCCCTTGCAAAAAACTGGTCTTTGAGAACTCGTTGCAGACAATCCGAACCCTGTCAAATTAGAGGAAGGCTCGTAGCTCCTCTTCGCTCGGATACCTCGGCTTTTTCCTTAGTTTCCGTGAAGCAAGGGACAGCTTTTGCTCAATCGCCTTCTTCTTTTTCGGAGATGGGATCAAAACGAGGTCAATTCCCGAGAAAACAGAAGATTTTCTCCGGGAGGTCACCTTTTCGGTGCAGTTGGTAGCACGTTTTCGCTTCACTGGTACCTCGCTTGGTGGACAGGGCATTACCGCAGATGCGTTCAGCCGTTTGCTCACCGCCGTTCCAAGAGTTCCTTGTTGAAGATCTTCGGCCACTAAGTTTCCTTGTCTCAGGGAGGTGATTTCACACTCTTCCGAGCGTGGAATCACCTCCACTTTGCAAGGCGCAAGTATATACGATCATTTCCCAGAAAAGGAAGTACTCTCGAAACGATGCTTGCTTACTTATAGACGCCGAAA
>JALOLT010000086.1 GCA_025455775.1 Fimbriimonadaceae bacterium
GCACCGCGAAGGTCGTGCGGGGCGAGGAGGAAATCCTGCTCACCGAGAACCAGTCGACCTACATCCCCCTGGGCGTGAAGCACCGCCTCGAGAACCCCGGCATCGTGCCGCTCCAGTTGATCGAGGTGCAGTCGGGCAGCTATCTCGGCGAAGACGACATCGTGCGGTTCGCCGACGTGTACAACCGGGTGGGGTAGCAAGACGAGTTCTAATCCTGGCTCAGGCTCTTCGGTTCCTGCGAGGGCATTCGCAACGTTCACCGTCACATTGATGGGAGCTGCCGCAGAGTTTGGCAACATGCCTTCGGCAAGGAAGGTGCGCCATCTCTTTTCCTCCGGCGCAGGCATGGAGTTCCCGTTCAGGGTGACTCCCCATCTCTGGGCCCAGACTGATTTCACCAGTTGCAGGTCTGGCCTGCTTCTGCCTAGGAGCGCATCAAGGAATTCGTTTTCACTCTTTGAGTCGTAGAGGGGCTTGATCAAAGGCTGTTGAATGGCGACCGTCCCATCGTAGGCTCTGGTGTCGCCCCAGCTCTCTAGGAAGTGAGACTGGGGAAGACGCCATTTGCAGGCAGCCCCTGTTTCGTCGTCATAAAGCGACAGATGAACAGAGAGTTTCGCTTTCGCCAGGCCAGCTGCAAAGTTGGCGTCGCTGGGGGCAGCGTAGACAGGATTCCCCCCCAAGATAAAGATCGTATCAATTGTGCCAGAGTTCAGGTTCGTGGCGAGGGTGGCGAATGAAGCTGACTGGTTCTGGGCTGTCGCCGTGAAATTCTCCGTGAAGATAACTGTCTTGCCAAAGTTGCCGAGGGTTTCGTTGATTGCGTGGGCGAGGGCGTGGCAAGCGGCAGGATAGTGATCCCCAACCACCACAACGCTTTTGCCACGATTCGCCATCAAGTCTGCCACCAGGGCATTCAGATACTTCGCATCCATCCCCTCAGGGGCAGAACCAGTCGATCCTGCGACTCCGATCCGGCTCGCCAAGAACCGCAGAAGTCCGAGCATCTTGCTCGGCTTGAGTCTCGCCCGGTGATCCGCCATGACGCCGATCAGGGTTGGCTGACTCTCGACCGCGTAAATCCTGCTCACAGGCTTGGCTTCGCCTGGTTTACGGCGGGCCGTGATGTCGCGCGAATAGCGAACTTGGAAAGGCCCTTCGTTGAGGAGGTTAGAATCCAGGGCCACGATCAGATCTGTTTGGGAAAAGTCGTATCGGTGGAGGACGTCCTTTTGGAAGGCGGAGATAGCTGCTTCGCGGTGAGAATCCCGGTTGATTGGGTCGTACTGAACCCATGTCAGGGCGGGATACTTGGCAAGAAGCTCTTGCATCAAGCTCGATGTGGTGATCGACCCAGTTGGCTCGGTGAGGATCGCAACTCCCTTCCCTGTGACAGACGATTGGAGAGCAGCGGTGCAAACCCCCAATGCGTCATCCCACTTCATAACCTTTTCGCCTTGGAGAGGATTCTTCAGCCGGTCTGGGTCATAGATTCCCATGATCTGGGCTTGACTTCTTGTATCAAGACTTCCCAGGTTGGCAGGGTGGGCCGGATTCCCGTCTAGTTTGATCGGTCGCCCATCGATGGATTCGACGAGCAGCCCTTGACCAAAGCCCCCGACCGCCATGGAGGAGGCGTAGGCCATTGTCTTCCCGCTCACGCCATCTTCAACTTGCTTGACATAGGGGACGATCTTGCGCTGGGGCAAAAAGTAGGATCGGCATCCGGTCAGTCCCCCAAGCCCGGCCAGGGCCAGCGAGCCCCCCATCAGCTTCAAGATACTGCGCCGGTCAATGTCCGGAATCGATTCGCGAGTGGGAAACTCGTCGATCATCACTTGATCGCGTTCCGCACTTTCCTCAACCATCTCAAGTCCCTTGAGAAAAGCTGTCTCGCCCTGCCGTCCTGTAAATTTACTGTCCATTCTCTTCCGAACTTTCCTTAGTCGTTCTCATCGCCCTTAGTGGTGGCACACATAGCAGTCCATGAGCTGGTTTTTGTTGATCTTCCGCTCATTCATCAACTTGTAACCCTTGTGAATCTCGTCTTGGGGCACTCTTTGAATCAGACCTTCCGCGAGACGCTCCTCCACTTGGGAAAGGGGCTCACCATTCGAAATCTTGCGATAGAGTTCAAAGACCTGCTCCCTGGGGGTGAGAAGGTTGACCGCTTCTCCCTCTTCCCGTTTGGCAGTCTGCTTTGGCTCCTCGTACATGAACTTGCTCGGATCACGGTGGCAGTCCAAACACCATGCCATCGTGAAGGCTTGGCCCTTCCACGTGATATGCATATCTTGCACCGCTCCGTGGCAGGTGTTGCAGCTGATTCCCTTGGCAATGTGGATTGCGTGGTTGAAGTAAACAAAGTCTGGGACAGCGTTTACCTTGACCCACTGGATCGGCGTGTTGTTTTCGTAGCTGGCCCGAACAGGATCCAGCATCGGGCTATTTGTCCAAACCTGACTATGGCAAGTCATACATACTTCCGTAGATGGGACGCTTGCATGGGCTTGCTCTTCCACCGTCACGTGGCAGTAGCGGCAGTCAATCCCGAGTTCCTTCACATGGTGCTTGTGGCTAAAGGGAATCGGTTGTTCCAATGGGATATCCACCTTAGTGTTGGCAGGGGATCTGGTGATCTGGGATCCCACTACCAGGATTCCAAACGGAACCGCAGCCCCGAGAAAGAGGCTGAGGGAGGCAATCGTATTTGCTGCTGGCTTAAAGAGCTGGGCCATAGTCCTGAAGTCTCGTTATCATGTCACAAGTCGTACACATCGCGCAGAGGGTTCTAACCAAGCGGCACCACCCTGTCCACCGCGATCACGACGAAGATGAGGGCCAGATAGGCCATCGAATACTTGAAAAGCTTTTTCGCCTGAGGACGCTCCACTTTCTTGAAGAGCATCAAACTCTGAACCAGGAGCCCGAGGTTAAGGAGTCCTGCTCCCCAGTAGTAGATAGCTCCGAGCTGCGATTGAAGGAGAGGAATCATGCAAAGGACGATTGTGATGATCGTGTAAAGCACGATCTGGATCACTGTCACCTGATCCCCTTTCACAACTGGCAACATCGGCACCCCGGCTTTAGCGTAATCGTCCTTGATCAAGATCGCGAGGGCCCAAAAATGAACGGGAGTCCAGGTGAAAATCAGAGCGAAGAGGAACCAAGCCAAGGGGCTTAGCTCGGCCTTGACCGCAGCGTAGCCGACCAAAGGAGGAAAAGCCCCAGCTGCTCCCCCAATGACGATATTGTGCCAAGTGCGCCGCTTGAGCCAGAGGGTGTAAACGAAAACGTAGCACAGGAGGCCACAAAGAGCCATGATTGCTGCGAGGAGGTTTGCCGCAAAAGTCAGGATCACGAACGAGGCAATCGCAGATCCGAAGGCAAAAAAGAGAGCTTGGCGCGCTGAAATATGACCGTTCAGGGTGGGACGCTTGCTCGTCCGTTCCATGGCAACGTCAAGGTCGCGTTCAATCACCATGTTAAAGGCGTTTGAGGCCCCTGCCGCCAGGTAGCCGCCAATCATCACCCAAAAACAGAGCCAGAAGTTAGGGGCTCCCCCTTGCGCGATGAACATAGCGGCCAAGGTTGTGAAGAGCAAAAGGCTAATCACCCTTGGTTTGGTTAAAGCAACGTAGTCAGAAATCATTCCAGCGAATGACCGATCCTCTTTCTTTAACGAGACAGGTTCACCCCGACTCAGCAGGCCTAAATCCTCTTCCGACTTGATACCTACCACCGTCGCCCAGAGCATCACCAAGGCAAGCCAAGAAATCACTGCCAAGAGCAGATGAGCGAGCTGCATGGCTACCGGAGCACTCATCACCAGGTTCACGACTCCAAAAGCCATCTGGAACAGATAGATTCCCAACACCCAATTCGCCCATTGCTTGACTGGCTGACTCTGAGGGAGAGACTGCTTGGCGAAGTAACACACCCAGGCGGTGAGAGCCAGAACTCCCATCGCGAGAATGGGGTGAGTCAGGCCACCACGCAACAAGGGGGGTGCATTTTCCCCAACATGCATCGTGATCCGCTCGAGGAAAGTCCGAGCAGCTTTGAGCTCTGTGAGGTAAGCCGTCTTCCCCATGGCGGAAAGAGCCCCTGTCATCCCTAGCAGGAAATAACCACCAGCGAGCCACTTAATCCCTCTGGCGGTCGAAGACTTGAGATTTTTTCCAGGCAGGGCTCCACCGAGTGCCCAATAACCAGCCAGTGCCAGAGAAGCGAGGAGGAAGAAGTTGTTGACTAGGTGGATCGGCATCGAGATCGCTCGACCCAAGGACTTATCGTGAACCACCCACTCAGCGCGCACCAAAAGTGCCCCAATCGCCGAACTGATCAAGGTGGTGCCAAGAGCAACCACCGATGCTTTCCGAATCACGTGGCCTTTGGCAAAGAGGCGGAAAGACCACACAACCAAGGCAATCGTGCCAAAGAGCACGAGGCCACTCGTAAAGCGGTGGGTGAGCTCGATATAGGTCTTTGTTTGCGCCCCGATCGGCAAAACAGACCCATGACAGAAGGGCCAAGAGGTTCCACAGCCATCCCCGGAGAGTGAAGCGCGAACGAATGCCCCAAAAAGGACGACCAAAACCGTATAGGCAAGGAGCAACAGAGAGAACTTGCCAAACTTGACATGGGAAGGATCCGCCGAACCCCCGAGCGGAGAATTCGAGCTTGTCCCACGAATCGCATCTAAACCATCCGAAGGATCCGGCGTGCCGGGAATCCCTACGTCCTTCATTTCAATGACTTTGAGGATAGCAAGTCCCTAGGCATCGGGTCAATGGGAGCAAGGGCCAAAAACAGTAATTTGCAAAAGAAAGTTCCATCACTTAGGCCCCTAGTCCTTCATGCTAAAATGATATTTTACTGATACGCTTATCTTGAGACTCTTGTAAAGTTTAAGTGATCGTGGACCCTATCCTTTGGTAATATCCAGCCTCATTGACTCGTCCTCGACTCGCCCTGATTATCCCGGCCTATAACGAAGCTGACCGGATTCTTCCAACCCTCGAACGGTTGGAAAGTTATATGAATCAGCTCCCTTATTCTGCTGTGGTCGTAGTGGTGAGCGATGGAAGTCGTGACGCAACGCAGCGCATTGTTTCCCAATTTTCATCAGAAAGGCCCCAGTTTAACTTGATCCATTACTCCCAGAACAGGGGCAAAGGCTACGCAGTTCGAACAGGGATGCTGCAAGTAGAGGCTGACTTCTTGCTCCTCTCGGACGCAGACCTCGCGACGCCAATCGAGGAGGTCGAAAAGCTTTGGCAGGCAATAGACAGTGGGTCTGAAGTCGCTATCGGATCTCGCCCCCTGAAGGAAAGCCGCTTGGAAGTGCGCCAGCCTTGGTACCGAGAGCTCCTGGGGAGGGTTTTCAACTTACTGGTTCAAACCCTTGCCATCAGAGGAATTGCCGACACCCAGTGTGGCTTCAAACTCTTTACCGATAAGAGTGCGAAGGACATTTTCTCGCGCTGCAAGCTCGATGGCTTCGGATTTGACTTCGAGGCCCTGATGATCGCCAAAGATCTGGGCTATCAGATCGCGGAAGTCCCTGTGCGGTGGTCTCACCAAGAAGGTTCGAAGGTCGTGCTCTTGCGCGATGGGCCTCGCATGATTCGCGATCTTGTTCGACTCAGGCTGGCAGGCAAGAGGCGGCGACTTCAGCCAAACTCTGAAAGATAGAGGCGAACGAGGGGTCATGCAGAGGGACGAATACGGGAAAATGCGCGAGCTCGAGGATCACTATTGGTGGTTTGTTGCGCGCCGGCAAGTCACCTTAGATCTGATTCGAGACCATGCCAAGCCAGGGGACAGGATTCTTGACGTTGGGTCGGGAACAGGGGCTCTCCTGCAGGAGCTTCAGGCCCAATACCAGGCTGCAGGAGTCGACTTTAGCCCCCTTGCCCTCGGCTATTCTCGCTCCCGAGGTCTCACCAATCTGAGCCTGGGTAACGCAGAAGAACTCCCCTTCGCCTCTGACAGTTTCGACCTTGTGGTTTCACTCGACACGATTGAACATGTTCCCCAGGATCAAAAGGCTGTCGCCGAGATCTTCCGGGTTTTGGCACCGGGAGGTACCTTTGTGATGAACGTTCCTGCCTTTAAGTGGCTGTGGGGCCCCCACGACATCGCTTTGATGCACTACCGGCGCTACACGAAAGGTCAAGTCCGATCCCTCCTCAGGCAGGCTGGATTCAGGGTCGATAAGGCCTCTTACTTTGTGTTCACCTTATTCCCTATTGTGGTGGCCCGTCGGATCGTAGAAAAGTTTGACAGAGGCCCGGCGGTCGTTCGAATGCCGGTTGTGAGTGACATGCGAAACAGAGCCCTCATTCGGCTGATGCAAAGCGAGGCAAAGTTCTTCCATCGCTTCGGGCTCCCCTGGGGTAGTTCTGTCATGGCAGTCGGGAAAAAGCCTTTCTCGGGAGATGAACGTTGAGAGTCGGCTCTGTTCCGTACGTCAATGCAGTTCCCCTCACGGCACGACTCCGCGAGCAAGGGGTCGAAGTTGTTACTCAAGTCCCTTCCCTTCTGCCCCCTCTGCTTGATTCGGGAACAGTTGACGCGATTCTTGTCTCCTCGTTTGAATCTCTGCGACGCCCTGGCATGAGGATCGCGAATCAAGTCTGCATTGCGTCCCACGGTGAAGTACTGAGTGTTCGGCTCTTCAGCAAGGTGCCCTTTTCTTCGATTCAGACCCTTGCTCTCGATCAAAGTTCGATGACGAGCAATGCTCTCGTGCAGATCATCCTCGCCGAGAGTTATCAGGTGCGCCCCAAGGCTGAACCCCACCCACCCTGCCTGGAGGAGATGCTCGCCGAAAACGATGCTGCCCTTTTGATCGGGGATCTTGGTATGGACGCTGAGGGAGCTGGCCTCCAGATCTTGGATCTCGGCCAGGCTTGGCGGGATTTGACCGGGCTCCCCTTCGTCTGGGCTCTTTGGACTGGGCAGGAAAGACTGACTCCCGAGTTGGTCGGTCTTTTGATTGATGCGAAGGAAGAAAGTGGCTGCGGGAGAGGCCTCATCCCGGCGGAGAAGGAGTCATTCTTTTCCCGTCTGTTTATGGGGCGAGAAATTGAGCGCCAGAGGGAGAAAAAGCAGGCACCAATCATTGCCCAGGCGATGGCTCAGTCTGGTTGGGACGAAGCCAAAACTCGCCACTACCTGACTCAGGTCATGGACTACACCCTTATGGACGAGGGACTTGAGTGTCTTAGGGTGTATGGAGACTTGTGTGTGAGTCACGGTTTGCTTGCTAGGGCAGAGTCGCCGGAGGTTGTCGCTCCTCACTTTGCGTGGAGCGAGTGAGCGTTCCGGTGCTCGCGCGGACGGCGGGCGGACCGGACGAACGTGCGAATCGGAGCCGCCCAAGCCGGGAACCGGTCGGGTTTGGCCGCGGGCGCCAACGCGCGAGAGCTCTTCAAGATCAATCCCAAAGATGGATCTAAGCCGAAGTTTGAACTTTGACCTTTTTTTGAACAAAATCTGGCCTTCACGAGAGAATCTGGTAGCTCTACCATTGGGCGAGATCCAGACTCGACGGTAATGAACACTGTGATGAAAGCCGGACGTAGTGGATTTGTGGCAGTCTTGGCTCTGACGACTCTAGTCGGAGTGAGTCTTAACTCACTTGGTTCACTGGATCCTGCGCGCCGGATTGAGCCGCTCGATGAGGTTAGCCAGGTTTATGGCAAACACACAAAGGACTACTGGTTTTGCCACGAGCTCTCGCAATCCAGAGGAAGCACCAAACTGAGCCTCACAAAGGAGGAAGAAGAAAGACTCTTTGCATTACTCGTCACAGAAAACCGTGTCTCCAAAGTCGCTGCCGTCGCTCTCTACAGCTACTCGCGCGGGGACAAAGTCCTGGCTAGTCGTCTCGTGGAAGCGGCACCGAAACTCATTGATTCCGACAATAGTGCGGTGCGCGAGAGCGGAGTCTCCCTCATCAAATTCCTCGATCTGAGAGGGCACGACGCCAAACTCGGCCAAATTCGAAGTGAACTCAGAGAGAAAAGCCACTTTACCCTCGAAGACGTTGGCTTGGTTCTCGCTCTGGACTCCTACTTTGATCTGGCAAGATAGGTTTCCCGGATCATTCGAACCTTCTATTCTTTTGATGAGTCATTGGTCGTCCTTACTTTTTAGGATTGACCTAATCGTTGGGTTTCCATAAACTAGAGGGTGTTATGGCCCGACTTGTCGAAGTCACGGATGTCATTCTCCGGGACGCCCACCAGAGCCTTATGGCGACCCGAATGGCATTGGAAGACATGCTCCCTGCCTGCGAAGCCCTCGATGCCGCAGGATATTGGTCTCTTGAATGCTGGGGAGGGGCAACCTACGACTCCTGTATCAGGTTCTTGAATGAAGACCCGTGGGAGAGGCTCCGCACCTTCAAGAAACTTCTTCCCAATACCAAGACGCAAATGCTCCTTCGAGGCCAGAACCTCCTTGGCTATCGACATTACGAAGACACAGTCGTTGACCGCTTCGTTGAGAAAGCAGCCGAGAACGGGATGGACGTCTTCCGAGTCTTCGATGCCCTCAACGACACCAGAAACCTCAAGCGGGCGATGGATGCAGTGAAGCGAACTGGAAAGCACGCTCAAGGCACCATTTGCTACACAATCTCCCCGGTTCATACCGTCGAAAAGTTCGTCGACATGGCCCAAAGGCTGGTTGAGATGGGAGTCGATTCAATTTGCCTTAAGGATATGGCGGCATTGCTGAAGCCTCAGCCAGCCTACGATATTGTGAAGGGTATCAAGGAAAAGTGTGGCGAAGACATTCTGGTTCACGTCCACGTTCACTCCACCACCGGCGTAACCCTCGTGAGTCTGATGAAGGCGATCGAAGCAGGGGCAGACATTGTCGATACTTCCGTCAGCTCCATGAGCCTTGGACCTGGTCACAACCCCACTGAGAGCCTGGTTGAGATGCTCGAAGGCACTGGATTCGAAACAAAAATCGACCTCGAGAAGGTCTATCTAGCCAGAGACCACTTCGCTAAGATCAAGGGCCGCTACGCAGAGTTTTTGACCGACTTCCAGGGCGCTGAGACAGAGATCTTTAAGAGCCAGATCCCAGGGGGAATGCTCTCTAACATGGAAAGCCAGCTGAAGCAGCAAGGAATGGGGGATCGAATGCCGGAGGTTCTGGCAGAGGTGCCAAAGGTTCGTGAGGACGCAGGCTTCCCGCCTCTCGTCACTCCCAGTAGCCAGATTGTCGGAAGTCAGGCTGTCTTCAATGTCATGATGGGCCGCTACAAGGTCATGACCGGCGAATTCAGCGACCTGATGCTTGGCTACTACGGAAAGACAGATGCGGAAAAGAATCCAGAAGTCGTCGCCCAAGCCAAGGAATCGGCGAAGAAGGAAGAGATTACCGTTCGCCCTGCCGATACTCTGAAGCCAGAATGGGATGATTTGAAGGAAAAGGCATTTGCCTTGGAAGGCAACAATGGATCAGACGAAGACGTTCTGACCTATGCCATGTTCCCGCAAGTCGCGCCTAAGTTCTTTGCCGAACGTCACAAGGGCCCTCTCAACCTAGGTAAAGATCCTTCCGCCCCCCGACTCGCGGTGGATCCTTCTCACCCTGGCTTCTTGAAGCAACCGATTGATTACGAGATCACGGTAAACGGAAACAAGAAGAAGGTGACGGTGGCTCCGGTATGAGCGGAGACACGATCAGCCGAGAGGAGTTTGACTCCCTTCGGAGTGAACTTTCTGAAATCAAGGAACAGTTAGCCGCCCTTCTCGCCAGCAAGACGGCCCCAGCAGGAGAAGTAGTCCTCGATGAAGAAACGATCGCTGCTCTCTCTGCCGCAGTGGCTGCTTATCTCGGAAAGAGAGCGACGATCAAGTTTGTACGCCGCATTGCCACTGAGGATGACCCCTGGTCAGTTCGTGGCAAGGCCGCAGTGGCAGGCTCTCACGGGATGCCCCGCAAGCAAGGTTGGTAAACTAACCGAGTAAGTCACCAAGAAGAAACCAAGGACAATCAAGACATGGCATTTGAAATTTCTCTGACAGAACGAGAAAAGCACCCCCTAGACCTGGTGGGGAGCTTCGTGGAAATCTACTGGAACTCGACGAGTCGCATGGCAAAGCGCCAGTGCGAAAAGTGCGTCTACCTCGTAAGAGGACTTCAGCCTGGCATGGTCTGTGTCGAGCTCATTTATGATGCCATCGAGGGCGTCCATAAGCACGAGTCCATCTACTGGGTGCCTATCGAAGCAGTGCAGTACATGCGCGTTTTGACGGAACGCCGTGCCAAGCACAGAATCGAGACCCTGGAACGAGAAGTTCACCAAGACATGCCGAGAGACTAAGTCTTAATAAAAGTCTTACTCTTTTCGCCCTTGTCAGACGAAGTCTTTCCTAAAAGACTTCGTCTTTTTTTGTTGCGAGCGTTGGTTTGTTTTTTTACTATTTTGGCTTTTGCAAGTTGGATCTGAGAGGAGCTCTCTCTGACCCGTCTTCGGCCCGCCTCCCCGAGGCCACGCCCTCCCCTGCGCTCACGCTCCGGGGCTGCGCCTCGGCGGGCCGAGCTCAGATTCCTGAGAACAGATGTGAGTTCGCTGGATTCACCTTGTCCAGGAACTGATTGAAAAGCTTGGCGATTTTCAGGCAAAAGCTGCCGCTCTTTCTCCGATATTTGTGCGCTCCGGGGGCGGCCCGGACGACCAAGTTTGGAATTCACCACCCAGGGTTCAGATCCGGGCGGGCGTGGCTGCGGGCCAGGAGCGCACAAAGAAAAAATTTGAACCAATCATCAATTTGGCCGAAACCAGCCCCCCATGGGAACATCGCTTCACAAAACAACCCAAAGACCCCAGACAAACTCCTCCCAACCAACTCCTAAAAATGTGACCTTTTGCCCCTCGCTTCCATCCAAAACTTGTCCCGATTTTACACGACGTGTGAACCACTGTATTTTATCGATTAACGCTACCCTTCAGCCACAGAAAACCTATTGTTAAGCTGTAAAATTATCATCATCGAGTGATGTAATTAAATATATATTAGGATGCAGGTGACCCACTCAAACTTTCTCCTTTCCAGAATGGCATAATAGCAAGTGGATCACCCCCTTGGGCAACTCAACAACGACGTCAACGAGCCCAACCAGGACAAGCAACCCATGGCACAAACCAAAGCCCCTCTCACCAACGCTGAGCGCAGAAAGGAACTGAGGGAAAAGAAAGCAAAACTCAAATTGGGCGGCGGCGAAGACCGCCTCGCCAAGCAGCGCAGCGCAGGCAAGCTGACAGCCCGCGAAAGGGTCGAGAAGCTCGTCGACCAGAACTCCTTCCAGGAAACTGGCCTCTTTGCCGAACACCGTTGCACCCTCTTTGGAATGGCAGGGAAAGAAGCCCCAGCCGATGGCGTCGTGACAGGTTCTGGCTTAGTGGGGGGTCGTTACGTTCACTTGGCAAGCCAAGATTTCACAGTGTACGGCGGATCACTAGGCGAGATTCACGGCGCAAAAGTTGTGGAAGCCATGCAGGCTTCTCTTCGAACAGGAACTCCCTTCGTCTTTATGAACGATAGTGGAGGAGCCAGAGTGCAAGAAGGCATCGATAGCCTCTCTGGCTACGCTGGAGTCTTCTATCAGAACGTCATGCTCTCTGGTGTCGTGCCCCAAATCTCTCTGATCTGTGGCCCCTGCGCCGGAGGCGCCGCCTATAGCCCAGCCCTCACCGACTTCATCATTCAAACTCGCCAAGCCCAAATGTTCATCACTGGCCCCAGCGTCATCAAGCAAGTGACTGGTGAAAGTGTCTCGGCCGAAGAACTTGGCGGAGCGGAAGCCCAAATGCACTATTCAGGAGTGGTTCACTTTGTCGCAGAAGATGACAACGACGCCATAGCCCTTTGCCAAAAGCTGCTCAGCTTCCTGCCCAGCAACAACTTGGAAGATCCCCCCTTCCAACCAGGTGAATACAGCCTCGAACCAGACTTAGTGCTCGATGACATCATCCCAGACGATCCGCGAATGCCCTACGATGTCCGCAGCGTCATCGAGCGAATCGTCGACTTTGGCGACTTCTTAGAGGTGCAAGAAACCTACGCCGAGAACATCGTCGTCGGGTTCGGACGATTGGCAGGGAGAACGATCGGGATCATTGCCAACCAACCAATCGTGAGTGCAGGCGTCCTTGACATCAACTCAAGCGACAAAGCCAGCCGCTTTATCCGATTCTGCAACGCCTTTAATATCCCCCTTGTTACTTTTGTCGACACGCCTGGCTTCATGCCTGGCGTCGACCAGGAGTACGGCGGAATCATCCGCCACGGGGCAAAACTCCTCTTCGCCTACAGCGCAGCCACAGTTCCGAAACTCACTGTGATCCTGCGCAAGGCTTATGGAGGAGCCTATGTCGCCATGTGCGCCAAGGATCTCCACGCCGACAGAGTCTTCGCCTGGCCAACTGCCGAAATCGCAGTCATGGGAGCAGAAGGAGCCGCCGAGATCGTCTTCAAGCGAGAAATTGAGGGGGCAGAGGATAAGGACGCTGCCAGGAAAGAGAGAATCGACGAATACAGAAACACCTTCAGTACCCCCTACGTCGCTGCCGGAAGACGAATGGTGGACGACGTACTGGAGCCAAATGAAACGAAAATTGCCCTCGCAAGGGCCCTCGAAGTCCTCAGCTCCAAACGCGAACTTCGTCCCGAAAAGAAGCACGGACTCATCCCTCTCTAAGCCAAAGCCAGTAAACCTAAGACCATGAGAATCAATATCACA
>JALOLT010000009.1 GCA_025455775.1 Fimbriimonadaceae bacterium
CCAAGTCCTCCACTGCCAGTTTGGATCGAAACATGTCCTGTTCCGATCGCTGATTTGACCTTGGGAATCAGAGGAAATTGAGGACGTTCACAGGGCTTCCAACTGTTGATCAGGCCAAAATGCTTTTCCACCATATGGATTGATTCTGGGGATGGTGGCACGAGGCGGTTGAAATTTCTTGAAACTGAGTCAGTGGCCCCCCAACTGAGCCGAGTTCTCGCACCACTCAGCCTGAGACAGATGGCTGTTTTCAAATGTCCTTGAAAATCAAATCCAATCTGGGGGCGAAAGGTGCGAACCTTGATCATCGCCCGATAGGTGGCAGAAATGGTCTTCAGGCTTCCGCGTGCCTTGCGCCATTCTGCTCGATCTGTGACGAAGACTTTATTCACCAATTGGTTCGTGTCAACAAGGGGTTCACAAGTATCTTCAATCGCCCAGGCCAACTCCGCATCGGGAAAGGTTTCGCGCAATGCCGTCACTGCGTATGCTGCCATGACGCAATCACCAATAGCGGAAAAGCGGACGCAGAGGATTCTGGGCGCTATCACAAGAGACCTCGCTTCCGCGCTGATCTCCAGCGGTCGTGGAGCCAGAGATACTGCTCTGGGTAAAGACGAATTTGGCTCTCCAGCCAGGCGTGATAAGCCAGCATCAGGCCTTCTCCCTTCGTCGAACCAGGAAGGGGTTCGAGAGGGCCAAAGCACTCAAAGCGGTACCGACAATCACCCACATGAATACAGAGCCCGGTTAAGACTGTGCACCCTGACCTTTCGGCCAAGACACCTGGGCCAAGGACGGTACCGGCAGGCTTTCCAAAGAAGGGGATGAAGATTTCATCAGAGTTTTGATCCGCGAGAATGGCGACGAGCTCATTGGCGCGAAGCGCTTTCAGAACTCCTCTTGCGGCATCGCCTCTGGCAATGACGTTAGTGCCTGGCCCTGATCGAACAGAATTGACCATCTGGTTAACATCTCCCTGATTTGCATCTCGTGCAACAACCGAAAGGGGATATCCAAGATCACTCAAATGGCGGGAGCTTCTTTCCCAGTGGCCAATATGAGCAGAAAGAATCAAAACACCTTTGCCTTTCGCGAGTGCTGCTTCAAAGTGTTCCATCCCGACAACCTCAAGCGACTCCGCGATTTCTTCATTCGTTCGGTTCAGGCTCACCAAGAAGTCGGTCGTGCTACGCCCGAAGTGTTCGAAGGTTCTGCGGCATAGATCAACCCGCTCGGCTTCAGACATTTCTGGGAAGGCGATCGCCAGATTTGCGAGGACTCTTTCGCGGCGCTTTTTGGCAAGTCGACAGACAAATCGTCCGAGCTTCTCACCCTTATCCTCGACCACTTTGGCTGGCTTTTTTGCGAGCCACTTTTGGCCGAGTCTCATGAGTTGTCCCGCCAGGCGGTTGAGAAGGACTTTCTTGTTAAAGGCCACTTAACTCTCCTTTCAACCAGTCGGAGAACTCCCTCTCTGGCGTCACCAATACTTCGTAGTCGGCGATCAGCAGGTTTTTGTCGAGCCAGTCGGAGCGGTTGCGGATCTTCATCCAGTCTTTTGCCGTCACAACAATCGGGAATTGAGTGTTAAGACTTTCCCACAGGTTACCTGTGACAAGGGGATCGTGATCGGGAAGGAAAGTGTAGTGAGAGACGGTTGCTCCCATTGATTCGAGGGCTGCTTTAACCTTGAGAGGCTGTCCGAGGGCGCATAGGAGCTGGACTTCGGAGGGAGTCTTGACGGTCTCTCCGGAGGGCGTCGAAAGGGGCAGTTGATGGCTGGTCCAGGCAAAGACTCCTGGCAAAGTGACCTTGGAGCGTTTTCGGCCTGTCCTTCGCGGCTCGCGGTATGGCCCGGCCGGTAGGCAGAAGCGGTTCTTGCGGTCTGGATCCAGAACCAGGCTGATGTGAGGAGCGAGAGGAAGGTGCTGGAATCCGTCATCCATCACGAAGACCGTGTCTGGCCCGAGTTCTGCTGCGATCTCAGCTGCCCGTACTCGATCCTTGCCAGCGATAAGGGTGAGTTCTGGATTGCGCCACCGGTACCAGGCTGTTTCGTCTCCGTATTCGGCAGGGTCGATATCGCCAGGTGGGACGAGAGTTGCGCCTCGCCTGGCACAGGAGCCATAGCCGCTCGTGCTCACGATCACTGGGTATCCGAACGACCGAATCAACTGGGTGAGATGAAAAGTGAAGGGTGTTTTGCCGACCCCTCCCACCACAAGGTTTCCGACACAGACAGTTCTTGGATGAGGCCTCTTTGCCCTCTTCAATCCCAGATCATAGATCGCCTGATAGGCAAGCCAGCCCCCGCCGTAGAGCAGGGAGAGTGGCCAAAGAGCCAAAGGAATCGGTCCGTTCGCTTCCCAGCTATCTTCGATTCGCCAAGCCATCCAATTTTCAGTCTGACTTCTCTGGTCTGGTTCCTTCTAGGGCTTTGCGAAAGAAGCTAAAATTCTGAGAGCCAATGCCGTCGGCCGCTTTCACCACGCTCGGTTGCAAAGTTAACCAGTACGAAACTCAAAAGATCCTCGAGTCTTTTGAGGAAGTCGGCTTTTCCATAGTGCCCTTTGATGAAAAAGCGGACGTTTACGTGATCAACACCTGCTCCGTGACGAGTCAGGCAGAGAGCAAGAGTCGATACGCTGTGCGAAAGGCAGGGAGGAGCAACCCAGAGGCAAAGGTTGTGGTGACAGGCTGCGCGACCCAAATGAGTTTGAATAAAGCCGAGGAGATGGAGGGGGCGAATGTTGTCGTGCCGAACCCAGAAAAGCTCCAGGCCAGGGAGTACCTCTTTCGCGCCTATCCGGAGTTAGCCCGATTGGTAGAGGAGGATCCAGCCCCGGTGCGTGAATCAAAGCCAGCTGGACGCACAAGGGCGACTCTAAAAATTCAAGATGGGTGCAGTGTTTTTTGCAGTTATTGCTCCATTCCCTACACTAGGCCAGGAATGGTCAGTCGCCCTTGGCGGGAAGTTTTAGCAGAGGCTCAGAAAATGGTAGAGATGGGCTACCAAGAGGCGATATTGACAGGGGTTCTGATCGGAGCCTATGGCCCAGAGACAGGATCAGAGGGGTTGGGGTTCGAGGAGTTGGTGACTTTGCTGGCGAAGGAGTCAGGGTTGCACCGCTTGAGAATTTCCTCCATCGAGATGCACCAGGTGACGGATCAGATCATCCGCCTCGCTCAGGAGGGGATTGTGGTTCCTCATTTCCACATTCCTCTGCAAAGTGGAGACAGTGGGGTGTTAAAGGACATGAACCGCCGTTACGACCAAGCGATGTACTTGGAACTCTGCCAGAAGGTTCAGTCCGAAATCCCGGATGTGACCCTCACGACTGACATCATGGTTGGCTTCCCAACCGAGTCTAAAGAGAGGTTTGAGAGCAGCGTGAAGGTTTGTGAGACGGTTGGATTTCTAAAGGGTCACATCTTCCGGTTTAGCCCTCGGTTTGGGACTCCTGCGGATCAGTGGGGCGATCCTGTGACCCCCCAGGCGAAGCAGGAGCGAGCGGCACGCCTTACTGAGATCACGACTCGGACTGGCAAGGAAGTGGTGAGGCGTTTCCTGGGTAGAACCCTAAAAGTTTTGGTGGAGAGTCGGCCTGGGAAAGACGGCCTTTGGGAAGGGACGACCGACAACTGGATCACGGTCAAGCTGTCTGGCCCTTCGACTTTAGCGAGGACTTTGACTTGGGTTCGGCTTGATGAGGAAAAGGATGGGGTTGCCTACGGGGAACTCGCCACAGAGCCGCGACCAGGTCTCACTCCCTTAACTGTTTCTGGTTAGTGAGCAGGGAATTTTGTGCGGTTCGCACCGCCGGGCCCGCGGCCAGACCCGACCGGTTCCCAGCTTGGGCTGTTCCGCTCCAAACGCTCGTCCGGTCCGCCCCCGGGCGGTGCGATCTGCTTGTTAAGGTTTGGGGGAACCAGGCAAGCTGGCAAGATCTCATGGCCTCGAGAGGTGTCGAGCTCAAGTCGCCCTTTTGGCAATGTTGTCCTGGCCACCGCACTGAGAAGATGCTCGGTTCGCCGGATGGACTGGAGCTGGTCGATCTGGCGGCGAAGGATCAGAACCAGCTTGTCGCCTTGCCAATAGGTCCGGATGTAATTCGACTCTGGCAGAGCCTGACGCACTGGTTCCAAGCTGATCTCAAGCTGGTTGTTCCAAAGGCCTTCGACTTTCTACTTAAGTGATTCTTCCTTTTCGAAGATTGGTGAGGAAAGCAGCTCCTACAACAGGCTGGGCAAACTCAAATCCTGGGCTCGTTTTGAGGAGATCGAGGTGAAGGTTTAGCGGTTGCGCCCAGGGATGTCATCCCGCCTGGCAGCGACCAAGAGGCGAAGCCAGGAGCCCTTGCGGAGGTCGTCGGTGGCGATGCCCCGGTTGTTGCTTGAACTGTGGATGAAGTAAGCCCCGCCATCGGCGAAGTAGCCCAAGAAGATGCCTGTGTGACCGATCATGTTGCGGCGTCGTTCCCAAAAGTAGAGGCGGTCGCCAGGCTGGAGGTGTTCGAGTCGTTCGACGGGCCTCCCGACCCTCGCCTGTTCGGCGGCAGTACGAGGCAGGTTCACCCCGATCATGCGGAACATTTGCTGAACAAAGGCAGAGCAGTCAATTCCGCGCCAAAGATTGTTACCGCCCCACTTATAGGGCGTGCCGATGTACTCGAAGGATCGCTCAATCATCGCCCGGATGGCAGCGTCTTCGCTGATGGTGGCTGAAACCCCGCTCGCTCCCCGGCTGGCCGTGCTGGTGGCTCCGCGCGCGTTTCGGTCGGCAGGAGCAGCAGCGTTGGAATTATTCGCTGTGACTTCGTAAGGCAAGATGTCGATCGCACTGGCCTTGACAAAGCCCTTACTCCCGTCGGACATCACGACTTGGAGCCATCCTTCAGTTTGGGACGGATTGACGACCAAATACTGGCCCATTTGAGCCGAGGACAAAGTTGTTGCCCTGGTGCTTGCTGTTCGGTGAATCTTCACTGACTCTTTGACTTGGCCAAGTTTGCCAAGGACTTTTTTGGCAGGCTCAGCCACAGCGACACTCAAAAGAGCGACGCAACAGAGGGCAATCACGCCCAATTGTCTCAAGAGTCTCATCATGCTGCTAATTTGATCTTTGGACGATACAGGCCAATGCTGGAGTGCGATCGAGTCTAAACCTTGGAGAGAGCCAATTGGAAAGCCCCAAGAATCGTTCGACCGTCCACCCCTCCCAGGAGAGCTTTCGTCGCTCGCTCCGGGTGAGGCATCAAGCCAAGCACGTTCCCATTTTGGCTCAATATACCAGCGATAGACTCCACGGAGCCATTGATATTGGAATCGCTGGTAAGGTTACCAGCCCCATCGCAATAGCGAAAGGCAACCAAACCCTCGCCGTTGAGCCGCTTGAGAGTTTCGTCGTCGGCAATGTAGCGACCTTCGCCGTGGGCGATCGGAAGGCTGATCACGTCAGGGACATTTGCCAAGAAAGGCCCATGGCTCGACTCGCGACGGAGATAGACGTCTTGGCAAATGAACTTTTGTTGTTCGTTCAGAAGAAGGGCCCCTGGCAGGAGGTGAGTCTCGCACAGAACCTGAAAACCATTGCAGGCTCCGATGACGAGCTTGCCCTCGCTGGCAAAGCGCCGGACTTCTTGCATGATGGTTGATTGGGCTGCCATTGCCCCACAGCGTAAGTAGTCGCCATAGCTGAATCCACCTGGCAGGAAGACTCCTTCGTAGCCAGAAAGGGAATTGTCCTGGTGCCAAACGTATTCGGCAGAAACGCCGAGATCATCGTTCAGCGAGTGAAAAGCGTCTTGGTCGCAGTTGCTCCCAGGAAAGCGAATGACGGCGACTTTCATTCCGCAACCTCGATCCGATAATCTTCGATAACCGGGTTGGCCAGAAGTTTGTCACACATTGCCTTAACTCTGGCTTCGTCGTATTCTTGTAGTTTCAGGGTGACGGTCTTGCCGATTCTCGCTTCTTCGACTTCTCCGAACTCGAGCTTTTGCAGGGACTGAGCTACTGTCCGGCCAGCGGAATCGAGCAGGGAGGGCTTGAGCGATACATGCACACAGACAGTGACCATGCCGCTATTCTGGCAGAACTTGGAACAAAAGAAGGGCTAGGGTCATAAGACGCCTAGCCCTCACTGAGATCGTCGAAATCGATCCTGCTTGGTTAGCGAGTCGGAACGCTGTAGACGCGGAGGTCGTCGGCAGAACTTGCCGTAATTAAGTAGCGTCCATCGCCGGTGAAGGCGACAGGGCAGTTGACCGGCGACATGTTTTGCAAAACGGCGATCTGCCTCATGTTGGTCAGGTTCCAAACGCGGACTGTGCCGTCCACGCTTGCACTGGCTCCGATGGTGCCTGCATTGTTGATCGCAACGGTCATAACCCAGCTCTCGTGGCCTTTGAGGGTGCCGATCATCCTGCGCTGGGGAACACTGTAGACGTAAACGTTGCCATCCCGTCCCGCAATCAGGGCTCGCCCGGCTGGGTTGACCGCGATGTTGTTCGCCCCTTCGCTTCCAGGGATATCCCACATCGCAATTTGTTTACCACCGGAATAGATGCGGAGGCCGTCGGCAAGGGTTCCCGTGATGAGGGCTCCCGAGCTGGTGTAACCGATGCCGAAGAAGTTAGCGTTATTGCCGAGTTGTTCCCGGATCGGATTGCCGCCAGTGACGTTCCAGAAGAGAATTTTGTCGTCCTTGCCGACGCTCGCGATATTCCTTCCGTTTGGGGTGAAAGCGAGGGCATGGATGCCGCGAGCGTGGCCTTTGGCGCGAGGAAAATCGAGGACTTTGCGACCCCCGACTTCCCACAGAGAGATCCTGCCCAAATCGTCTCCCGAGACGATCCGTCTGCCATCGCGAGAAAAGGCGAGAGCATAGACCGCCAAGGTGTGCCCGGTTAGGGTCGAGACGCTTTGCCCAGTTCTTGCGTCCGAGACTCTGATCGACCCTTGCTCAGTTCCGACGGCAAACCGCGAGCCTGGTCCTCCTGCGACAGCGGCAACGCGCAGTCCCCGAACTTCGCGCACAAGCGTGACGCTCGACTGCTGAGGGGCAAGAGTGGTGACGGCAGCGGCAGTTAAGATGATCGTTGAGGTCAGCATGGTCGTGAATTCTCCAGGGGTTTATACGGTTCAAACCCCCGAGAATTACGCTTAAAAAGTCCGTACTGGCTGGAGATTGCTCTTGCTGGGTCTCTTGGGAAGCTGTCGCGCTTGCCAACCTTCAGGTTAATCGGCAAGCGGGATTCTACTGAATCGGAATCACAAACTCGCGGTCGTCGTGTTTGCCGCCAAAGCTCCAGTTACCGGTCCAAAGGAACTTGTAGTCTGTGCCGTCGCTCCGCTTCTTGTTCACTCGAATCGTGAGGGGGTAGTACTTTTCCCCATCGATGACAAACTCGACTTCTGCCGGACTTGCGCCCCCGCGCTTGGCAGTGAGACGGTACAGCGACCTTTGTTCCTTGTTCACCGTCACCTGCCTGGTTTCAACTTGGCTCTGAAAGCCGCCAACTCCTTGTCTGAGGGCCCGGAAGAGGGCTCCCCAAGACTGGACTCCGTTTCGGTACACGTCAAATCCGCTCATCACGGGATCAGAGAGCCATTCTTCCACCTGGGCGGCTGTCATGCGAGAGAGCTTTCGCTTTGACTTGGGATTGGCCTTGGTTTGCCATTTTTCTCCGTCAAAGTGGCCTCGTCTCTTGCCGTCTGCGACCAAGCGGTTCATCGTGGCTCCCGAGTCAGCTCGATACCACTCAATGTCAAAGACTTCAGAGCTACGGATCTTAAACTGGTAGGCACCCCGGAGTTGACCATCAGATGAACTCTCCGTCATTTCTCCTGACACAAGCCCTTCTTTCACTTGGGTGAGGGCAGTGTCAACATTGTCGCCCAGATCGGGACTCTCTGTTTTGGGAGCAGGGGAATAGCCCAAGTCACGACCAGGTTTGACGGCAAAGACTCGCGCAGGAATCTTTTGATCCATGGCGCCTTTGATTTGCTTCATCGCCCCGTCATCAACCGTGGCTTTGCTCGGGTCGTCGGCGTTCTGGTCGGTTGGCGTCGGGGCAGTCGTGGATCTTGTTTGAGCTACTTCTTGGGGCTTGGTTTCGGTTGCAGTTTTCTCCGCTTGCCTCTGGCAGCCGCCCAAAGCAAGTAACGCAATCGCTGCACCATAAAGGGGCCATTTCATCATGATCTGGACGGTTTCAACTCTCATTGATGACTCAGGGTTCCATTAAGAATAGGGCAAGCCGACCGAAGAGATGGGTTTATCGAGCTTTGCCCAGTAGCTTAGATCGAGCTCTTGGAATGGGGCATCCTTCTCTTCACAATCGAGCAGAAACTCTTCTTCGATCGTTGTGAGAGGTTCTCCCTTGTGGACTCTGGCTGCCATCGCGGCGAGTTGTTCGAACCGCTTGATATGATCTTCGAACCTCGCCTCAGAGTAGTCTCTGGCGGACCAGGTGGAGATCAAGAACTGCCAGTCGCTCGCCTCTGCCAGGAGCATCTCCCGAGCAGCTTGCTTCACGATTCGATCTGCTGGGCCTCCTGCCATCGTCTGGGCCATCTCGCGGAGAGACTTTTCTGCCTTGTAGAGTTCGCCCCACGTCCAATGGTTGTCTTCGTTGAGCCAAACACTGTGATAGCCACCTTCTCCCCAACTCCCTTCTGGCAGAGGAATGACGTGGCGGGGAGGTTCGTCGGCGATGACGTCAGATCCACTCATCGACCGCAACTGTGGCTCAGCTGCAAGCCTGACTCCGAGTTCGTACAGAAACTCTGGCCCTTCCCACCACCAGTGACCAAAGAGTTCTGTGTCGTACATCGCAACGAGCGTTCCTTGGCGATCCGCTTGTCCTTTGTATCTGGCCAAAGTGTTCTTGATGATGCCGACGAAGTCCTGAGCGTGGGCCCCACAAAGTTCGTGGGCTTGCCAAGGGTCGTATGGCTGCTTCGCGCCAAGATCAGACTTGTTTGGGCTGATCCGCCAATAGCGATGGCGACCGGGATAGAGCTGCTTGTGGAACTCCAGATAGTATTCGCTGCCTGGGTAACCAACGTCACCTGACCAAACTTTGACAGTGGATTCCGGGTCACGGGCAAAGACCACTGGGCCGGAGAAGAGTTTGTAATGTTCGTACTCGCTGCGGTATTCGGCAGGAGGGGTGAAGAGCTGCTTGCTCCGCTGGAAGAGCTCCGCGAGTTGGGGAAAGTTCTGCCAATAAGTTCCCAGGGGTTCGCCGCCCCGGATCATGTGGGAGTCTGTGAAGAAGAATTCGATCCCATTTTCTGTGAGGAATTCGCCAACATCCTTGCGCGGCCAGACTGTTTCGTCTTCGCCGGCGGGAGCCTTCCACTCGTAGTGAGGCCGGTAGGCACACTCAGGAAGCCAAATCCCCTTCGGCTTTTTACCAAATCGTTTTTCGTGGCTTGAGACGGCGAGTTTCACTTGGGCTTGGACACTTTCGTCTGTACCAAGCAAAGGGAAGTAGCCGTGGGTGGCGCCGCAAGTGATGAGCTCGATGCAGCCGTCCTCTTCAAACTCCCGAAAAGCCCCTGTGATGCTTCGACCCCACTTGTGTTTGAACTCAACGAGTGCTTTGGTGTAGAGCCTTTGCCACATCGCAGCCAAGCCAGTCATCCAGACCTCACCTTTGGCCTGGAAGTTCTGGTTATCAACGATCGCTGCCTGGATTTTTTCTTCGCAATACTCCTCAAAGCCAGCCTTGAAACTCGGGTCATCCAGTTGCTCAGCCAGGATCGGAGTCATGTTGATCGTCCAGCGGGGACGAATCCCTTGGGCCCTGAGGCGATCTAACGCGTCGAGAATAGGGAGATAGCACTCAGCGGCTGATTCAAAGATCCAGTCGGTGCCGTGGGGACTCTTTCCGTGGCTCAGCACATAGGGCATGTGGGAGTGCAGGACGAGCATGAACCGGCCGATCATCGGCTCATTATAACCTTCTCACCGCGTGATCGCCCATTCATCGAGTAATTCGCCGTTTTGGTCAATTTGCCGGTAGGAGAGTCTTTGGGGTGTGACGTCCACAATTCCGAAAGAAAACACTGCTTTGTAGACTGTCGTAAAGGGTTTCCATTGGTTCGGCTGGTCGGCAAGCTGGGGATCGTAGAGCCTGGCGCCTCCCGCGCCATTCACGATTGTGATGATTCCTTGCGGCTTTGTATTTGTTTTTCCATCGAAGGATTTATCGAGGGTCCAGTCGTCGCGGTTGAGAACCTCGGCTCTCGCCCCCCGCTTATCTCCGACCGAAATCGGGAAGTTCCTTTGGTAGTTGTGGACGTGGCCAGCAATGACCAGATCAACCTTCGCATCTTCAAAAATCTCCATCAATAGCCGGCTCTGTTTTGCTTCGGCGTGGCGAGGGGAGGAATGGAAAGGAGGATGATGGAGCATGACGATCCGCCACTTGGCATCTTGCCCCCGAGCAAGAGCATCCTTTATCCAGGAACGCAGCCCCTCTTCGCGCAGGTTCACGTAGTGGTTCACGTCAACCATCACCCAGTGAACATCCCCGATCCTGGTCCAAAAGTTCGCCATCACAGGGTAGTTCGCTCCTGCGGCTGACTTAAATGCCTGGACGTTGATTTGACTACCGGTCGCGGCTGGTTCCGTGGCTCCGCTCCAGCCGTTCAGGGGCTGAAAGAAGGTGTAGAAATAAGCTAGGCCGTCAGGATCTCGATCCAGATTTCGACTTCCGATATCATGGTTGCCCAGGACTCCGATCGTTGGAGCAAAGTGGAGCAGGTTTCCACCCCGTCTCTGGCTCGGCACCCCTCTTTGGTAAAAAGGAAAAAACCGAGCGCGATAATCTCTCACTGTTCCATCGTCATACACGATGTCTCCCGGGATTACCAAGTAGTGAGGTTTTTCTTTGCTGGCGTAATAGGCGACGCCTGCTTGGCCAAGGCTTGCCCCCCCGCAATCCCCGATGACGGCGAATCTTTGACTTTGGCTTTTTGCTGGTGGAGTAAATCCCCAGTAGCTAAAAACTTCCACTCCTTGGGTAATGAGGCGATATTGGAAGCGCGATCCTGGCGTGAGGCCCGAAAGGCGAGCAGAGAAGATCTCGAAGGGCTGGACTTTCGCCGTAGCCACTGCTTGAGAGGTAGATTTCGCCTTTTGCCACTGACCGAGGCCCTGTCGATACTCAACGACCGGGACGGGACGGTTCGGCCGGTCGTGCCACACAAGAGTCAGGTCTTTGACTTCTGCCTGATTGCCGATCTGCAGGTAGGGCTCAACCAGGAAACCCAAGTCATTTGCCGACGGAAGCACCAATGAGGCGATGAGTCCGAGGATCATCACAACATCAGTTTATCAAGTCCAATGACGAGCCCCTTGCTCTCACGGACTTTGCGCACGGCGATTTTCACTCCTTCCATAAATGAGGCTCGATCGATGGAATCGTGACGCAAGAGGAGGCGCTCGCCAGCTCCCCCAAAGATGACTTCTTGGCTTGCGACAAATCCTGGCAGCCTCACGGAGTGCACCTGGACTTCTTTGTAGCGGGCCCCTCTTGCTCCTTGGACTTTTTCAACTGCCTGTCGGTTTTGGCTCGGAGCATTCTCTCTCACTTTTTGGATCCGTTCTGCCGTGTGCAAGGCTGTGCCGCTCGGGGCATCGAGTTTATCTTTGTGGTGTGCTTCGATGATCTCGACTTCTGGCATCCAGGGGGCAGCGAGTTCGGCAAACCTCATCATCAGGACTGCCCCGACGGCAAAATTGGGGATCAGGGCTGCTCCCACTCCTGCCTCCTCGGCATCCATGCGAATCGCACTCACATCTTGTTGGCTGAGGCCGCTGGTGCCGATAACGGGGGAAATGCCTCTTTTGATTGCGCTCAAGGCATGTTCAGGGGCGGCGGAGAGGTGGGTGAAGTCGATGAGAACGTCTGGCTTCGTTGCATCTAGCATCTGCCCCAGGCGATTGTCGAGAATCAAGGGTGGGGCATCCTCTCCGATCACCTTTCGGAGGTCTTCTCCAACCAGGATTTTGTCTGCGACCCCAAGGAGCTCGAGGTCAGGGGCGTGGTGAATCGCCATCACTGTTTCCCGCCCCATTTTCCCGGCTGCTCCGACGATTACCACTGAAATTTTGCGATCCATGTTTCGTGAGTTTATCTTGAAGACTGAACGTTTGTTTTCTTGATCTTCGTGTCCCGTACTTTTGCTAGGTCAGGTTGTGCTTTCGCGTTGCTGTGCCGCATCGGCTCGCGATGGTCGATCTTAGCGTGGACATTGCCAGAGTCGCAAGTGCAAGTTTGGCGACAGATCATAATATGAACTTCTCATGACCCAAGATAACAAAAAGGTGAGGATCATCACCCTCGGATGCGCCAAGAACGAGGTGGATAGCGAGGAAATCGCCGGCGTTTTGCTTCGCCAGGGCCACGAGATATCTGGCGATGATGATAGCGAGATTACGATCATCAACACCTGTGGGTTCTTGGAGTCGGCTAAGCAAGAATCAATCGCTGCCATCCGCCAAGCAGTCAAAAACAAAGGAAATGGCAAAGTCATCGTCGCAGGATGCCTGTCGCAAAGATTGGGTGAAGAGTTAGCCCACCTGGCCCCTGGGGCAGACGCCTACGTCGGGGTCGGCCAGATGGGACGATTTGATGAGATCGTGAAGGGTGTTTTTCAGCGAGAAGAAAGGCTGATTGATGTGGATCCTCCTCACCATCGCTGGGCCGACGTGCCGACAAGGGCCAGAACTGGGCAGCCTTGGAGTGCTTATCTCAAGATCAGCGAGGGCTGTGATCACCGCTGTACCTTCTGCACGATTCCCTCATTCCGGGGGAATCATAAGAGTAAACCGATCGAACGGGTGTTGGAAGAAGCGAGGCACCTGGCCAGAACTGGCACCAAGGAGATCAATCTTATTGCCCAGGATGTCACTCAGTACGGCTACGATCTATACCGCGAGTTTAGCTTGCCGCGCCTGCTTCGAGAGCTCAATGAAGTCGACGGGATCGAGTGGATCCGGTTGCTTTACTTCTATCCGAATCGTCTGACCGATGAGGTGATCGAGGCAATGGCGACCCTTCCAAAAGTCTTGCCCTACATCGACATCCCGCTCCAGCATGTCCACCCAGATACTTTGCGACGAATGAAAAGACCTTGGGATGGTGATCGTTACCTGAGGCTCTTTGAGAAGGTGAGACTTGCGATTCCCGAAGTGGCGATCCGGACGACCTTCATCGTTGGTTTCCCCGGTGAGACTGAAGAGGAGTTTTCGACTTTGCTGAGTTTTGTGCGTGAAGCTCAGTTGGATCGGGTGGGGGCATTTACCTTCAGTCGAGAGCCAGGAACCCCGAGTTACGACATGGAAGGTCAGGTGTTGGGGCGAGTTAAGAAAGAGCGCTACGATCGCTTGATGCGAGCCCAAAAGGGGATTTCGCTTGCGAAAAACAAGGCGTGGATCGGCCGCGAGATTCAAGTCCTAGTCGATGAGGTGAAGGATGGCTGGGTTGCTGGGAGGTCGTTCAGAGATGCACCGGAGATTGACGGCTGGGTTTACGCCAAAGGGGTTGTGAAGCCTGGCTCATTGATATCTGTTGCTGTCAAGGAGGTGGATGACCACGATCTTTATGGTCACTTGCCTGGTATTTCTGGCCGTTTTGGGGGCAGGGGAATGGCCCCATTGCAGATGGTCAGCGGGAAAGCTCCCCAGTAGGTGACGGGGTATATTCCCGCATTGGTCGTGAATATTCTTGACTTGGTGATGCTAGTGGTTTTGCCAGTTATAGTGGTAGCTATGGCCTCAAAACTTGGTGCTAAAAGTACTAGTTTTGCCGAAAACAGAGGTTTGTTCTTCCTTGGGTTTGCGGAAAGTCTGCGCTATACTGAATACGTATTCGGAGAGGATGGATTGATTCTTTCCTACAGGAGACCAATGAAGGTACGACTTTCTTTATTAGCCCTCGCTTCAGTTGCTGCTCTCGGAGTGGCAAACGCCCAAGTTATCGACGGAACTGCTGAGGCTCTTTACGGCCCTGCCCTTTTCACGCAGTCGAACCCCACCCAGTTTGGTAACAGCACGGTTGGGTTGTTGCACGAATCACAAGGTGGTTCGGAGATTGATGCTGTCTACGGCCGACTTTTCGGTGGTGGACTGAACCTTGCCGTTGCTGGCAACTTGGAGAACAGCTTTAACAAGCTGGTTCTCTTCTTTGACACTGGCGTTGGTGGATTCAACACGATTGGTGCAACTCAAGGGAGCACAGATGATAGCAACTTCGTGTCGAGCCTCGCTGGCTACACGTTCGATGCTGGTTTCAATGCAAGCCACGTTCTGTGGTATCGCCAAGGAGGAGCAGGGGGCAGTGGCTTCGTGACACTTTCGTCTCTTGGCGCTAGTGGATCTGACTTGATTACTGCGAACACGAGCATCACGGCTGGTGTTGTCCCAACGATCACTTCCGGCACCTTCCAATTCGCGTACAATCACAGCAACACAGGCGGAGTTGACAGTTCCGGTGGAAGTGGTGCTGGCGTTACGACAGGCGCAGAAATGTTCATCTCCTTCGCCACTCTCGGATTGTCTTCTTCCAGCTCGATTCGCGTCGCTGGTTTGATCGTCGGTGGTGGTGCTCCTCCTTTCGCTTCTAACCAGGTGATCGGTGGTCTTCCGGCTGGCACAAACAACCTCGGTGGTTCTGTGATTAACTTTGCCAACATCGATGGCAACCAGTATGTTGAAGTTGTTCCCGAGCCGATGACGATGAGCGTTTTGGCTCTGGGTGCTTTGGCTGCCCTTCGCCGACGCAAGAGCAAGAAGAGCTAAGGGATTTCTGGTGCGACGTAAGTTGTTGCACCAGAGTTTTGGTTACCTCTCGAGTGGGGGCTGTCTCCAAAGAGGCGGCCCCATTTTCTTTTTTCGAGGGATGGTAGCCGAGGCGCTGTTCGGTAGCTTAAGGGGGGAAGATCATTTTTCGTCTGCGCCTTCAGGCCCGAAGCCACGCCCGTGCCCCGATTGCATCGGGGCACCGCCCCTGAAATGCGCAGACTCCAGCTTAGCTCGACACTCGGTGATTCCCCCGAGCCAAAGGAAGTGATTCGAAATGAGCGAAAGAGGCTCCATGGCTTGGGGGAATTCTCCTTCCGTGTCACACGCTAGGAGCACTGCCACCCACAGAGCAATCTCTACCACCGACCTCATGACTAGCACTCTCTATCCCGGGCTGCCCCGCCGAGGCGCAGCCCCGGAGCGTTAAGCAGGCTCCAACCCGCCTTCCGCCGCGAACCTTTCAACCCTGTTGGAACAGGTGAAACTTTAGTCCCCTGCTCAGGATCAACGCTTTCTGTTAACCTGGGAAGCTGACCCGCCGAGGCGCAGCCCCGGAGCGTTAAGCGAAGGGGAGGGCGTGGCCTCGGGGAGGCGGGGCAGCGCAAAAAAGCGACGTTCTCCCTGACCTGCAACAGCCACCAACAGACGAGATCCTTCGAAAAACTTCCCGATCATCACCCCTCCACTCGTCACCAGAGTCGGGACTCGTTGAGTCTTGAAGCGGTTATGAGGGGATAATGAAAGGTGATCCCCGCCCGGCGGAGGGTTGAGAAGAAGACAATGAAAGTCAGCATTATTGGTGGTGGTGGGCGCGTTGGGAGCGACGCAGCTTTTGCCCTTCAGCTTGGCGGATTGATCCGCGAAATCGCCCTCGTCGACGTCAATCAAGACCTTGCCGCAGGAGAAGCCCTCGACCTCCGTCATGGCGCGGCGCTTCTGGCAAACCAAACCTTCACAAGTGGCGATTACGGAGTCGTAGAAGGAAGCGACTGCGTTGTCATCACGGCAGGGCTTCGCCGCAAGCCAGACGAGAGCCGCCTCGACCTCATCAACCGCAACGTCGTTGTGTTTAAGGCCATTCTCGACGAGATCAAGAAAGTGAAGCTCGCACCAGGTGCGACCCTACTCGTCGTGAGCAACCCAGTAGACATCCTGACCCATATGGCAGCGGTGGATGGCTTCCTCTCCCCCAGCCAAGTTCTTGGTCTCGGCACCGTGCTCGACACGAGCCGGTTCCGCAGCTTGCTCGCCGATCACTTCGGGGTTGGGGCAGCTGACACCAAGGCCCTGATTCTGGGTGAGCATGGAGACTCGATGGTCCCCATCTGGAGCAGTGCAACCATCGGCGGAGTTTCCCTCAAGTCGATCCCTGGCTACAGTGACGAACTCGGAGCCTCCATCTTCGAAGCCACTAAAAAATCCGGTGCAACGGTCATCGCTCAAAAGGGTGGGGCTGGACGAGCAGTCGGTGTCTCGATCAAGGCTGTTGTCGAAGCGATGTTCCTGGATAACGGGCAGCTTTTGCCAGTCTCTGCCGTCCAAAGTGACAAGCTCGGTATCAGCGATATCAGCCTCTCTCTTCCAACCGTCGTCGGTCGCCATGGTGTCGTGAGTGTTTTCGAGCCCCATGTTTCAGACTCTGAGCGAGAGCTGCTGCACAAGAGCGCTGAGTCCTTGAAGGCAACTTGGCAGCAAGTACAAGGTTAAGTTAACCGTAAATCCTGGACGTTTTCTGGCCTTTTCGGTGAACCCGAGAGGGCCGGATTTTCTTTTGGGCATCGCCTCTTCCGCCATTTGGAAAAAAATGCCCGCTCAACTGTTCGAATGTAAGTGTTTAGTTGATTCTCTAACTGATTGGCTGGCAAACATTCGGCTTTTCAAACTATTGGGAGTTGATCGAACAATCTTTTTTAAAAAGGTCCTAAGTTGCTAACGATTGGTACGGAAATTGTCGTCAAACACGGTGGCACAAAGCCGGAATGCCTATGTCCGACTCATTCGTGGAGGAATCGCTTGACAGTATGTCAAGAGTTTGGTAACATGCCCCCTGCGCCTAAGAACGGAATAAAGTGCCGGTAGTTGGCGCCGAAAGTTGATGTCCATCATTCCAAGTTGGAATGTGCAGGTTAGGAGGACAGGTGCGTGTACGTACGGCGGTTCCCTGACATGTCGGGCGCGAACGGCCTGCTGGTCATCAATTTTGTCGTTCGGTCGGGTTCCCGTCGACCTTGATCTCATGATTTGGGTCGGCTCCGAGACCAGAAACTGAGGGAAACTTGATTGACTACCATCATGCTAATCGGACTTGCTGCGGTTTGCGCAGCCGTTGTTCCGCTGGCGGCTAGCCAGCGCACGTCCTGGTTTCAGCGTTTGCTGAATCGCGTAAAAAAGAGCGCCATTGTCGCTCCTGCCCCCCCTGTCATCGAAAATGATGCTGGTTGGCAACTCCTCCACAGCGAAGATCTCCAGAGCTTCAACGATTGGCTCGGCAAGGATTCGATGGGTCTCCCTTCGATTCCCAATGAAGAGCCATCCCTCGGGAGCCACCTTCTTATCGAGCTTTTCGACTGCGACAAAGCAGCCCTCGAAAAGGAGCTTCCCGTCGGAAAAGCAATGATGGATGCTGCGCGAGCCAGCGAGGCAACCATCGTCACGGACTCCTTCCACGAGTTCAAGCCGTTTGGAGTCAGTGGTGCAGTGATCATCCAGGAATCTCACTACACGATCCACACTTGGCCAGAGCATGGCTACGCAGCAGTCGACTTGTTCTATTGCGGCGGTACGATCTACGTGGACCGAGCTGTTGAAGTGCTGAAGGATCGCTTCAAGCCAGGTCGCATCAAGTTCCTGGTGGTGAGACGAGGCATCCAGAGCGAAGTCTCTGGCTAGAATCTGCCACGCCAGCCAAGAGCGGGGGCTGACTCAAAAGAGTCAGCCCCCTTTTTGCGTCCCCCTAACGGTGCCGGTCGGTGACCTGAAGCCGCCTTTCCGAAAGGGGCGTGAGGGCAGTTCTCTCCAAAGAGAAAGGGTTCAATTACTCATGAGGCAAGTCCTTTCTTGCCAGACTCTCCGAGTCGCCGCAGGGGGGCGGAGCCCCGACAGAGTCGGGGCGAGGGTTTGGCATCGGGCCCCGGCGGCGACACTTCACCCAACAGCTGAAAAACAATAGCCCAAACGAAGGTCATCGCCAAGTCGAAATGACCATAAACAGCCGTTCTAGCAATGGGAATTGAGCCTGAAGCCAAGAGCCTCCCACGACTCCCGTCACTCCAGACAAGGTCCAATAACTCAGGACGGAATCCTAGACCTTTCGGCTCAGAACTGGCTCAAGAAGCCGGCGAACGACTGCTACCCTGTTTTCGTCGCGTTTCTTGTCGCCAGGAACTACCATGTCGGCGAGATCCTTGGTCGGCAGGACATGTTGCCGAAACATAGGGGCCACGTGGTACGTAAAGCGCTCCACAACCTCCTCTGGCGTCCGACCCCTCTCTTCGACATCTCGCTTCACACGCCGTTTCAGGCAGTCAAGCTCGGGAGTGTCAACAAAGATCCGAAGCTCTGCCAAGTCCACCACTTGGGGAACGCAGAGAGCAAAAACTCCCTCAACGATCACAAAGGGGGCTGGTAACACCGTCCGGCTGTGGGCGAACCTGGTATGACGGGAAAAGTCGTAGCAAGGAACTTGAATACGCTGACCTGAAAGAAGATCCCTAACTTGCTGAGCCAGTAGCTCAGAGTCAATCGAAGAAGGATCATCGAAGTTAACCTCGCACCTTTCTTCAAAGGTCAAATGGTCGAGCGGACGGTAGTAGTCGTCTGTGTGCAAAATGACTGCCCCGACTTCGGCAGCAACATCCCGCGCTAAGGTCGACTTACCAGACCCAGTACTTCCTGCAATCGCAACTGCTCGCCGATTTTCCATCCAATCAATCAGCGTACCAGACCAGCCTTTGGTTCCAGGAGGAGTTATCCGGCCCAAGACGAAAGATCAGGTTGTTTCCCGAGGGTGCCAGAGGCCTTTTGAACCTGATAGGCAACGTCGAGCAAGACCCCTTCGCTAAAGGAAGGGCCAATCAAGCTAAAACTGCGAGGCGCTCCACGCTGCGTCGTGCCATAGGGAACCAAGACCTGAGGCTCCCCGGTGAGATTCAACTGGTAGATGATTGGGTAAGCACGATCGTCGACCACCACCACATCAAACTCTTTCAGGGTTTCGTGGTACTGCTGAGCCAGAACCTCTCTCGCTCGTTCGGCCTGCACCAGGTCGACCGCCGAGACGAAACGAGAAGCTCGAAACGTGTTGGGCCAAGAGCTATTCTTCAAGTCTCGAATCTTTTCCGAAGTTGTAAAGGAGTCGAAGGCAGCGCTGCACTCGGCAAAAAGAATGGCGTAGAGACCCTCGTCCCCCTTTGGCAAGGTCATCCTTTTCAGATCTGCCCCCATTTCGCGCAGTTTGGTCAGCCACGGTTTGTCCTTTTCATCAATCTCCTTGCTGGGATCGCCCATGAAGTATCCGATTTTTAGATCCTTAAGGGCGCGCCCCCCTTCGTATTGGAAACCGCGGGACAAGGAAGAGGGATCCTTCAAATCCCTTCCAACCAGGCTTGCAAAGATAACTGCGCAGTCTTGGGCATCGTGACAGATCGGACCCACCTTATCCAGGCTCCAGCAAAGAGGCATCGCCCCAGCCCGACTGATCGAGCCAAAGCTGGGGCGGAGGCCGGTGACGCGACAGTTGTGGCACGGACTAACGATTGATCCGCTTGTTTCTGTCCCAATCGCGAAGGGCACCAGACCGGCAGCGACAGCACTCGCGCTCCCAGCCGAGGAGCCACTTGCCCCGATTCTCGCATCCCAAGGGCTCTCTGTCCGCCCTTCAAACCATACGTCACCCATCGCCAGGGCCCCGAGCGACAATTTGGCAACAAGAACTGCCCCAGCTTCTCGCAGCTTCTCGACAACGAATGCATCAAAATCGAAAACCTGGTCGCGATAGGGGCCAGCCCCCCAGGTCGTGGGAACCCCTTTTGTCGCAAAGAGATCCTTGATTCCGTAAGGAATTCCGTGCAGAGGGCCTCGATTTTTGCCGTTCTGGGTCTCTGCATCTGCTCGGCGCGCATCCTCCAGGGCTTGGATTTCACACAGATTGATCAAGCATCTCAGATTCTTTCCGTACCGTTTGAGCCGAGCGAGAGCGAGTTCTGTGAGCTCCTGTGACGTCACCTGCTTTGACCGAATCAGCTCCCCCAGCTCCACTACGGTCATAAAAAGGAGATCTTCTGAGTTCGAAGGACGGGAAACCTCGACAGAGGGGATGGCAAGGGTGACAGACCCCTTTCCTGCATGATCATCCAATTTTCTTGCGTAAACGACGTGATGGGTGGAGGGGGAAATTTGCCAGTCATCGACTGTCTTTCTCACCTGGATAGCGTTCTTCACCCCGGCTTGAACCATGCGGAGGATCGCCTTCAGTTCATCTTCCGTAAAGGTGACCCCTGCGACTTTGCTTGCTGCCCTGAGGTCATCAAGGGTGATATCTCCTCCCGCGCCTTGTTCTTGTTGGAGCCCGGAGAGGGTCGCAGGGGAAAGGCTGGTGAGGGCACCAGTTGTGAGGGTGGCTGCAAACGCTTTCAAGAAGTCCTTGCGCGAAAGGTGCATCGATGGATCCTACCCGTCAGGCGATTGGTGGCTCAGCCTGCGAAGTTCAGATTCAATCCAAGCGAGAATTTCTTCTGGCTTAGCGTGAGGCTCGAATTTTCTTACCTCTCCCCATTCGACCGTGATTGGCCTGCCAGACCATCGCGGGGTCATTTCAGGGTGGGGCATGACTCCATCCGTTCCTTTGATACCGGCGCAAATGCAGGGGGCTCCCGACATGCGAATGATGAGAGCCACACCAGGCAGAAGCGGAAGAAGCTTGCCATCTGGGCTGAGTTGGCCCTCCGGAAAGATCGCGACGATCTTGTCCCGCTTCAGGGACTCAATGGCAGATTTCAAGGCGGCTCGATCGGCAGTACTCTGACTAATTGGGATCGCCCTCCACGCTCTTACGATGGGGCCAACACCTTTCATTTCCCAAAGCTCGCGCCTCGCCAAAAAATGTACCAGCGGTGGACAGGCGAGCTGAAGAGCAACCGGATCTGTGTTGGAGAGGTGGTTCGCAATCACCAAGAGCGCCCCTTTTTTTGGGATATTCCGCCTGCCTTTTACCCAAAGGGTCGCACCAAAGAGGAGAAAGATCAGACGGGCAAATATTCGAATCAGAGGTAAGAAAATGCGCAGGAAGATCGAGTGAGAACCAGCATCTTTAGTCATATCCCGCCACCATCCGAATGGCTTGGCGGTAGGCTAGATGCTCGCAGGCAAGGACGCGCTGGCTCAGGGTTTCTGGTGTGTCGTCCGGCTCCACGCTGCAGCGAATCTGAATCACGATTTCACCTTCATCGTAGCGTTCTGTCACCCAATGGACAGTTGCACCACTCTCCCTTTCCTTTCCCTCAATCACTGCCTCATGAACCTTCACACCGTACATTCCCTTGCCACCAAACTTGGGCAAGAGAGCCGGGTGAATATTGAGTATTTTCCCAGAATAGCGTCTTACAATAATATTGGGTAATAATGTCATATAGCCAGCCAAGCAGACCAAGTCGACCTTATGTTCCATGAGCGTATCGAGCAGTTTGCTGTCGTAGTCCTCTGTCTTTGGGGAAAGAACTTGCACCGCCACCCCTTTTTCGTGGGCGAACAGTGAGGCAGGATTATCAGCCACTGGGCTCACCACGAGAGATACTTCTGCGGGAATCTCCCCAGCCGCGCTGGCTTCGAGGAGGTTCATCAGGTTTGATCCCCTTCCTTTGCTGCCAACCAAGATGGCGAGTCGTAGCTTCTTTGGCGTCTCAGCGGGAATCATAGCACGAGAGTTTCAGACAATGATCACGTCGTTCGGACCTGATTGGAGCTTGCCAATTTCTGCGGCAAAAACTCCAGTTTCATTCAGACGAGAGACAACGACCTCTGAGATATCTTGCTCCACCACGAGTACCATGCCGATTCCCATGTTAAAGGTCCGGTACATCTCGACGTCTGGCACATTTCCCAAAGTTTGGATGACTTGAAAGATTGTGAGTGGTTCCCAAGAATTTTTCACGATCTTTGCCTGAACATCGCTGGGCAAGCAACGGGGCAGGTTATCGTAGAGACCACCCCCAGTGATATGGGCAATCCCGAGCACCCCACGCTCGGCGAGGAGGGGATAAACGCTCTGGAAATAACAGGTATGGGGTTTGAGGAGGGCGGTTCCTAGGGTCTCATCGGAACCTGGTAAGAGGTCTCGGACGCTCAATCCCCCGACTTCGAAGAGGACACGGCGGGCCAAGGAATAGCCGTTCGTATGGAGTCCATTACTGGCAATGCCGATGAGGCGATCCCCTGGCCTAGCTTTCTGCCTTGGGAGGCGAAGCTCGTAGTCCACAACTCCGACAATCGCTCCGACAACGTCAATCTCTGCGTCTGTGTAGACCCCTGGCATTTCCGCTGTTTCGCCTCCGACCAGGGCGCACTGCACAGCCTGGCAAGCCTCTGCAGCCCCGCGAACCACCGCCTCAAACTGGTTTGCGTCGAGCTTGCTGCAGCCAAAGTAATCCATAAAGAAAAGGGGTCTTGCTCCTTGGCACAGGATGTCGTTCACACAGTGGTTCACAATGTCGTGGCCAATGCCGCTGTAATCGCCAGCCATCGCTGCCACCTTGGTTTTGGTTCCGACTCCGTCAATCGAGCTTACGAGGGTGGGATTTTCGTAGCCGGGAAAGGTTCCGCTAAAGAGGCTCCCGAATCCACCGATTCCTCCTCTCACCCCCTGCGTGTGGCTTGCCAGAATCGCCTCGGAAACGTTGCGCAACGATCGGCTGGCAGCATCAATGTCTACGCCAGCGCCGGCATAGGTCTGCTCGTCGGACATGGGGTCACTTTACCTCCCTTCCGGATTAGACCCATCTGCCCCCGACGTTCCCGGTATCCTATCAGTCAGTGAGTCGTTAGCTCAGTCGGTAGAGCAACGCCCTTTTAAGGCGTGGGTCCTGGGTTCGAGTCCCAGACGACTCACCACTCCCCGCCACCTTCTTTCCCCTTTCTGCTCATTTCTTAGTGAATTTTCACTATTTTCTGAAACTTCGCAAATGTTGTCCTCTGAACTGGCATAATGGAAGATAAGAGAGGCGACATGAAACCCAAGACTCCCGAAAAACCCTGGCTGACCCAAGGAGACGAGAAACTCATTGCGGTGAGGGAGATGTTTGCAGAAATCGCCCCTAGCTATGACCGGGTGAATTCGGTGATGAGCTTAAGCCTCCATCATCGTTGGCGACAGGCGGCGGTGAAGGCGATTGGGATCAAGCCAGGCGATAAGGTTTTAGACCTCTGTTGCGGAACCGGCGACTTTCTTTCCCCGATTCTGAAATCACTCGAGAATTCCGGAGAAGCGGTCGGGATCGACTTTTGCGAACCGATGCTTCGCCAAGCCGAGCAGAAGTTTGGTGACCGAGTGCAGTTGATGGTGGCAGACGCCTGCAAGTTGCCCTTTGCCGAGGAGAGTTTCGACTGTGTGACTGTCGGTTGGGGGCTTCGCAACGTGCCTGATTTAAGGCAAGCACTCTCAGAGGCGATCCGTGTTTTGAAGCCGAGCGGCAGATTCGCAACTCTCGATATGGCCCGTCCAAGAGGCAAGGTAGTGGGGGCAGTGGCGGAAAAATCTTTCCACACAATCGTCCCGCGACTTGGTAAGCTCGTCGGCCATTCGACTGCTTATGAGTACCTGCCGAAAAGTACCGAGAGATTCTTGAGTCGCCAGGCTCTGAAAGAGGAAATGGAAGCAGCTGGCTTTGCCGCCATCACCATACGTGACTTCTTCTTTGGAAACATTTGTCTGCACACAGGAGTGAAACCATGACCGTATCAACCTTTTTTCACGTGTTGAAAAGCAGACCCCCCCTGCGGCTTCTAGCCCAACTTTCCGAGTTAGTCGGGGCAGTAGAGGCAGAGCTTCGGCTCCAAATGAGCTCGGACGTGGAACTCGTCGAACAGATCGGGGCTTTGACTCTCGGGGCAGGGGGCAAGAGGTTACGACCAGCCCTCTGTGCCATCAGTGCCGCAGCGAGTGGCGGGGTCGTGACCAAAGAGCGAATCGTGAGGTTGGGAGCTTGTCTGGAACTAATCCATATGGCCACTCTTATCCACGACGACGTGATCGATGGGGCAGCCACGAGGCGGGGTAAACCCACTGCTTCCATCATCTTTGGCAACACGTCCGCGATCTTGACTGGTGATGTGCTCCTGGCAAAAGCGATGAAACTGCTTGCCGAGGATGGGGATCTCGCTATCATCCGCATGGTCAGCGCAGCTGTGACGGAACTGGCAGAAGGCGAGGTCAAAGAAGTTGCGGTGAGAGGCGATTATTTGCTCCCGCAAGAAGACCACCTCAAGATTTTGCGAATGAAGACAGCTGCTTTCACAGAGTGCTGCTGCCGAGTCGGAGCGATGGCTGCTGGCGCAGGAGAAGCCCAGATTCAGGCGCTTGGCCTTTATGGTCACCACCTGGGAATGGCCTTCCAGATCATTGACGACATCCTCGACTTCAGGGGAGATCACGCTAAAACTGGGAAGCCTCTCGCGACGGACTTCCGCGAAGGTCAGGCCACGCTACCCCTCATTTTGCTCAATGACACTCTCAGCCAAGAAGAGAAAGTCTTTGTTGAAGAGAAGTTCGGGAACGGTGTGAGTGATGCGGACTTGGCGATGATCATCCGCTGGATGACGGAACGCAAAGCAATTCAAAAGGCCTTTTTGATGGCGGAAGAAGAGGGTGCCAAGGCACAAGGCCAACTCGCCGCTCTGCCAAAGTCAGAAGAGAGAGATGTTCTCCACTCGATCATCGAGTTTGTGCTGAGCCGCGAAAGCTAACGCCATGACCCTGCCAGCGTTGTTGCTCGATCTTGATGGAACAGTCTATCGGGGGAGTGAACCTTGTCCCTATGCCTGCGATGCCCTTTGGGAACTGCACAACACAGGTCATCCAATCAGATATTTAACCAATAATTCTGCGGCCCGTCCTGAGAAAGTTGCAGAGAAATGCCTCGCGCTGGGAATTCCCTGTGAGCCAAGTTGGGTTTACGGAACAGGTCAAGGTGCGGCAAAGTTATGCAGCGAGTCAGGCTACTCGACTGTCTTGGCGGTCGGGATGGACCCTTTGTTTCAAACGTTGCGAGACCATGGCCTGAGCCTCGTCACCGAGGCAAACGACAAGCCAGATGCTGTGATCGTGGGAATCTGCCGTTCCTTTGCCTATGACCACATTCGCCAAGCGATGAGGGCGATTTTGGGAGGAGCCCCCTTTATCGCTACGAACCGCGACACTAGCTTTCCGATGGAAGAGGGGAAGTTGGATCCCGGGGCAGGAACAATGGTGGCAGCCATTGAAGCAGGATCGGGGGTTAGCCCTTTGGTGGTCGGCAAGCCTTCGCCCCTTTTGGTGAATCAGGCGCTCCGTGATCTCGGGATTCAGCCTCACCAAGCGATGATGGTCGGTGATCGGGTGGATACAGATATCGCCGCAGGGCTTTCGGCTGGTACTGAGACTTGGCTCGTCTTGACCGGTGTCACAAAGGAGCTTGGTGAACTATCTGGCAGTGATGACCTCAGGGGCTTGGTTGAGTTCCTGCGTAACTCTAGCTCTTTTGTTCATTCGTAAGCTCTTCTTCTGCTTGGCGGACGGCTCTCATTTCACTCAAGAGGAGCTCGATTGAACTCGCGCTGGAAGTTCGGTGGCTTTCCGTTGTTCCGCCAATTTCGGCTTCCACCTTTTCATGGGCCATCGGTTCGAGTTGGTCAGCGAGGCTCTTCAAGCTCTGGCAAATTTCAGAAGCTGGTTCGTAAAGGCCAGCCATATTGGGGGATCGATGAGCGTAGTCTCGCCAATCCTTATCGACCACTGTCTTGAATCCTTGCAAAACCTCGCGCAGATCTCCTCGCTGAAGGTCGACGACGAGTTCGCGGAGGTCTTCGTTCCGCGTGCGCGGGGGTTCACCCATGCACCGAAAGGCGAGAAGAAGCAGGTCTGCCATGGCTTCGTCGGCGCTTCTCTTTGCCTCGTCACGCATTGCGACCCAGTGGCCGGCTAGGCGCGATGACGAGAAGTAGGGTCCCTCTAGGGCTTGGCTAACCCTTGTCCAGTGATAGGCTCCGGCTTCGAGAAACTCCATCGCGGTTGGGTCGAGACTGGCGATGAGCTGATGATCCTTGTCAAGCGTCTTGAAGCGACCCACGATTTCGGCTACTTCTCTCAGCTTCAATTCAGTTTGGCTTGGGATGTACTTGTTCCTTTTTGCGGCTTTGAGAGTCCAGATGATGCCAGCAGCAATGGCGGCGCTGAAGCCAAGAAACCCTGTGAGAAAAGCCATCCCCCAATTTCCCATTAGCAGACCTGCGACAAAGCAAGCCCCTCCCAGGAGTGGTGCTCCCAGTCCGGTTGCGACGCAGCCCATGCCCCATGTGTAGTGCTCCTGATCAATCATCTTGGGAGCCTGGAACCTACTGAGGTATCCAGCCAGATAGGGGAAGTTGGTTTCCAATTTTCTCGAAGCCATCGACTTGCTGCGTACTCTTACAGAAGTTTACGTCTCTGGTTTCAGAAACTCTTCAGAACCGGGCCATTCGATGGGAACGCCAGGAATCGGCACCCACGCTCCCTGACTTGCGGGGAAGCGTGGGCAGGGGTTTTACCAGCCGCGCGGGGCGAGAAGCTCAGACTCTGGCAGACTGCTGATATTGATTCCGACCATCGGTTCGCCTAGGTTTCGGCTGATCTCAGCCAGTTTTTTCGCATCCTTATAGAAGAGGACAGATTCGACGATGGCCTTTGCTCGGCGGACAGGGTCACCAGACTTGAAAATGCCGCTTCCGACGAAGACAGTTTCCGCTCCGAGTTGCATCATCAGGGCAGCGTCGGCTGGGGTCGCGATCCCGCCTGCGCTGAAGTTAGGCACTGGCAATTTACCAAGCTTGTGAACTTCGCGGACGAGTTCGAGCGGGGCTTGGTGGTGTTTTGCCAGAACGTAGAGTTCATCTGGTCTGGCGTTCTGCACCGTGCGAATTTCGCTCATGATGGTTCTCATGTGTCGAACGGCTTCGATGACATCGCCTGTTCCTGCCTCGCCTTTGGTGCGGATCATGGCAGCTCCTTCGGCGCAGCGTCGCAAGGCTTCGCCGAGGTTTCTCGCCCCGCAAACGAAGGGCACTACGAAGTCGTGCTTGTCGACGTGGTTTTCGTGGTCGGCAGGCGTCAGCACTTCACTTTCATCGATGAAGTCGACTTCGAGGGCCTGAAGGATCTGGGCTTCTGCGAAATGACCGATGCGGCACTTGGCCATGACGGGGATATCTACAGCCTCCTTGATTTGGTGGATGAGTTCGGGATCACTCATCCTTGCGACTCCGCCCTGGCGTCGGATGTCCGCCGGCACCCTTTCGAGGGCCATGACTGCGACTGCTCCCGCCTCTTTCGCGATGCGCGCTTGTTCGGCATCGATGACGTCCATGATGACGCCGCCTTTGAGCATCTCTGCTAATCCGACTTTCTCGCGCCACGTCTTTTGACCAGTAATGACTCCGTTCTGAGTGCTCATCTTCTTAACAAACCTCTTGACCTATTGAAGCAGGTCTTCGCTTGATCAACCTTTGGCAGTGAGAAGTCGTATTCCTCATATTGCCGAATGATCTTAACTTAAGTTACGAGGAGTGTACCGATGAGTGCACGTGAGTCCGGACCTTTAGAGCTTTTTGTGCTTCGAGTCTGGTTGGGCGATTTGGTCTGCGCGTCCGAGGGGGCGGCGCCCCGATGGAATCGGGGCGTGGGCGTGGCTCGGGCCCGGACGCGCAGATGAAAAACTTTTAGATCATGTCAGGATGACGACAGGTGGAATAGACTCTAACATTCGTTTGCGGAGTCACGAGAAACCAATCGCTGCGGCTCGTCACGAGCCCCTACATGGTAGATTGAACCCATGATCACCCTGAGCTTTCGCACCCTCCGGCTCAAGAAGAAAGTGCCTCTCCGCATCAGCCGGGGGACGAGCACTGGCTCAGTCAATCTCTTCTGCATCGCCGAAGAGCAAGGAGTGCAGGGGATAGGAGAATGTGCGCCAGGAACTGGGTTCGACGAGACCCTCGCGGCGGAAGCCGAGCAGAGTCTATCAGAACTAGCCCCAGTGGTCACCCAACTCTCAATAAATCAAGTCGTAGATCTGGCAAACGAACGGCAGATCGATTCAGCCGCCCTCGCTGCTCTCGACATCGCCCTTTGGGATCTCAGAGCCAGACAAGCTGGACTCCCTCTCTGGAAAATCTTTGGACTCAGTAAACCCTCAGTGCCAACCAGCGTCACCCTCGGGATTTCTCCTCCCGACTATGCCAAACAGAGGGTGCCAGAACTCTTAGCTGAAACCGGGGCAAAGGCTCTCAAAATCAAACTCGGCAACCCAGAGGGAATCGAGGCTGACCAAGCCTGCTACGATGCCGCCCGCGCCGCTTCCGAACCCTTTGGGGTCAAACTCCGCGTGGATGCAAATGGCGGCTGGAATCTCAAGGATGCTCTCTTGATGGATCAGTGGCTCAGCCAAAGAGACTGCGACTATGTCGAACAGCCTCTCGAAAGAGGCAATGAGGTTGAGCTGATCCATCTCCACGCCCACCGAAAGCTCCCCCTCTATCTGGATGAATCGATCCGCACCAGCCGAGACGTTGCCTCATTCCATGATCGCTGCGACGGGGTCAATCTGAAGCTCATGAAAACCGGGGGGTTAACGGAGGCTCTGCGCCTCGTCGCGACGGCCCGGGCCCACGGTTTATCCACCATGATCGGATGCATGGGAGAATCGTCCATCGCAATCGCGGCAGGCTGTGCGATCGGAGCCTTGTTTGACCACATCGATCTCGATAGTCACCTCAATCTCGATCCTGATCCAGCCGAAGGGCTGGGATGGCAAGACGGGATCGTTGTGCCATCCGATATGCCAGGACATGGGTGCTGGCTCAAATGAACTTGGCTGGCAGCAAACTCGCCCTCTACATGGAAGGGGGGTTCGAGGACGGAACCGCCAAACTGGGAATGGGAGTTTTGCGCTACAGCCCCTTCGAAGTGGTCGCAATCGTGGACTCTAATCATGTGGGGGGCTCTCTCTCTGCCCTGAGCGGAATCGACCGGAAGGTGCCGATCGTAGGTAGCGTTGCCGATGCTCACACCCTCGGCGCTGATGTCCTGATCATCGGAATCGCCAATCCAGGCGGCTTTATCGCCGAAGATTGGTGGCCCTCCTTGAATGAGGCCCTGCGACTGGGCCTTTCCCTCGTGAACGGGATGCACGAGTTTCTCGCCGATCAGATACCTCCCACAGCCCTGGTTCGGGAGGGTCAGTTCATTTGGGATGTCAGGCGTCCGCCGATTGAGGGACGCACCGGAACTGGGGCAGCTCTGTCTCTCTCCGCAAGGAGGGTTCTCATGGTTGGGACAGATATGAGCGTCGGCAAGATGACGGCTGGGCTCGAACTTCACCGCGCGGCTTTGGCGCAAGGGGTCAAGAGTTCCTTTGTGGCCACTGGTCAGACCGGCATTATCATCACTGGCTCGGGGGTTCCGCTCGATGCCGTCAAAATCGACTTTGGGGCAGGTTTGATCGAACAAGAAGTCATGGCTTGTTCCAACGCCGAACTGATTGTCATCGAAGGCCAGGGCTCCCTCTTGAACCCAGCGAGCAGCGCGAATCTGTCTCTCATCCGCGGTTCTTGTCCGACTCATCTTGTTATGTGTCATCGAGCCGGAATGGAAAATCTCCGCCGCTTCCCGTGGGTGACTGTGCCTCCTTTGGGGGATCTGTGTCGGCTCTATGAGGATCTGGCCAGTGCCTGTGGGGCATTCCCTCGCCCAACGACAGCCGGAATTTGCCTCAATACTTTCGGACTTTCTATGGAGGATGCGGAGTCAGAGTGCCGAGTCTTAGAGTCGGAAGTGGGGCTTCCCGTTTGCGACCCCATCCGCCACTCTGTCGACCAGATTTTGGCAAGAATTCTGGCCTGATCCTTCGAATCATCCCAACCATCTGGCGAGAAAGGGGTCTCGCGCGCGTGCGTGCGGGGGGAGGGCGAGTGCGCGAGCAAATCCCAATCTTCCCGGAACGCCAAAACCGCCCCAAATGTGCGATAACTGGAAGAAGTCATGAAACCCAATCCTGATTTTGGTGTAGCCGTCATTGGTGCTGGATTTATGGGAGGGGCCCATACGGAAGCCCTCCGTCGACTGGGGATGAAGGTCACGGGAATCCTCGATGTCAAGCCGGAACTCTCCCTCGCGGCAGCGGCCAAGTTTGGACTGCCCCATGGATACGAATCATTCGAAGCAGTCTTGAGCGATCCAAGCGTGAACGCAGTTCACATCACGACCCCAAACAAACTCCACCACGCCATGACACTGGCGGCACTTGAGGCAGGGAAACATGTTCTGTGCGAAAAGCCCCTTGCGATGAATTCTGCCGAGTCAGGCGAGCTCGTCAAGCGGGCGGCAGAGAAGCCTCACCTCCACACGGGAGTGAACTATAACATCCGCTTTTACCCACTCAATATTGAGGCACGCAACAAGGATCTGGGTAAGATTCATTCGATTATCGGTTCGTATGTTCAGGACTGGCTCCTCTACGATACGGACTACAACTGGCGCGTTCTGGCCGAGGAGGGAGGGGCCCTGAGGGCAGTTGCAGACATCGGCACCCACTGGCTTGATCTGGTGACCAGTATCTCCTGCCTTACGGTCGAGAGTGTCTTTGCAGATTTGAAGGTTGTTCATCCGATCCGGCGTCGCCCCATCGGAGAGGTGGAGACCTTTAAATCCACCGCTGACCTGGAGCTAAAAGATGTCGAAATCACAACCGAGGATCAAGGCTCAGTGCTCTTGAGGTTCAAAGGGGGAGCGACGGGAGTCCTCTGGGTGAGCCAGGCCACAGCTGGCAGAAAGAACCGACTGACCTATGAGATTGCCGGGGCTCAGGGCTCGATGGCGTGGGACAGTGACAAGAACAATGAGATTTGGTTCGGTCACAGAAGCAAGGCCAATGAGTCTTTGGTGAAGGATCCCGGGCTCTTGAGTGGCGGGGCAGCCAGTGCTTCGAGCTACCCGGGAGGTCACGCAGAAGGCTATCCCGACTCCTTCAAGCAGTGTTTTGCCTCCTTCTATGGCTCAATCTTTGGAGACTCCGTGAGTGCCCCCCACGCGAGCTTTGCGGATGGGCACAAAGAGGTTTTGCTGTGCGAAGCAATCCTGAAGAGCCATCAGGAGGAGCGGTGGGTCAAGGTGGGCGAGTAATCCCCCTCGCGCCACTGTTATGAAATATGCATGTATTAATCTTGCCTATAGATATGCATACTAAAATCGCAAAATTTATCCCTCTGGTAAAAGTAACATCTCTACCGATCCTTCAAATGTGAAGGTATTTTCTCGTCTTTCGGATGGATTGCACCGCGTGCCCTTCAAAGGAAAGCTCGCTCTGCTCTTGCTCGTGCCGATGGTGCCTATGGGGTTCATGGCGATACAGGTTGCCTCTTCTCTCCGGGAAGAAATGACAAATGCGAGCCATGCCGTGGAGCACGTCAGGGAATCCGCTCTGCTCGGAGGTCTTATTCACGAGCTGCAAAAAGAGAGGGGTCTGACAGTCGGTTATGTGAGTTCTGGAGGCACAAAGTACAAGGCTGAACTGGATGGCCAAAGAAAGCTGACCGATACGGTGGCTGAACAGATCCGCTCTAGTCTTGCCCATCACACTCAAGAGGAGTTGGAAGAACCACTCAAGAAGTTGAAGGACTTGAGTCGGACCCGCACTCAGGCTGATGAGTTGAAAATCCCAGCCAGAGTCGCTGGAGCCTATTTCACAACCACGATTGCTGGTTTTGCTGGCTTTTTGAGCAGCAGCGTTTCGGAATTGCAGAATCCAAATCTCATCCAGGGGGCAATTGTGCACTCGGCTTTGGTAAATGCCAAGGAGACAATGGGTCAGCAGAGAGCACTCCTGAATGGCGCTCTATTGTCCGGACAATTCCAGGCTGGCGGACAGGTGACTTTCGCTGCTTTAGTCGCAGCAGAAGATGCAGCCCTGAGTCGAGCTAAATCGCTCCTTTCAAAAGACTTACAAATGGCCTTGAACGAGGCTCTGACGACGAAAGATTCAGTTGAAGCGAATAATTGGCGGGACCGAGCCGCGACTGGGGATCTCTCGGGAATCAAGCCGGAGTTGTGGTGGGAAGTTCAGACGAGCAAAATCAACTCGGTTTGGAAGATTGAGAGCAAAGTAACGGCTGGGACGATCGAATCTGCCAAGGAGTTTAATGAGCAAGAAGTGAGCAAGCTCACCCTGCTTGCTTCTGCCATTGTTGTTTCGCTGCTGGTTGGAATCGTCATGGTTGTGATGATCGCTAAAACGATCTTAACCCAGCTTTCGCGGCTCCAGTCCTTGGCCGATAAAGCTGGCGAAGGCGACCTTTCGACGAGGATTGCCGTCCCCGGCACCGACGAGTTTTCACAGTTAGCCAAGAAGTTCCACCAGGGTCTGGACCGTCTCGGCGACCTGATTTTCACAGTGCAAGACACGACCGAACGCGTCAGTGACATTGCCACATCGACAAGGAGCCATCTCAATCATGCGACTCAGGCATCCCACGAAGTTCATGAGGCAGTGACGGCAACCGCCAATAGCACAGAGTCGATTTCGGCTGATCTCCAGTCTGCTTCCCAGAGCGTGAAGTCTCTCCTGACGAATTCGCAAGAGCTCGATTCCACCATGACAGATTTGGGTGAAGCAGCCGAGCATTTGCGAACCGAGATGAGACGGATGAAGGAACGCTTGATGAGAGCGGAGGACAGCACCAAGCTCGCTTCCGAATTGAGCAATGAATCTAGCCGCATGGCAACCGAAGGTGAGGAGATCGTGGCAGCGAGCTCTGAGTCGATGGAGAAGATTTCGGAAAGCACCCAGCGACTCTCAGAAGAGATGGCTGGCTTGGCTGACCTTTCCAAACGGGTCGGAAAGATCATCAATGTGATTGAGGATATCACCAATCAGACAGGACTTCTCTCGCTGAATGCCGCGATCGAAGCAGCCAGGGCAGGGGAGCATGGAAAGGGCTTTGCTGTCGTGGCGGAAGAGGTCGGCAAATTGGCCGAAAAGAGCAAAGACGCGACCAAAGAAATCCAAGAGATTCTGGGAAGTGTGAGTTCAAAGGTGGAAGGAGCGGTTGTTAAGATGGAGGAGAACATCGAAGCTGTTACGGAAGGAGCCGAGAACGTGTCGAAAGCTCAGGCTCAATTCCGTGACATTTCCGAGGGAGCTCGGGAGATGGTTCTGTTCCTGGAAGAGACGCGGAACGCCATGGCGAGCCTTGTTTCGAGCGCGAAGGAACTCGACCGGGATGCCATTCAAACGGGAGTGAAGAGCGAAGAGTCGCTGGGTCTCACCAAGCAAATGGTTGGCGACGTTCAAGAAGTGAGCATGAAGCTAGAGTCCATCTCAGCTGTAGGGGTGCAAATCGCGGCAAGCTCTGAAGAAGTCGCAGCCACTACCGACGTGAGCCTTGACATCACCAGAAAGATCGGGGAAATGGGCCAAGAGCTAGAGGCCTTATCGGGTGACCTGACGATCAAGGCGAAGAAGTTCATCCTGGCCCCTCGTCGGGCGATCGAAACGAGCGTGATCTCCCTTTCGCTGGAAGACGAGCAGCGCGCTGCGTGAGTCCAAAAGTCCCCTTCTCCCCAATCTTTTTGGGGGGAAGGGATTTAGGGATGGGGGGGCTGGCTTGGCGTAGAAGGGAGCTAGGAAGTCAGGTAAGTGGTTCTATCATGAAAAACTGCTGACTCAGACTCAAAAGAATCCCATTTTTCACCTCGGCTTCGCCGAGTTCCCCCCTCACCCCTACCCCTTTTCCCAGTAAAAATACTGGGAAAAGGGGCTTCCGGATAAGTTCCTTCCCCCCAAAATTTCTCGGGGGGAAGGAACTTACTGAGGCAGGCCTTGTGATCGTCTCGGACGAGAGTCTCAGGGCTTTTGTTCTGCGCCGCCCAGGAGATCGAGAATGCTCAAGGGACGACCGCCACCTGAGCCCCGCCCGACTTGCTCGGGAGCACGAAGCGCGCGCTGGGCCTTCATCAGACTCTCTTGCAGGTGAACCGGAGTATACAGACCTCGGGAGCGAGGGATCGCCGATTCCAACTTACCCTCGAGCTTTCGCAGTTCGTTCCAGGCCATCATCCTCGCTTCTGCTGGCACGGTTGTTCGCCCCAGCACCATGTCAATGAGGAGATCCAGGTGAGTGCGCTGAAGCTGGCGACGCAGGGGAGCAAATTCTTGCCCCCGACCCAATTCAGACCACACGGCATCGCTCACTCCGGAAATTATTTCTGCTACGGTCAGAGTATCATCTCCCGGTTTTGCTTTGAACTCTTGTTCCATCACAAGCCCGAGGGTGCGGCCTGACATCAGGCTCCGAAGGGCAGTCGCTTGGCTCGAAGAGAACCTTTGCATGATCGGGAAGTTGTTGTCGGCTGCTTCGAGTCCTTCGATGAAGTTTGCACTGGGGTTAGCAGCGAACATTTGGAAGTATTCGCGCGGGAAGTCAAAAGCTCTCTCGGAAAAGAGGGTTTGAGTCACGACTGTGAGCGCTCGCCGCTGGTCTGCGACGCTCACAGGACGAACTGGCATCTCCTGGTTGCGATCGCCCCGGAAGTTGGGGTTCTTTTGCACGCCCCCGATAAAGCTCAGGGCACCGAAGGCACTTCCGACATAACCACTGTAGGCGATGTTGAAACTGCGTGTAAAGGTAAAGAACGATTGACCATTCTGTTGCCTTCCCCCGAGGTTCATGATGAGCCAGCGCGAGGTTGTGGCCATCCGCTCAGCGTAGTCCAAAGGATTCGCCGATAAGTCGAATCGAACGACGTAAGGATCGACGCCATCTGCGAATTCGTCGCTGAGGTATTTCAGGCCTGGCTGATTGGTTTCGCTTGCCCAGGCGCGGAGCACCCCGAGTTCATCCTCTGGTGTCCGACCCAAAACGGGAGCGTAACCATAGCGGATCGCCCAGTAGTCATAGACCCCAAGCCCACTGTAAAAGACAGGAGTTTCGGATCTTAGAGCTGCCACGTTGAAGGGGACGTAGTCCATGACGGAGGCACTGGTGCCTCGATCACTCACAAGCTTCGGATCAGAAAGTTGGGCAAGAGTCAGTTCGGTGGAGGCGACGAAGTTGTGGCGCAGACCCAAAATGTGACCCATTTCGTGAGCCACAACATGGACGATGAATTGGCGAAGGAACTCGGCCCGGTTCACGCGTGAACCTTGTGCCGCCATGAGTTCCAGAGCCAGATAGCCTTGGGCTGCGTTCAGGGCACTGGATTTGCCGTAGTTGCACCGACCTGGCAAGCAAACGTGTCCGCGCTTCCCGTGAGCAGGGTTGGCATCGCCTTTGCTCCAAAAATTGGCTGGATTGACTGATTCGTCGAACTCGCCAGCCACAAACTGCAGCATGTTGGCATCGACCGTAATCGAGGCATTAAGGATTTGACCTGTCAGAGGGTTGGTTCGGAAGAGGGCGACCGCATAGGCCTGATTGCTCGAAGTCACCCAGCGAACCACGTTGAACCTCATGTCGGCGTGATCGAAGTCTGCGTCGTCTGGCATCTGCTTCACGACGATCGCATCCTTGAAGCCGATCTTTTCGAAGGCAGAATTCCAGGCAAGGATGCCATCGCGAACCGCTTCTCGATATTGGGTTGGAATCCCGTTATCCAGCCAGAAAACAATCGGTTCCTTGGGTTCGCTGACCGCTGCGGTCGGATCTTTCTTCTCGAGATGCCAGCGCAAGATGAACTGGGTTGTTCGGTTCGCCGCCGTCAATTTGTTCATATCTTCAAAGTCAGCTGTGAAGTAACCGACTCTGGGGTCAAAATGGCGGGGTCGGTAGCCATTGTTGGTGGGGAGTTCCCAAAGGTTGTAGTTCACCTTGACAACGATGGATCGAGAATCTGGCACGGCTCGGGGCATGCCAAAGCTCTCTGCCGCAGGCCGCGGGCCACTGCTCGCAAAGTTGTAGGTGGTTTCGACATGCAGGTTCGTGGGGAAGACTTGAAACCGACTCACAAAAGACTTTTCGCGATCAATTGAATAGGTTTGTCCACCGCCGCCGCCAGGCCCGAAGATTCCGCCTTGACCCCTGAGAGCATCAGAAACTCTGGCGAGGTCGCCAGTGAACAAGTTACTGACATCGATCAGGACCGTCTTGGCTTCTGGGTTTCGACCCTCAATGGTGTAGGCGTCGATAAAGGATTCAGGGAAGGATCTTCGAACAACCTTCGCGAAGGGCGAGTTTTGGTCGATTCGATAGGAAAGATTTGGTACGACGAGAGTGATTCGGTTGTTCGGAGTCTCGCGAAATTCAAAGATCGTGTCTGTGATCGGGTCACCAGCTGCGATTCTGCCGTCCCCGACTCCTGTTCCATAGGTTGCCTGAAGGAGCATCAGCTTATTCAGCTGATCTTGGCGGAGTTCAAAGTAGGTTTGAGTTCGTCCGTCTCTGGTACGGCGATAGGTGGTGATGAAACCATCGATCTTGGTGAAGTCCTTAACCTTTGGCTCAATCGTGTTTTCTGGCTTCGGAGGCTGCGCTGGTTGGGCTGGTTGGGAAGGTGTGGCGGTTGGTGCTGTGGTCGTTCCCGTTTGGCCCTTCACCATCCCGCCAGAGAGTCGGCGTGTGGCTCCGGTGCCAGAACCCACCAGAGTCACTTCCCCAAAGTTGAAAGGAACGTTGGTAATTTTGCTCTCAGATTGGATGACATCGGCAGTCGCGACTTCCACCCAGTAAGTTCCTGTTTGGGCGAGGGCTGGACTTGCTCCCGATTCCCGGTAATCCATTTTGATTCTCGCTACCGAGACCCCATTCAGATCCTCGAGAGCAATCACCTCGTATTCGTGAACTCCTGCTCGCCTGCCTGTTTTTGGGTCGGCTGTCGTGTTGGCAGTCCACTTGTCGCCTTTTCCAATCGCTTCGTTAGGGGTGATAAAGGCTCCTGCGACGGCAAGTCGGATATCGAGATCCTTGTTCTCGTCATCCTCGTCTGGCTCGCTCGTTTCTCTGGTGAGGGGTCTACCTTGGGCGTCGAGCGTAGTAGTAATTGTCTCGGTCGATGGTTCAGAGGGGATCGCCTCGCCATTTATTTTCGACTCGCTCGATTCAGTTTTGCTGGTGAGGGTGATCGTGCCGTCAGGCCCGACGGACTTCACGGTGACGGAACTCACCTCCTTGGAGTCGAGCGTCAGCTTTTCGCCTTCGAATTCGAGCGTAATGGAGCCCTCGGATGAGTAACGCGCCGACATCCCTTCTTCGGCTTTGAGCTTGATCGCTACTTTAGGTGCCTGGGCAAAAACGGGAGCGGCAAGAAGCAGAACGGCAAATACCCCTGGCCAAGCCGAGCGGCTGGCCTGTTTTGGGGCAGTCGAAGAATCTAAAACAGGATTAGGATATCTGCTCCCAAGCGGAGAATACACTGCGAGCCAGTGCAATTAGCAGATTTTTTCTTGCTTTCCTGCCTGACCATGCATCGTCATCTCTGGCCCGAACCACCGATCATCGACTGGGAGCGACGCTGGTTGATAGCGCGTATCACTGCTGAGCCGGAGGGATTGGCTCTGATTATCGAGCGATCCGTGAACCGTCCTCATTCCGAAGGTGACGAGGTCGCCCATCTCGAATTCGGCGGTCAGCCATCTGCCTCCTAGCCTCTCTTGAAGCCCCCTCGCGTCCTTGGTGAGAGCTCCGGAGCTGAGGTAGCCCAAAGCCTCGACCTCGTTTGTTCCTGGCATGTTTAAGCAATTTTTATCTACATCTGACTGAAGATATCTTTCGTCCACTTTGCCAGTTTCGTGACTTTTCTCGAGCACGATGAGCCCTCCTACCGTGAGCGGGACGTCGCCGAGTGGAACCCAGGCAGTCATGAGCTGGTCTGTTCCGCGCCCCATGTACACAGTGTCGCAGTGAGGGTTCGTTCCTACTCCGGGAGAAACGGAGCGAAGCCATATATAGTCAAACGATAATACTGACTCTTCGAAAAATGCTTCATAAAAATTTAGGATTTGCTCACCGTGAACGAGTTCTCTGAGCTCGGGATTGCTCAGACCTGTCTCCTCGTCCATGTAAGTTTTGAGTCCTGGTTTCGGGATTGCATCGTCAATTGCCTCCCCTTTTGCCAATTTTCCATTTTCAGACAACGCTTTAAGCAGGCTCTGTCTCACTGCTTGAACCATGCTTCGCTCGAAAAATCCCTTGATGAATAAATATCCATCTTCGGCGAATTTAGTTCTGAGAACATCGGGAGACTCGTCCCTTCGCGATATGGTCAGATGGCCCCATCGGTCTGGTTCCACCGAGAGTTCTACGCCGCCGGAGATCGGTTTGAATTGCTCTGGGGTAGCAACTGTCATGTAATTTTATTATTCAATCTTTTCGATCGGAACGACAATGCCTAGCCCAATTTCCCGTAAAATGTTCGTTAGTGCCAGCGAAACGTGACAAATTGTCGGAGACCGCCGAGCAGAGGCTTGGCGCGGCGACTATCCGTGGGTTAGAAGTGCTTGCCGCTTCTTACCCGATGGAGAATTGTTCGCTTTTCGACCATGACGGGTTCCAGATTTGGCCACGGGCATCTTTAGACACTCCGCCTGATCTGAGGAAAGTAGTTCAAGAAGCCTGGCGTTCTGGCGCTTCGCAACAACTGAGTCGGATGGGAACCCTTACGGCAAGCCGGATGGGTGACATGGGCGTTTTTGTCCGGCAATCAGATACGGCAGGAATGGGGTTTCAGCTTCCCCCAGGAGTGCTTGAATCGTTAGAAGATTATCTTTTCATAATCGATACAGATGGGCTCATTATACAAGATATCAAGACTTCGGCTGCTGCCAGGCCTGTAGGCTTTGAGGACTTTACAGGTTTGAGCATTTGGGATATTTTGAAGGCTTCAGATGCAGCCGACATGCTGCGTCGCCTCCGCAATGCTTGTTTTGCGCAAGGAGTTGAAAGAACTCCGATCAATGTCTCGACGCGGGATGCGACACTCCATCTTCGAGGAATTCTCTCGAGACTCGATGACGCTCACTGTTTGGTCATCGCCAAGGACACCACAAAGGAACGCCAGTTAGATCTTTACCAGGAGACAATTCGACGGCTTCTTTCCGTCTTGCCTTATCGAGCCTATGTCGTGGATCGAAACGGCAAGTATTTTGTAGGGAAACTCCCGGGCCAAGTCGAGACAACCGTTTTGGGCAGGTCGCTAGAAGGCTACGGATTGGAGAAGTTTCAATCAGATAGAGAGCTAGCAGAATCATTAAGTCGTATCGCAACAGTATTGGGCACCGGGATGCCACTGATTTATCGCAAAACAGTGGACGAACATCTTCTCGATGTTCCTATCGAGGTTGAAGTGATCTTATTGCCATTTGACCCAGATCATGTTTTGAGCTTAGTTCGAAGAATTGAGAAAACCGACGAGTCAACTGTGAATGAAGGGCTTCGAGGTCTTGCGTCCATGTTGATTCAAAATCTGGCAGACGAGTTCATTCTTGTTGATCTTTCAGGCAATATAGTTGAGTATGTCAATCAGAACCCAACAAATTCTGAAAAAGTTGGACGGCATTACGGGGAGCTCATATCCGAAGAAGAGTTTCGCGAGACGATGACTTATGCAGCCAAGGCGGTAGCGAATCGACAAGCGATCTCTTTTGTCAGGCGACAGCCCGAGAATGGAAAGCTGAGCTACTTTGATATTAGGGTGCTTCCCTTTCCAAATGCAACCGTTGGAATCTTGATTAAGAATACTAGCGATCAATATGGAGAGCACTTGGGCCGTAAGGCAGCTGCCACCTTAGCAGAACGCCTCATGCTTGCGACTCCTGATTGGATCAGGGTACTCGACCGACAAGGGCAATTTGTCCAGCAGTTCGATGATGGACCTTCAAAGCCTTTCTCCCCATTTGGAGACTTAGTTGGAAAGACAATATTTGATGTTGCAAATCGTGATAGTGCCCTGGAAACATTGGAGCGGATCCAACGAGTCATACGCACAGGAGAAGTAGAGCAGTACTTCCGAAGTAGTACCATCGCTGGGACGGAGTTGATCCTAGACATCCGCATCATGAGGCTCGATGAGGCTCACGTTTTAAGTCTAACCAGAGATGTGACCCGAGAAAAGAGGCTCCATGAGGAAGTGGCGAAATCGGAAGCAAACCAACGAGCGATTCTATCAAGTGTGCCTGATCTGTTGGTCGTTCTTTCGCGAGATGGGACTGCCCTGAATTTCCACTCAGCAAAGGTGGATCATTTTTACCTCAATCCTGGTGTACAAGCAGGTTGCCACTATTCTTTGCTCTACCCTCCCCAACTTTGTGATGTCGCAACAAAGCAACTTCAGGACTGTTCGACAGAGGGCGACTCTGGGGTCGATCTAGTGCATTGTCAGATTGGCGGTCAGATGAGGGCTTACGAGCTAAGGACAGTGACGGTAGACGATCAAAGATTTCTACAGATATGGCAGGACATAACTGATATCACCCTGAGCAACGAGAGGTCAGACCGCTTTTTTGCCCTTTCTACTGAGTGTATGCTTGTTTGTGATGATCGTTGGACGATTCTACAAGCGAGTGGTGCCTTTTGCCAGTTTGTAGGGAGGAGTAGCCGTGAAGTTCACGGCAAGAATTTCCTAGAGTTTGTGCATCCAGATGACAAGATAGGGTGCATGAGAGAAGCCATTCGGGCCGTGAAGTCCCGGCCAACCAGGAACTTTGTCACGAGGATGATATCGAAAGACGGCGAGCACCGTCAGTTCTTATGGAACGCAGATTGGGACGATAAATTTCAGGTCTCTTACAGTGTAGGACGTGATGTAACCTTTGAGCTGGCTCAGTCCTGGCTCTTAGAAAAAACGCAAGACTTAGGCAAGATCGGTGGATGGAGACTCGACCTTCTGAAGGGGACACTGTGGGTTACCTCTGGTTGGAAGAGAATCCACGGACTGCCGAATGGGAATCCCGTTACAGGGGCAGAAATTGAAACGCTCTACGGCAAACCTTTCGATGTCATCAAAGAGAGATTAGTTAACAAACTGATTGATCAAACGCAGCCCCTTATCGCAAACCACCCGGTGAAACTCCCTGGGGCGGAAACGATCTACACCCAAACTGTTGCGGAAATGGAAGTGATTCGCGGAGTGCCGACAGCACTCTTTGGGACAACGCGCGATATCACCGAACAGGTTAGGGCACAAAGGAGTCTTGCAAATCTGAATCGAAGTCTTGAGCAAAGGGTGAAG
>JALOLT010000087.1 GCA_025455775.1 Fimbriimonadaceae bacterium
GTTTTTTGGGCGCGAAACACATCCTGCTGGTGGGGTTCGATGCGGTGCCGGAAATCCCCTGCTCCGCGGCGTTGTCGTTGTTTCACAGTAATCTGCTGCCGGAGCACGACTCGTCCGAGGCAAGCGAGGAGCCAGCGTCTTTAAGCCAAGCGGCACTCGTCTGACCTTCGACAAGTTTGCCGGAACGATCTCCGACAAATCAGACGAGAAAAAGGCCCTGGCAGAGGCCTTTAACGAAATTGCAAAGAGCTTCGAATCCCAGGCAGAGAAAGGGGGCTTCGCAAATGAAGTGGCGGCAGCTGCTGCCTTCGCCATCGTCGTTCTCGATGGTCTTGCCGATCTGAAATCAACCAATGAAGCGGCTCTTGCTCCCGCCATGAGCCAGATGCGGAGCGTGCTCGACTCAAACGAAATCACCGGCTCCACTGACCGCCACAAGCAAGAAGTTTACGAAGGACTGATGGGGGCAGTTGGAGTCACCCTGATCGTCGCGCAGCTCGCAGAAGACACCCCCGAATCAGCCAAGAACCTCCAACGCCTCGCCTCTGGCTATCTTCAAGCGATCGTCGGAGTGGACGCGAGCCGCATCGATGTCTCTGCCAGAGGGATCACCATTCGTGGTCTCCCTCCCCAAGAGGTAAAAGCAGTTGAAGCCAAGCCAGCCCAAGCCAACGGACTCGCCCCAGGCTTCAGTTTCAGCCTTCCAAAAGGGTTCGAGCAAAAGGAAAACTGGTACTCGGCCGAAATGAAGGTCGATTCCGGCATCGGCGGTGTCCATATCCGTTTCTGGCCAGCGATCCCTGCCCAAGGGGACATCAACCAGGCCCTGCTGCAGATGTCCCAGATGATGACACCCCCGATGGACAGTCAAAACGCCACGATGATCTACAGGCGCAGGGTCGGCAATGGACTCCTTGCGAGCTATCGAGTCATTAGGGGCAAGGAACGAGGCCGCAGGCCAGAGACCCAGTTCACTTTGATGCTGATCGACTGCGGAAGCCACTGGCAACCAGTCATTACAGCCCAGACGTTTCGATCCCCCGACGACGTCCCTGCCACTTGGCAGTCAGTAGACGAGAACCAAGCCTACATGAGATGGCCGGAAGTTCTGCCAGCCCTCGAAGGATTCCTCTCGACATTTCGCTGCCCTGGCCACGAAAACAAACCGATGCTCACCCAAAAGGACGTTGTGGGGAGCTTCTCATATGGAACAGGATCGTCCACCGGCTGGATCAACACCTTTACCGGTGCAACCTTTAACACAGTGGTCGCTTACGCCGTCTTCTATGACTTTAAGGCAAACGGTACGTATGACTATCGATTCCAGGGAGCCACTGGGGTCGGTGTCGGAACCATCACCACGGATCGTGACTCTGGCCGCTGGCGAATCGAAGGAGACTTTCTGGTCACGGAAGGGAACAAGTGGAAGACTTCCCACCGCGTCGGAGCAGTCTTCAGTCAAGGAACCAACAAGGTTTTGGGCTTAGGGGATGGTATCGGGAATGGCCCGATGAACGTCGAACTGGCGTCAAGGCTCGATATCTACACATCCCGCTAGGAATCATCCACTCATGCCATCAAAGGCTGGATCAAGGGTTCGACCTCAGAGAAGGCAGAGACGACACTGGGGTCGAACTGGGTTCCCGCACAGGCCTTGATCTCTGCGACTGCCGCCCGATCTCCCACGGGAGCCTTGTATCCGCCCCCCGAAACCAAGACATCGAAGGTCTCTGCGACCGCGATGATCCTGGCCCCGAGGGGAATCCTCTCTCCCACCAAGCCATCAGGGTAACCGAGGCCATCCCACCTTTCGTGGTGATGCACGATCATCGGCACGCAATCAGCCAAGAAGGAGAAGGACTCCACCACCTGCAGGGCCAACTCTGCGTGGCGTTTGAGCTCAGCCAATTCATCGTCTGTCAGACTCCCCAGCTGAGAGACCTGGTTCCGCGGCATCGCGATTTTACCGACGTCATGGAGGGCTGCCGCCCGCCTCAGTGTCACCAAATCCTCCCCGTCTAGGCCCAGCTTATGGCCGATCGCTGAGGCGTACATCGCCACCCTCTCCGCGTGACCCCCTTGTCCTGGCTCGTGGAGTTCGAGAGCCGTCACAAAGGCGCGAACTGCATCGTTTTGCGATGAACGAAGTATTGGTTTGAGATCCATTCTAAAATGCCCTAAGTTCCTTTAGCGTGTACCTGATTTCAGCTAGTTTTTGGTGTACTTTTTGCACTTCTTCGTCGGTAGCAGTTCTCGGGTCTAGCCAAACGAGCCCCTCTGCCACCCTGCCAACCACAAAGGGCTGGCCTGTCGCCCTCAATGCCCTCGCCAATGAGTCGGGAGAATTCGAGGGCAGCACGCAACACCAAGTTGGAAGAGATTCTCCCGGCATTGTTCCCCCACCAATCTCGGTCCGCGACGGAACAACTGCTCCATCTGGCCAGGTATTTGCCAAAAACTGTGCCTTTTCCTTGACCTCCACCTCCGGCCTTTGAATCGCATTCCACAAGGGAATTTCGTGCCACCGATTCTCAGCGTAGAGTCGCAAAGTACCAGCCAAGGCAGCAAGGGTCAACTTATCGACCCGCAAGGCTCTCGCCAAGGGGTGCTTCTTGACCTGCGCGATGAGGTCCGCACGACCCAAAATCAGGCCAGCCTGGGGGCCACCGAGTAACTTATCGCCGCTCGCCATCACCAAATCTGCCCCTGCGGAAAGGGCCTCCTTGATTGTTTTCTCGCGCGGGAGTCCAAAAGGAGAAGGATCTACCAAACACCCGCTCCCCAAATCATGCAGGAAAAGCAGGCCCAACTCTTTTGCAACATCTGCAAGTTGGCTATCCTCCACCGATGAGGTAAAGCCGATCTGCTTAAAGTTACTCTGATGACAACGAAGGATTGCCGCAGTATCTGCCTCGAATGCCTCCCGATAATCGTTTACCCTGGTCTTATTCGTACAGCCGACCTCGACGAGCCTGGCTCCGCTGGCCTGGATGACATCTGGCATCCGGTAGCTTCCTCCGATTTCGACCATTTCACCGCGAGAAAGAACCACAGACCGGCCAGACGCGAGAGCTGACAAAACCAGAATCACTGCCCCAGCGCAGTTGTTCACCACCATCGCATCTTCTGCCCCAGTCAGGTGGCGCAAGAGCCCTTTAAGCCGACCCTGGCGATCCCCCCTTTCTCCTTCTTCCAAGTCAAACTCGAGCGCAGTGTGGTGATGGGTCGCAAGCGACACCTCTTGAGCAACCGAAGGGGCGAGCCTTGCTCTTCCGAGCCCTGTGTGCAAGATGACTCCACTCATATTCACAACAACAGGAGCAGCTAGGCTCGAGAGCTTCTTCGCCTCTCCTTGCGCCTGTGCGGTTAGATCGTCCAGGGAGATCTCGTCCTCTGGGAAGGCTTCTCGCATGGCAGCCAACACGCTCCTTGCCCCCTCCCTGGCCCAAAACTCATGAACCCCCTTTTCAACCAGCTTGTGCACCAGTCGGTCAGTGGAAGGCAGATCGCGCAAGGAACGAATCATCATGAGGTCACCCCTATTGTGGGACGAAAGCGAGTCCCAGTTCCAAGCCTTGTGCTTCAATTCTAGGTGTGAGGCAAATCCAGAGCGATTCAAGAGGCACCAAGACTAGGGGAAATTGGTCAAATTCCATGGTCTGGGTTCTGGTCGGCTTCAGTGGATTCTGTCTTCTTCTCCTCCTCGGTGTCGGCCTGATGACCAGGGGCCTTTTGGCCGATGCGAAGCCCATTCTGGAGTGCGGATTCAAGACTTATGCAGCGAATAACGCGGTTATCGATTTCGCTCGCAGAACTGGAAAGTTCCCCCCTGCCGCCACGTGGCAGGATGCGATCATCGCGGACTTTCAAAAGGTGAGAGATGAAATGCTCGCCCAGCGGCCAGACGATATCCGTGACCTGGGCTTAACTCTGCCCGAGCCTGGTGAACCTCTCGTATGCACTTGGGAAGCAGAGTCCTCTTCCATCGCCTTCAATTCCGACTTGTCCGAGAAGCCCTTCTCAGAGGTTAAGCCAGACACGATCGTTGTTTTTGAAGTCAAATCCTCTGGTAAGAACCTAACGGAAAAGTACAAGGAAAGAAGTCGGTTGGATGCACCTAGGCTGAGGGGAGAGACGCGTGATTGGCTTGAGCTCAAAATAGATTCCCCTCGCAACCCTTGGGAACGAGGCCCTGGACCAGGAGTTCGGACATCGCGCTGAGCCAGGCCGTATCCCAAAACCCTGGGTGAAACCCCATCAGAAATGCCTCGTAAGCTACAATAGCACTATGTACGAGCAGGGCTACCAGCCGCCAAAGAAAAACAAAACCCCTTGGGGATTGATAATCGGAGTGTTTGTCGGGTTTTGCGTCCTATGCTGCGGGGGAATATTCTTCGTAGGCCAACAGTCTTTGAGCGCAGCTCAACCCCTGACCGGCTGCACCTTTTCGATGGTACTTGTAAAGGAAAGCATCGCCAAGACTGCCAAGGAAAGCGGAAAATTCCCTGACGCGGAAACTTGGCAAACCTCCATCAAAGCAGAACTCGAAAGAATGGCCGGCAATATGGAGGAGCTTCCCCCTGTTCTGAAAGGCATGGGAATTCGCCCCATCTCCGCCTCCGAACCCCTTGTCTGCATGACAGGCGCTCAGACGACGGGAATTGCCTACAACTCCGAGATTGCCGGGAAGGCCTTTGGCGAAGTTCCCCAAGATGCCGTTGTGGTGTTCGAAGTCAAAGAGTCAGCCCTCAATCAATCAAAGGCTTGGGGTGGCGGGCCAAGCGGCACTGCGCCTCCCTTTATGGGCCAACCCCGCTCTTGGATGAGCATCAGGCTGAATAAGGATTCCCCTGATATCCAAACCGGAACGACAGGCCGGCGGCTCGGTCAATGAACCTTCAGGACAAAGAACTCGTCTTGACAAAAAGCAACGTATAATAAGAGGTAGTCATGTTGAACGCGCTCTTTGCTCCCCTGGCATTCCTGCAAGGTCAGGAAATCTTGGTCATCGCAATCGTGATCCTGATGCTCTTTGGCGGTGCCAAAATCCCACAACTCATGAGAGGAGTCGGCCAGGGGCTCGGGGAGTTTCAAAAGGGACTTCGTGAGGCCAAAACAGCGGCGAAAGACGCAGCTGAAGAGGCTGATCAGAAATGACTTCCACCCTTGCGTTCCTTCAAGGGCCAGAACTCATCCTCATCCTCGTGCTTGTGGTTCTCGTCTTTGGAGGAACTCAAATCCCGAAGCTTATGAAGGGCCTCGGCAAGGGAGTAGGCGAGCTCAAAAAGGGCATCGACGAGAGCAAACAGATAATCGACGAAGCCAAGAAAGAAGTGACGAAAGACGGCTAAGGAGTTACGGTTGTCAAGAAGGCTCCAGTGATCTCGACCGAGATTACTGGAGCCTTCTTGCAGGTACGGGATTGAGCTGTATCGGAACCTCGAAATTGTGCTCACTTGGGTCAGGCACGATGGGGGTCGAGACAAGAAGTGAGCCAGTCTTTGTCAGTACAGTTCTCACCTCCACCCGATTCTCAGTCGGGATAAAACGGTAGAGCCTGATCGCATCTGACCCATAGTCGCTCAGAAAGATCGCCACCCGGTTCCTATGAACCCCTGTGTACATTTCGGTCAGAGCCTGGGTTCGGCTCTGATCCCCACAAAAGACAGAGACAAGCTGAGGAATCTGGGAGAACAACTTTTGCCACAAAGCCTCTGGTGAGTTCCCGCTGGTGCCATGAATTTTGCTCCACTCCATTCGCCCCTTTGGGTCAGCAAAGAAACCTGCATTATCTTTTGGACGAAGCCGCGGCCCTAGGAACATATGGGTCGTGATCATAACCTTGTGATCTGGATAGTTCTGAGCAACTTCCCTCACCCAACGCAGAACCTGATCAGGAGCGTTGCACTCTAGGTGAAAGAAAAGAATTGAAACTCCCTCAGCACGAAAACGCTGAACACTGTTCGCGTTGTTGACGGAAGCTTTACCCTGGCCGGGGAAACTACCAACATACCAAGTCAATCCCTCAAACCGCTTGGCGGGAAAGAAAGATTGGAACAATGAAGAATCCCCGTTGGACTCCATATCATGATTCCCAAGGCTTATCCCGTAGGGGATAATGCCATCCAACCTCTCCATTGCCTTCTGAGCAACACCCCACTGCCTTGGCTCATTGATATCGACAATGTCGCCCACGTGACTTGCAAACACGATTCTCTGGGAATCTTTGTTAGCAGCCAGAAACCGAGTCATGGCATGAAAGTTCTCATTTGTTACTGGCTCCCGACTGTCTGGCGTCGACTTCGCCCCCTCGCCCCGGTAGCCTTGAGTATCCGGGATAACCGCCACCGTGAAAGAGCCGGCAGGTGCCGGTTCCAGAGCGGAACCGGCACTTTGCCCAAGAGCAATCGCTAGAATACAAAGCGCACCAAGCATCTCTTATTGATTGTCCCAGTGGTTTTTTGGGTGACCATATGGCCAACCGACTGGGGCATCTGGATCAAGCGGCCCAAAAAATGCCCGATACTGCATGTACTTCGCGTGACCGTCCATGAATGCCACATTCAAGCCATTGTCATCCATTGGGATAGGTCGACGGAGATAAACGCTTTGAGGCTGCTTGTAAAAATAAACCCCTGCGCTGGTGGTCGCTTCTCCAAAACGGTTGGTAGGCATTGTAAAGGTGTAATCCGTCGGGCGGTACCAGTGATCCTTAAAGCGCAGAGGATCCTGCGTGGTCACGATTGATGTCCTCGTGTCGCCAGCCGTCGTGAAGATACTCGTAAACGAAACGTCCGGAATGCTGGTGAGGGGGATGTTGCAGCACTGGGTCGCCACCGCCGCCCACCAGTAAGAGATCCCGTAGTCAGCATAACGGCGATAACGGGGATCAGCATCATAGCCAGTGAAGCGCCTGGCCAGAGGAGAATCGTAGATCTTGGTCGTAGTCGTGTAGGGAAGCATCAGGTTGTACCAACGAACCGATCTGCCCTGAGCATCGAATGTTCCCGATGGATACCCGCCCAAAATCAAGGTGTCGTCATTGTCTGCCCCATAAAGATGTGCCCCGAGGCTGATTTGCTTAAGGTTGGAAAGATCAGAGGACTTCTTCGCTGCCATCTTTGCCTGGGCAAAAACTGGAAAGAGGATCGCCGCCAAAATCGCAATAATTGCGATCACAACCAAGAGCTCGATCAGCGTAAATGCGTGTCGTCTCAACATAACGTCGAGAACTTACACAACTTGGTTTAAGATCTTATTAAATTTAACGTGAATGATTACACATTTAATGGTTATGAGGGGAGCCTGGATACCAAGCCACGCCTGTCCCTAAACGACCCGCCACCCATCCCGACGCGACCAAGCGGTCGATTGCATGCCCCTTGCGCCATCAGCCAAACCCACCCCGCCACCGGAGGCACTCATCGTCTGGCAGTGTCGCATCAAAGACCCAAGTTCTTCGGGAAGATCATCAGACCCACTCCAGCCCTCGAAGTGACGCTTTAGCCAGCCAGTATCAAAGGCTCCCAGACGAAACTCAGGATGATCCAAAATCGCCAAAGCAAAGGGAATGTTGGTCTTGACTCCCAAAATGTGAGTATCCAGGGCAGCAAGGCGCAGCCGTTCGACCGCTGCCTCCCGGTTCTCACCCTGAACGATCAATTTCGCCAGCAGGCTATCGTAGAACCGGCTCACCTCGCTCCCCTCGCCATAGCCACTATCGAATCGAATCCCAGGCCCAGATGGGGGTGCCCAGCCAAAAATCGGCCCAATCGACGGCAGAAAGTTCTTCGCCGGATCCTCCGCCACTATTCGGAGCTCGAGGGAATGACCGCGAATACCAGACCGATCCCCAACCATGATTTCCGTCGGAAGGTCTAGCTTTTCCCCTCTCGCAATACGAATCTGCCACTGAACAAGGTCAATTCCTGTGATCGCTTCTGTGACTGGGTGCTCGACCTGAAGCCTGGCATTGACTTCCAAGAAGTAGGGCAGACCAGTTTCCTCGTCCACCATGAACTCAACAGTCCCAGCGTTGGTATAGCCAGAAGCCATCACGAGCTTCAGCGATGCCTCCCGCAGAGTTTGCCAGAGAGCCTCTGTCATGATGGGTGAGGGGGCCTCTTCGATCAGCTTTTGGTGGCGTCTTTGCAGAGAGCACTCTCGCTCGTAGAGAGCCGCGACCCTGCCGTGGTGATCCGCCAAGACCTGAACCTCAATGTGGCGCGGCTTCAACACCAGCTTTTCGACCATCATCGCGTCGTCCCCAAATCCCTTGAGGGCCTCATCCCGCGCGAGGCGGAGCTGGGCTCTCAGGTCGTCTGGCTCAAAAACGATCCTCATTCCCCTGCCTCCTCCTCCTGCGCTCGCTTTGAGCATCACAGGGTAGCCGATCCTCTCTGCCGCCTCATACAGTTGGTCGTCACTCGCGTCAGGCTCAAAGAAGCCAGGGGTGACCGAGACGCCTTGTGAGACAGCGAGAGCCTTCGCCTCGATCTTCCCTCCCAAAGCTCTCATCGCCTTTGGCGAAGGGCCGATGAAGATGAGCCCTGCTGCCTGGCACGCTTCCGCGAATTCTGCCCTCTCACTCAAAAAGCCATATCCAGGGTGGATCGCCTCTGCCCCAGTCTCCCGTGCAGCTGCGATGATCCGATCCGCGACCAGGTAGCTTTGACTTGGCTCTCCTGCCCCGATCAAGACCACTTCGTCAGCCGCCTTTGCGTGGAGAGAGTTGAGATCCGCCTCACTGGCTACGGCAACCGTGCGAATCCCCATCTCCCTGGCCGCCCGAATCACCCTCAGGGCAATCTCGCCCCGATTCGCTATCAGGATTTTCTTCATCCTTCTCCCCGCTTGGTTTCAGCCGAGAACCCAGGGGTTCGCTTCTCCAAAAATGCCGAGATTCCCTCTTGAGCTTCTTCCCCGGCCCTGACCCTGGCCAAAAGATCCGCCGAATCGCTGGCTGAAAGAGGAGGCTTCTGAGCCAACAACTTGGATTCTGCCACTGCGAGGGGCCCACTCTTAAGAATCGAATTCACCTTTTCTAAGACTCTCGATTCCAGGTCTTCCGTCGAAACCACCTCTTGCACGAGCCCAATCTGCAAGGCCCGTGAGGCAGAAAAAGCCTCGCCGGTCGTGAATAAAGCCCTTGCGCTTCCTGAGCCTATTTTGGCCAGCACAAAGGGGCTGATCGTAGCAGGAACCAAACCAAGCCTCACCTCGGAGAAAGCAAAAAGGGTTTCCGAAGAGGCAATCGCGATGTCGGATGCAGCAACCAATCCGCAAGCCCCCCCAAAGGCTGCTCCATGAACTTGAGCGATTACTGGCACACGGCAGGTCGCAATCGCCTGAAACAGACCGGCAAGGCGGAGAGCGTCTTCCCTGTTTTTGGCTTCTGGGGCCTGAGCGGCTCGCCTCATCCAATCCAGATCTCCCCCAGAACAAAAAGCCCTTCCTTCCCCCCGAATGATCACGACTCTAGTTTCCAAAGAGAGGTTTGCAAATGCATCGCAAAGAGCCTCGATGAGAGCTTCATTAAAAGCGTTTCGAACCTCCGGCCGGTTCAGAGTTAGCCTGGTGAGAGCACCTTCGCACTCAACTTTGACCATAGGGTGAGTATGGCACGGGCCCCCTCCTGTATCTCACATCCTTCAGGGTGAAACCCCTTTCCCACCCCCCGGTACTGGGTATCTGCCTCACTTCTGGTATATTCCCTTACCTAGACACCTGTGCCCAGGTGGCGGAATTGGTAGACGCGCTAGTTTCAGGTACTAGTTCTCGCAAGGGAGTGAAGGTTCGAGTCCTTTCCTGGGCACCATCTCCCTCTTTCTTTCCCCAAAGGTTTTCTCCCCTACCATCGGATGGCAAGGGAGAAAGACCTTCAAAGCGAGACTACATGAACTCGTTGATGAGGTTCTCGAGGAACTCCTGACGACCTGATTTTCGCGTCGGTTCGCCGTTTGCCAAGGCAAAGGCCTCGCATTCGTCGAGGGTCGCAGTCCTTGCCAGGATTTTCTGACCCAAGTCACCGTTCCAGCCAGAGTAACGCTCCTCTACAAAGCGATCCAGGCGACCATCCTCGACGATGGTGTGGGCGATTTCGAGTCCACGAGCAAAGGCATCCATCCCTCCGATGTGAGCGTAGAAGAGGTCAACTGACTCGTGGCTTTGTCGGCGAACCTTTGCATCGAAATTGAGTCCCCCAGTCGTGAAGCCACCCATCGCCAGGACTTCCAGCATGATCTGAGTCGTCAGGTAAAGGTTCGTCGGGAACTGGTCAGTGTCCCAGCCGATCAGTTCGTCGCCAGTATTGGCATCGATGGATCCAAGGGCTCCAGCCTCTCGTGCCGATCGTAGCTCGTGCTGCATCGAGTGGCCGGCAAGCGTTGCGTGGTTGGTTTCGATGTTGAGCTTCAGGTGCTCCATCAAGTCGAACTCCCGCAAAAAGTTCAAGCAGGCCGCGACGTCACTGTCGTACTGATGCTTGGTCGGCTCCTTCGGCTTGGGCTCAATGTAGAAGGGGCCGTCAAAGCCGATCTTCTTCTTATGGGCCACAGCCATGTGCAAAAGAGCAGCAAACTGCTCTCGCTCCTGCTGCATCTTGGTGTTCCAGAGTGTGTCGTAGCCTTCCCTTCCTCCCCAGAAAACGTAACCGGCCCCACCGAGTCGGTGGGTCGCTTCGAGGGCGTGTTTCACCTGGGTGGCAGCAGTGGCGAAGACGTGAGGATCTGGATTGGTACTGGCGCCTGCCTGGTACCGAGGATTGCTAAAGAGGTTCGCCGTTCCCCACAGGAGCTTGACATTGTGCTCCCTTTGCTTCTCTTCTGCGTAAGCCACGATCTCGTCAAGATTCTTTGCATATTCCGTGAGATCATTTCCCTCCGGAGAGATGTCTGTATCGTGGAAGCACCAAAGATCGACTCCCAGCTTCGTAAAGAACTCGAAGGCTGCATCCATTGTGTCCTTGGCTCGCTGAAGCGGGTCTGGCGCAGCAGCCCAGGATCGATCCATTGTCCCGATTCCAAATGGGTCACTTCCAACCCCCCTGAAGGTATGCCAATAACAGACAGCGAATCGCAGGTGCTCAGCCATAGTCTTCGACCCGATCTTCCTGTTGGCCTCGTAGTACTTGAATGCCAAAGGGTTGCGGCTCCCTTTGCCTTCGAACTGAATGGGTGATGTTATTTCTGGGAAATACGCCATTGTCTATAGAGCATAGCAAACGAGCCTGGCAATTGGCGCGGGAGAACTGAGAATGTGCGAGACCAATTCGAAAAGATTCGACTTATCTCATTGATTCCGAGAGATTGGCAGCCTAAGGGCTCCGACCCAGGGGCTTCGCACTTTTTGGCGACTCTTCAAGGTTAGCCAGAGCCCTCAACAGAGACGAGCCAAGCCCCCAACAAAAATGGAGACCCCCTGAAAAGAAAAATGGAGATCCCCAGAAAAGAAAAATGGAGACCATAGTCAGCAGCCAAGGGGAGAGCAAATGCCGCGACCAGATCTCCGTTGATGTTTATACCACGAAACAAAACCATCCGCAACTGTTTCATCTAAAAATAACGTGAACTAACCCCTTGTTTCAGGACTTTGGACGCATCAAAGCCTCCCTCGTACTCCCCCTCCCTGTGAATTCAATGTCCTTTTACAACCAAATCGAAAAACGCTCTCCGAACTTGGTGAATTCCCGGATGATCATCCCCATAGAAGGTTCTATTGGTTAAAAGAACTCCAAATAGTTCAATACTTGGACAAATCCATAGGGCAGTACCGACGAATCCCGTGTGGCCAAAAGCTTCAGGCGGCATCAAATCACCAGCACTCGAGTCGGCCTCTGACTTCGTGTCCCATCCAAGGCCCCTCGTACTTCCCGCCCCTTGCTGACCACACCATTCGTGGTATGTGTTGCCGGATCTGTTGATATTTTTTAGAACTAACTGAGAAAAAGCACCCACGTCCTTAGCGGAGCCAAAAAGACCTGCATTCCCACTGACACCCCCTTGTAAAAAAGCCAATGGATCATGGACAACACCAACAATTTCCCCCCCTCTAGCGTCGGGTAGGTTCAGAGACCTCTCGATATCTTGTCTCCACTGAGGCTTCGCCCCGGTCGGAGGACAATCCGACCCATCGATCTTCCGTAGGAGTGGACGAAATCCTAAGGTTGTCGAACCAAGATCTGAAGCAACTCTTTGCTCAAAAAGTACATCAAATGAGTCATTTCTTAATCTTTCTACTATGGTTCGGAGTGCGATAAAGCCCAAACAGGAGTACCGACTGACCTCTCCCGGGGGATCCTGAAGAGTCAACTCCATAACCTTTGCAGAAACGTCGCACTGATGGCGGAGGTCAAGGTAAGGCGGCAGGCCAGAGTCGTGAAGAAGTAGATTTCGCACTGTCACGCCAGGCCATCGTGTCTCAGGAAGGAACTCCTCGACCAGAGTGTCCAGAGAAACCAATCCGTCTTCAACACACTGCCATACCAAGGTAGTGGTTGCGATGACCTTGGTAAGGCTGGCAAGGTCATAAGGAGTCGATGGAGTGACGGAAGCAGAACCAGGATGACCGAGCCTGCCAACCGCACCAACCTGCATTTCCTGAGCTGATCCATA
>JALOLT010000088.1 GCA_025455775.1 Fimbriimonadaceae bacterium
CGAAGACCCAGACCGGGCTATCCCCAAAAGGGCCACCTTTTCATCCATAAAGGAATCGGATCTCGAAACCAATTCATTCTAAAAACTGAAGATGTTCCGAGATTCAGCAACTGGGAAGGGGTCGAGGCAGTCATCACCCATAACTGGGGAATCAGTCGCATCCCAGTCCAGTCCGTTGATCCCAAAACTGGCCTCGTCACCCTGGCTGGCCCCACCTGGCACGAGACCCTAGCCGAATTGAAAGCAGGAGTCTGGCTCAGATTCGAAAACACGCCAAAACACACCATGAAGCCGGGGGATTGGAAATTCGAACCAACCACTGGATCAATCCTCTATTCCCCCTTAACATCAGAAAAGCCTCACACCACGACTCTCGAAATCCCAATTATCGATCATCTCATCACGCTTAAAGACTCGCACAAAGTAACCCTCAGGAACCTGAGCTTCTCCCACACGAAATTTAATCTCCCGACCAACGGCCGAAGTTGGTACCAGGCAGAATCGGACCTAGAAGGAATGGTTCGAGTCAACAACTCGCAAAACATCACCCTCGAAAACTGTCTCATCACAGGTTCAGGAGACTACGGCCTAAGCCTCAACGAAGGCTGTAGCCAAATAACCGTCAGGGGCTGCGAGTTCTTTGACCTAGGGGCGGGAGGAATCAGGGCGGGACAAATGGATCGACACCCAGAAGGCGACCCACGAACTGTCAAGAATGTGACGATCACAGAGAACCTCATCCTCTCAGGCGGGAGAATTCACCCAGCCGGGATTGGGGTTCTCATCCTAAACGCCCACGATTGCCTCGTAAGCCATAACACTATTCGAGACCTCTACTACACTGGGATCAGTGTTGGATGGGTTTGGGGGGCAGGATTTTCGCCTTCGCAAAGAAACAAGATTTTAAGCAACCGAATCGACCAAATCGGGCAAGATGTTCTCAGCGATATGGCGGGAATCTACACCCTCGGCGAATCCCCCGGCACAGTCATTCGCGGAAACGTCATCTCGAACGTCAGAAAGGCGAGGTACGGGGGCTGGGGAATCTATTTTGATGAAGGCAGTCGATGGATCTTGGTCGAAAACAACGTAGCAGCTTACACAGAAGATAGTCCCTTTCATATCCACTACGGGGGCGACAACATCGTCAAAAACAACCTCTTTGCCTACGGCGAAAACGCCCAAATGCAGTTTTCAAACAATTCCAAGATCGGCCCCATGCTGATCGAAGGGAATACCTTTCTCTGGAAGTCCGGAAAGCTCTTCCAGTCAGAGCCAGGTGAACAAGTCACCTTTCGCAAAAACACCTACTGGCGCGAAGAAGCTCCGACGGAGATTCAATGGGTCGGAGGAAAGTTGCTTCCAGACTGGCGATCCCGCGAGCCGGATGCTCTTGTAAAGCGACCTGCGATGCCGAACCAACGGCAACTCGATTTCGGCCCATCTTTTCCCCGCCTCTTGGCGAAGACCCCGTCCCAACGGCTCCGTCAGCTTCCCTCCTCTCTCCAAACATTCCTCCCTGCTCCAGAGCCAGAAATCCCTGCCTATGCAGATGACTTTGAACTGGCTGCCCTTGGCCTGCCACCCTCGGGACTTTCCCATCTTTTCGCAAATGAGTCGGCCAGAGCCTCGGTCACAGACGAAGTCGCCAAGAGCGGCAAAAGGAGCCTAAAGGTTGTAGACGGGGAAGGCGGAGAACCCTGGATGCCACATCTCTTCTTCGAAACAGACATGAGGAGTGGCCCGCTCGCAACGGAGTTTTGGATCCTTCAACGAGCGAATTCACATATCGTTTTTGAGTGGCGGGATACACAACCCTGGTACACCACCGGCCCTGCCGTCGAGATCAATTCCCTCGGCCAGATTCTTGTCTCTGGCAAACAGGTTGGCCAAGTTCCGCTCGGCAATTGGTTTAAGGTCACGGTCGAAACCTCCGTCGGGCAGCAGCAATGGACTCTCACAGTCACCCCCTCCGCAGGCAATCCCCTCGTCTCCAAGCACCAAGTCCCAAGCGGCTTCAAAAAGCTGACTTGGGTTGGGTTTGTCTCACTTGGCAAGCCAGGGTCGGTCTTCTACCTGGACGATCTCAAACTCCCGATGCGATAACCGCTACCCAAGAGTCGCAATCAGAACGCGCCTGGCACAGCAGGAGGAAAAAGTCGCTCCCGTTTATCCCGGTGATCGTGGTGCTAACCAACATCTCGACGGGAGCAAAAGCACGTCTACAGTTCTTTCCCCACACCCTGACCCTGGAAAATTACGGGAAGGTTATCGGGAAGGTTATCGGGAAGTACTGACCCAGTAAAGCTACGAGTTTTTGGGAACATATGAAAAGGATTCAGAACCATTACCTCGCGTGAACAGTACTGATAGTCGGCACACTTGAGTCGGAAATGGCAGGCTGGCCCTTTAGAAGCCGTTCTCCTTATTGCTCGAGCCAGTCAAGGTAAGTCTGTAGCTCCTCCGGCAGGATCCTTCTAATGGGGAAGGTAAAACGGAGGCACAGGGCAACACAAGGTTTTGATGGGTCAAATTGGGGGGCGTTCTTTGGGCAAACGATTGAGGCTCCTGGTAGTTGGCTCACACTCAATACTTTGGAAAAAAAAGACAACGATGCTAACTTACCAAGATCAGATCGTCCGTATGACTCATAAGGCACTTGACGACCTTCTGCGTGCCGTCGAAGCCCTTCCCGAAGATAAGCGGGATTGGAAGCCAGGGCCGACCGGCAGAAGCGCACTCGACCAGTTGCAGGAGTGCGCCCTCGTTCCCATGCTTTATAGCAAGATCCTGCAAGAACGAGAGGCGCCGAGCCGCGACGACCACGTTCAGTTTCGCCGACAGGCCAAAGAGCTCAAGACCTTCGAGGCTTGCCGCGAAGCAGCGATGACCCAGACCTCCGCTTTCTGTGCCCTCGTTCTTGACTTTCCTGACGAAGATTTGGAGTTCGAGATGAATTTGCCCTTTAACGGCGGCATGAACCTCACTCTCGCAGACCTCGTCGCCCTCCATTATTGGAACCTCTCCTACCATCTCGGGCAAGTCAACTACATCCAAACCCTTCTTGGCGATCCTAACATGCATTAAAAAAAGTAGTTATTGCTATAGTTTCCACCCTTACAAACTATCTCAATATACAAACTGTTAGAGGGAACAGGAGCCCTCTCCCGACCGTAACTGAGAAAAGACTGGATTCAGAAAATCTGATATTCCAGATTTCTTTCGGAGTTATACAAGAACGCAATGAAGCAATTCTTACTCGGCTTTACCCTCGTGTCAAGCCTCTTTCTCGTCGGTTGCGGTGGTCACACAAATTCGTCGTCTGGCAGTCTCCGCCTCGTCCATGCCTCCCCTGATGCTCCTGCGGTTAATATCCGAGCAGGTACGAATTCCATCAACAATGTGAGCTACCTTGGCTTCAGCGGGTATGTCTCAACCGGATCGGGGAACCCCCTCGTCACAGTGACGCCAGTAGCTACCACGACCCCTGTGATCAGTGCAAACGTGCCTCTAGCGGCTGGCGAGAGCAAGACAATCATCGCTGGTGATTTGGTCTCCAACATTCGCCCCTTCGTCCTCACCGACGACCGATCTGCACCGGCCGCTGGTCAGATCCGCGTGAGGCTCGTCCATGCATCCCCAGCCGCTGGAAACGTTGATATTCACGTTTCGGCCCCAGGCGCGACTCTCTCGGCTGGAACTCTGGTTGCAGGTAACGTAGCTCTTGGGGCTTCGACCAGTTATCTCACTGTCCCGGCGGGCGACTACCGGGTTCGCCTCACTGCCCCAGGCACCTTCAACGTTGCCTTCGATTCTGGAACTGTCGCATTTGCCGCTGGCCAGGTCCGAACCATCCTCGCTGTCGATGCTGCCGGGGGAGGTCTGCCAGTTCAGGCTGTCATCCTTGCGGATCGCAACTAGAGATTCGCCAAGCTTGGCCCCTGGCTCAGATTCCAGGGGCTTTGTTGTGCTTGAAGAACCGGAGCTGGCCCCGGTCGCCTCCCCCAGAGATTGGCCATGATCTAAACCAACCATGACACCCTTTACCGACACAATCGTGGCTCCCATCACGGCCCCGAGCGGGGGAGCCATTGCTGTCGTAAGGGTCTCTGGAATCAGGGCTTTCGAAATCGCCCAACGGATTTTCTTGGGATTCCCTGGCAAACCGGAACCACGCAAAGCACTTTTCGGGACATTCGCTAACGGAGACGATGGCCTCGCTCTCCCCTTCCCTCATGGGAGTTCCTTCACGGGGGAGGAGACAGTGGAGTTCAGCATTCACGGATCTCAAGCATCGGTAGAAAGTCTCATCCAAGCCTGTCTGGAGGCGGGGGCCAGACTAGCCCAACCTGGCGAGTTCAGCCTCAGAGCCTTTATGAATGGCAAACTCGACCTTGCCCAGGCAGAGGGGATTAAGGCGACCGTCGAGGCGATTACTGGGAGCCAACTGAGGCAAGCAAACCTGCTTCGGAATGGTTCAGTGACAAAGGCGATCAGCCAACTCTCCCAAGACCTGACGGGGGTTCTGGCTGCCGTTGAAGCCTCAACAGATTTCAGTGAAGAAGTCGGCGAGTTGGATCGTCCAGCAAATCTTGCTCGGCTGGCCCTGATTCGCGGTGAAATTGCCACGCTTCTGGAAACCCAAGAAGCATCTCTCCTCCTCCGCCACGGAAGGTCGATTGCCCTCGTCGGCTTGCCAAACGCGGGAAAGTCATCTCTGTTCAACTCATTACTGGGAGTGGACAGGGCGATTGTCACCCCCATTCCCGGCACCACCCGAGATACAGTTGAAGAGACCCTCAGCATCCATGGGGTTCCAACCAAACTCATCGATACAGCCGGCCTGAGGGAGTCGATTGACCTTGTGGAAAAGATTGGAGTAGAGCGCTCGCTTGCCGCTGCTGCAAACTGCGATCTTGTTTGGTACGTGTATGATGCGACCCTGGGCTGGACGATCAGTGACGAGGCTCTCCTCGCCCAGATTAACCGCCCCACGACAATTCTGGCCAACAAAATCGACCTCGTGGTTCAGCGAAAAGACCTAAACGGCCACCAGATCAGCGCGAGCACTGGCGAAGGAATGAGAGACCTTTTGGCCAACCTTGCTCCCCCTAGTTTGGATACAACAACGCCGTTCCTTCTCCTCCGCCACTACGATCTCCTGAGGGAAGCGGATGAGGCAATCGTCGAAGTCGAGGAGACCTTACGCGCGCCTGTGCCGACCGACTTGGCTGCCATCGGCCTTCGCTCTGCCATCCGAATTCTGGGGGAAATCACGGGCGAAACGACCCCACCCGACGTTTTGGAGCGAATCTTCCAAGACTTCTGCATCGGGAAATGAAGAGCACTGGCAGTCAGCCATAATCTGTCACATGACCAGCGGCCCTTTGGCCAATATCGCCACCCTGATTGACTCCAAAAGCAAGAGATACAGCAGCTACGATCCGACAGGGGGCAATCGTGATTGCATCCAGATTCCCATTGGCGAAACTGTAACCTTGGCGGACATCCCTGGGGCAGGGATCATCAAGCACATCTGGGTCACTATCTCCTCAAAGGATCCCCACCATCGGCGCAACCTTGTGCTTCGCATGTTCTGGGATGGACAAGACCATCCCAGCGTCGAAAGCCCAATCGGTGACTTCTTTGGCCAAGGCTGGGGCCTTAAGTACAACTTTATCTCGCTCCCTTTGGCAGCTGCCCCCAAAGACGGCAATGCCCTGGTCTGCTACTTCCCGATGCCCTATGGCGACGGGGCCAAAGTCACCCTGGAAAACCAGGGCACCGAGGAAGTCGAGGCTCTTTACTTTTACATAGATACGGAAGTGCATGAGTCGATCCCTGAAAACCAGGGTCGTTTTCACGCTTGGTACAACCAAGAACTCACCCAGCCAGAGAGCGAAACAGGTGACGAGGAAAACGAATGGGAGCTCCTGGGGCCCTTTGCCAAAAACCCTTCAGCCACAAACAACTACCTTTTCTGCCAAGCCGAGGGAAAGGGTCACTTTGTGGGAGTGAACTACTACGTAAACTGCCCGTCTCCGATCTGGTACGGAGAGGGTGACGACATGTTCCTCATCGATGGCGAGCCTTGGCCAGGCAGTGCCCATGGCACAGGGACCGAGGACTACTTTAACCAATCCTGGTGCCCGGCGGAACTGTACCAACACCCTTACTTCGGGACTGCCAGAGTTCCTGGCCTTCAAAACGACTCCCCTTCGTGCGGCTGGCTAGGAAGAACCCATCTCTACCGGTTCCATCTGGAAGACCCGATCCGATTCTCTAAGTCTCTTTTTGCCTCGATCGAGCATGGTCACGCCAACTGCCTTACTTTGGAACTCGCGTCTGTGGCTTATTGGTACCAAAGGCTTCCCAGCCCTGAGTTTCCGCTTCTCGCCTCTCCTGCCGAGCGGCTTCCTCGCCCCGAGATCTCCGTGGTCGACTTGCACCGCCAAAGGAACGCCTGGCGAAAGTCGAAGGGGGGCGGAAAGCTCTGGGGGAATGAACTTTAGGCTTCAGGACGAATAATCGACGTCACTATTTGTCCAGCCTCCGTCAAAGCGAATGGTATGTCCGGCGGTGTAATCAAGATCGCCCGAAAGATAGCTGATCACAACTTTGGCAACCTCTGTGGCTTCTGCCACTTTGCCACTGGGTAAACGGGACTCGACCCTCGCCAAGCGATCCCCCACCAACGATCCCCGGCTCATCTCGGTCCAGGTAAACCCTGGTGCGACCGCGAAGACTTTCACTCCCTGCTTTCCCCATTCGAAGGCAGCGTTTCGCGTCACAGATTCCAGTCCGGCTTTGGCAGCCGCATAGGCAGCCCGATTTCGGCTCGCCAAAACCGCATGGCCACTCGAGATATTCACGATTCTTCCCTCCCTCATTTCCTCGATCCACCTTTTTGCGCAGGCCTTCATAAGGGCAAAAGGAGCCCGGAGGTTTACTGCCATCAGGCGATCCCAATCCTCGAGATGGGTCTCCAAAATCGAGCTCCGGATCATGATTCCAGCATTGTTCACTAGTCCACCGAGTGGCCACGTAGATTCGACAAGGGAATCAAGCGAACTAGCCTCTGCCAAGTCGGCTACGAGAAACTGGCACCCAAGCTGACCTGCGAGAGTTCTGACCTCTGCTTCCTCGCAATCCAGGAGGACACAATCCCGCCCTGCCTCGTGACAAGCCAGGGCGATGGCTCGCCCGATCCCTCTCGCCGCGCCAGTGATCAAAACCCTGCTCATGACCCTGCTGTGAGCTTCTCTGCTTCTCGGCTCAGGCGGATCAGCAGGTGGCCATAAATCTTGGCAGTCTTCAAAAGTCCATCGACAGAGATTCGTTCGTCTGTTTCGTGGGCTGGCCCATCACCTGGCCAAGCGCAGCCAATCGCCACTGTGTTGGGGATCGCCCTTGCGTAGGTACCTCCCCCCATGGTGCGGGGTTTGCGGTCATCGCCCGTTTCTGCTTCATAAACCTCCGTGATGGTTTTCACGAGCGGGTGATCGAGGGGGAAATAAAGAGGATGGGAGTCCTTTGTGGTTTCGAGGCGGTAGCCCCCGGCCAGACCAGCCAGGTGAGCTGATGCCTTTTGGGCCAGCTCCCCATCGTCCCAGGTCACAGGATAACGAATATTAACAAGCAAGGAGACCTCGTTTCCGTCGCTCGAAATGATGCCAAGGTTCAGAGTCAGGGGGCCACTCGGCTCATCAGATCCGGCAATACCCAATCCGTTTCCTGCGATATGGGCCACGTCATAGAGATCTTCGTACTCTTGTTCTTGACTCACAGGGGCTGCCTCCTTCAAAAACCTGAGGATTTTGATTGCCGCATTATCACCTCCGTAGGGATAGCTTCCGTGTGCCGCCTTGCCAGATGCTTTGATCGTGAGGCGATTGCCTTCCCAGCCGAAGGTCAAGTTCTTGTCCCACGCCTCCGACGCTTTGGTGCGAAGGAGATCGAGGGCTGCGCCACTGGCCTCGACAACTGCCTGGCACTGGTCGATGACGATGTTCGGTCGTTGTCCGCCTTGGATGGAGACCAAGCTCATTTCCCCTTTTGGCAAGGGGCGGTGGACGATGTAATCAGCGATTCCCTTTTCGCCGTGGACACAAGGCCAGCCGGCATCAGGGGCGACACCAAGAGTAGGAATTTCTTCTCGCTCTACATAATGTGCAATGCACTTGAAGCCACTCTCTTCGTTGCAACCAAAGACGTTCCTGATTCTAACGGCGAGGTGTGGGAACCTCTCCTTGACTGCAAGGGAGGCAAAAAACATCGCGACCGTCGGCCCCTTGTCGTCGCTTGCCCCTCTGCTGTAAATGTAACCGTCTTCGAGTTCTGCCCCAAAGGGTTCGTGCTTCCAACCTGGGCCTACCGGCACGACATCCAGGTGGCCAAGGCTCATCACCATTCCCTTTCCTTGGCCAAATTCTGCGTAGCCAATGTAGCCGTCCAGATCTTTGATGGTCATCCCCTTTTGCTCAGCTAACCCGAGCATATAATCGAGCGCGTCGCGGTTTGCCTGTCCGAAAGGGGAGTTTGGGAGTGGATCTTCTTCGAGAGATGGAATTCGGAGGAGCGTTCGGAGCGTCTCCACCATCTCATCCTGATGCTCATCGAGCCACTCCTGCACCGCAACAACCACTGGATCCTTCATCTTAAGCAAGGTACCCAAAGTTGGGGTGTTTAGGCTGTGGGAGAATGCCCTTCCCGGGCGGCGGTTGGGTCGGGCAACTCCAGGCTTGGTGTTCCATCTTCCTGGTGTTTTTCCCCCGTTAGAGTTACCAGGTTGGGTGCCTCTTGTGAGGTCGATGAGGGGATCTCCCGCCTCAGGTCGGAGTGAAAGGCTCGTCTTGCTTCTTGTCAGAATTGGTGATTACTTGGTTGGTGGGTTTGCGCGCTCCGTGGGCGGCCCGGACGAGTGTTTGGATCGGAACTGCCAAAGTGAGGAGCCGGGCGGGGAGGCCGCGGGCCGGAGCACGCAAACCGGAATTCCAGCCACACAATGACCGCGGAATTGGCGGAGGAATCCCCTAGCCCTTCTCTTTCTCCTTGCTCGTCCTGGCAACCAAGCGCACAGGAGTTCCTTCCAGCGGGTACTGCTTGCGCAGCTGGTTCTCAATATATCTTTGGTAAGAAAAATGCATCAATTCCGGATCATTGCAAAACATCACGAAGGTAGGAGGCCTGGTCTCCGCTTGGGTCACGTAGCGAATCTTGAAAGGTCTTCCTTTCCGGGTGAGAGGCTTGGCAAAGACTGCTTCCTGAATCAAGCGGTTCAAAACCCCCGTCGAAAGCCGGAAATTCCAATTTTCGACCGCAGCAAAGACTGCTTTCATCACTCCCTCCATTCCCCTCTCCATCTGGGCACTTGTAAACCGAATCGTTGCGTAGTCGATCTCCGGAACCTCAGCCAAAATCTGATTCTTAAAGTCTTTTTTGGCCGCCGTGAGTCGTCCAAGCTCACCGTTAGGAGGTTCGACAAGATCCCACTTGTTGACAGCGATCACCAAAGGGCGACCCATGTCGTGGCTCATCTTCGCAACCCTCTTGTCCCCATCGGTCAAACCCTCCTCCCCATCCACGACAAGCAAGGCACAATCGGCTCGTTCCAGAGCCTGCTGGGCCCGGAGCACCATGTAATACTCGATCGAGCCCTGAACCTTCCCTCTCCGACGAATCCCAGCAGTGTCGATTAAGCGCACCTGGTTCCCCTTCCACTGAACAACCGTATCGATCGCATCGCGTGTGGTGCCAGGAATATCGCTCACGATCACCCTTTGCTCCCCAGAAAAGGCGTTCAGCATCGACGATTTTCCAACGTTGGGCCTGCCGATAATCGCCAGTCGTGTCTCTTCCGCTCCCAACTCTCCGTCATCCGCAAGCTTCGGAATCCCCTTGAAAACATGGGTCAATAAGTCTTCGAAGCCATTGCCATGCACAGCCGAAACAGGGAAAACCTCGCCCAAACCAAGAGCCGAAAACTCCATGGCGTCTGCCTCACGCAAACGATTGTCCACTTTGTTCGGAACCACGTAAACTGGCTTAGGAAATCCCCTCAACCGATCGGCCAAATCCCAATCTGCCGCATTGAGCCCCTCGTGTCCATCCACGACAAACAGAACAGCCTCTGCCTCAGCCATCGCAACTTCTGCCTGAACACGGATTTGATCAACAAGAGGATCGTCGTCCCCGAACAAGATCCCGCCTGTGTCGACTAAGCGATACCGCCAGTCGCGAAAGACGCAGTCAGCATAAAGGCGATCGCGGGTCACCCCTGGCTGATCCTCGACAACGGCAATTCTCTTGCCAGCAAGACGGTTGAAGAGAGTGCTCTTCCCGACGTTGGGGCGTCCCACGATCACAAGGGTTGGTAGTCTGAGTGCCATGGGTGTTGGGCCACTGTACCTCCATTAACATTCGGTAACCTGGGGCAAGCATGGGATCATTGCTTTGGCGTGGGGGACTTCCAGTGTTTCTCGGGTTAAGCCTTTCTTGTTTCTCAAAAGCGAGCGACTCCGAGCCGCTCACCCGTTCCGAATGGAGATATATCACCATCGGCCCTTCTTTTGGTCAGGCATTTCTCGGTAGTGAAGAGTCTCGGAGAGGCACTTTCTACTCCTATGGATGGGTGAAACCAGAACCAGTCTTCAAGTATCGGGGGCGCCAACCCCACCTCCACCAAGAGGTCTTCTTCTTGTTTACCCGTGGCGGAGGACTCAATGGACTTCCCGTCGATAACCTCAACACCGTCGGATACAGTTTCGGCTCCCGGTTGCCAGTCCCCTGGTTTGGGTCTTCCGCCAGTGCCTTTGTGGATCTTGGCTGGGGATTCTCGTTTAGCTCGGACACAACCGTTGATCTGGATAGCCAGATCAACTCGACTCCCTACTTCGGGGTCGGATTCGACCTCGGTGGGTCAGCCAGCCACAGCTTTTTGGTAATTCGGTGGTTTCATATGTCAAACGCTGGGCTGCGAGGGGAAAACCAAGGTATGAACGCCGTTCAACTTCTCTTTGGCCTCCGCCTGTAAGAATTTTCAACCATGTCCACCTCATCCGATACCGGCATAACCTACGAACTCCTCGCGACCTGTCCGCACACAGGAGCAAGAAGAGGCAGAATGCACACCAGGAGAGGCGTGGTCGAGACTCCTGCGTTCATGCCTGTTGGAACCCAAGGCTCCGTCAAAACCCTGGGTTGTGAAGACCTAGAAGCGATGGGATTTAAACATCTTCTGGCAAATACCTATCACTTATCCCTGCGTCCAGGGTCGGATCTCGTTCAGCGCATGGGAGGGCTCCACCAGTTCATGGGGTGGCAAGGATCGATTCTCACCGATTCCGGCGGATACCAAGTGATGTCCCTGAGCGAGATGAACAAGGTCAGCGACGAGGGGGTTTTGTTTCGCTCTCACCTCGACGGCAGGGAAATTTTCCTGACTCCCGAACGTTCTATCCAGACTCAGGCCGAGCTGGGAGTCGATATCGCCATGATGCTGGATCAATGTCCTCCCTATCCCTGCAGCCGCGACGAAGCAGCCAAAGCGATGGAAAGAACCCACCTCTGGGCTCCTCGCAATCTAGCCGCCCGCTCTGATGGCCAGGCGATCTTCGGAATTGTTCAGGGTGGAGTTCATGAGGATCTCCGACGCGAATCTGTCGATGCGATTACTTCCCTTCCGTTTGATGGTTTTGCTGTGGGCGGCGTGAGCGTCGGCGAACCAACCGAAATGCAATACCCGGTCGTGACGCTCACTGCTCCGCTTCTCCCTTCTGATAAAGTTCGGTACCTGATGGGTGTAGGCCACCCGAAGGACATCCTACACGCTGTCGCGAGCGGCATTGACCTCTTTGACTGCGTTTTGCCAACCAGAATGGCCCGTCACCACTGCCTCTACACCCTCAACGGACGGATCAACATCGCAGCAAAAAAGTGGGCAGAGATCCAGGGATTACCGGATCATGGGAGCGAATTCCCCGTGGTCAACCGCTACTCTGCCGCCTACCTCCGCCACCTCTTCAAGGCTGGCGAAGCACTCGGCCCAAGGCTGGCCTCGCTGCACAACCTGTGGTTTTATTCCCGTCTCATGTCCGAGATCCGCGAAGCCATTTCCTCCGGCACCTGGCCGGAACTCTTGGCCAGGTACTCCCTTGCCTGAGCCGTCTCCGGCGCTGGCTGATTTACCTCTGGCTCATCATCAGCTTCTGAAGGACTCCTTCCCGACGCATCGCCGCTCCGGCCCAAAGCCTCCCCTCCTCGGCTCTCGCTCCGCTCGACCCTCGTCTGCCCCGTCGCGGCGATGACCCACAAACCCCGAAGTAACCCAAAGCACTTACTAACCTTTCTTCCTCTTACTTCTACAAATCCACTTTCAAGTTCCGAATCACGCGAGGGACTGACAGAATGTTGGGCACCAAGTGAGTGTGGGGGTAATTCGACAACTGACCTTCACTATGAGTGCCATTCGTCACCCCGATCACCAGCCCGCAGCCTGCCGCACTCCCTTCCATCAGGTCGCTCGGCGTATCACCAATCTTTGCAACCGCCTTACAATC
>JALOLT010000089.1 GCA_025455775.1 Fimbriimonadaceae bacterium
AGGAATACAAAGTGCTTCCCGATTCGGATCCCCGCTCGAAGGAACTAAAGCGGCTCGGCGAGATGCTGGTAAAGCTGATCCCAGAAAATGAACGAAAGTCCCGACCTTTCGAATACAGCTTTGGCGTGATCGATAGCAAGGAAGTGAACGCATTTGCCCTCCCTGGCGGACCCATTTTCTTCTTCACTGGCCTGCTGGATCGGCTCGAGACTGAGGATCAAGTCGTCGCCATCCTAGGCCATGAAATCATCCACACAAGAAATATGCACTGGGCCAGTGCCTATGCCGACAACATGAGTCGAACTCTTTTGGTGGTTGGGGTTCTGAGCGTGCTCCGAGCCAATGACACGGTTTTTGATGTTGCTGGTGCCGCGAACACAGTTTTTGGCCAGCTGCCCTACTCCCGTCGAATGGAGTTTGAGGCAGATCGTCTGGGATTGGAACTCACAATGCAAGCTGGCTACAACCCACGCGGGATGGTGGATGTCTTTCGTCTCTTAGACCGGGTTTCCGGGGGAGGCAAGCCTCCCGAGTGGGCGAGCACCCACCCCGACACGCGGAACCGGATTCGAACGATCGAAGACATCATTCGGGTGCAAAGGAAGGAGTTTCCCGCTCAGAGGCCCAGAGCCAGGGAGGTGATGAGACTTGTTCCGAAGCCGGTGGCTCCCGCCGCAAAGCAGCCAGCCCCCACCAGAGGATCTAGCGGCAATAATCCCTGACGGCAGAACCTCCTTCTAAATGAACAAGGTCTGGCTCCCTTCGAGCCAGACCTTGTTTGATTCCAATTCGGCTTAGTAGCCTCGTCGGCCTCCGCCGCCACCTCGGCGATCGTCGCGACGATCGTCGCGTCCGCCGCCCCGGCCTCCGCCGTAGCCGCCGCCACCACCACCGTAGCCGCCACCGCCACCGCCGTAGCCACCACCGCCGCTACGACCGCCGCCGCCGCCACCGCCGTAGCCACCGCCGCCACCAGATCGCTCTGGCTTGGGTTGAGCTTCGTTTACCTTGATCGTTCGACCCATCATGGTCGTATTGTCCAAGGCATCAATCGCTGGCTGCATTTGGTCTTCGGGGACTTCCACGAAACCAAAACCGCGATTCGGAATAATGCGCGCATTATCTGGCTGATAGTCGCCAAAGGTGCGCAGAAGGTCGGCTTCGGTTGCTTGGTAGCTTAAATTGCCGACGTAGAGTCTCTTCATGCTCATTTCTTTCACTTACAACGTGCGAGCCGTGATTCCGAGAAGAAGAAAAACCGAAACGAGCTGATGAAAACTGGCTACGGACACTGACTTTCGGGGCGCGGAGTGGAACATCGTCCGTCTCGCACACCTTTATTATAGACAGAATTACGGAAAACCCCTCGGGAAAGCTGGTTTTTTCGCTACGATTTCGGCCCATCCCTGAAAATCTCATTTATTAGGGGCGAGAACTGGGTCCAAAATTGGCTTCGTAATAAGGCACGACCATTGAGCCTGGGTTTGCGACTTCGTCGACTTCGTCCAAAATCTCTTGAGAAAGCACCTTTTGGCAAGCAACTATGGACTGATCCAGCTGCTCAATCGAGCGAGCCCCGATGATCGGACAGGTGACACCAGGTTGGTTTGCCACCCAGGCCAGACTTAACTCCGTGAGGCTCAGCTCATGTTTCTGAGCAAGTGAAGCTAACCCAAGAACGACTTCTCGCGACTTTTCGTTGACCCGCTTCATCGGATCACTCTTGGTATATCGTCCTTCGTCTGGTTTTTCATTCAGGTACTTGCCACTCAGCTGACCCCCTGCCAGAGGCGACCAGGGGATGCAGCCGTAGTCATAAGTGCGAAGGAAGGGGAGAAGTTCCCGTTCAATCCTGCGATCCAAGAGGTTATAGGGAGGCTGCTCGCAAACGAACCTCTCGATTCCGAGTTCCTTCGCCACGTAGTGAGCCTCGCACACTTGCCAAGCAGCAAAGGTCGAACACCCGAGAACCCTCACTTTCCCTTGCCGAACGAGTTGATCTAGGGCGCGGAGGGTCTCATCAATGGGAATCTCTGGCTGGGGGCGGTGGATTTGGTAAAGATCAATGTAGTCTGTTTGAAGCCGTTTGAGGCTCGCTTCGCAAGCCTGGATGATGTGGCGCCGCGAATTTCCCCAGGCGTTTGGATCGTGGTCGTCCATCTTGCCGTGGCACTTTGTGGCAAGGACAATCTGATCCCTCTTGCCCTTCATCCACTTGCCGAGAATTGTCTCGCTGGTTCCTCTGGCGTAGACGTCAGCCGTATCGAAGAAGTTGATCCCTCGATCGAAGGCTGCGTCGGCGATTTCGAGGGCCTTGTCCTCAGTCGATCCCCAATCGTTTGGCTCCCAGCCAAACGTCATCGTGCCGAGGCAAGGGTTGCTGACTTGGATTCCCGTCCGACCGAGAGATCGATATTCCATATGGGATTGAGGCTACCTGAGACGGGTGCTGCTCCGGATGCCCTGGTAGCTCCTCCCTGCTTTTGGGGAGGAGCTGGTTGCGCGTCCAGGGGGCGGCCCGGCGACCAAGCTTGGAACTTTAGCGAGACGGTAGGATCCGGGCGGGTGTGGCTGCGGGCCTGGGGCGCGCAACCGTCCGGAAACAAAAAAGAGCCGCGCCGATTCGCCCAAGGCCACGCCCCCGTCCCGATTTCATCGGGACTCCCGCCCGAATCGGCGCTACCCCAAGCCGCCGAACTTCCTCGTCCGCTTCTGGTAGTGGACGACGGCTTTCAGCAATTCCTCGTCCCCAAATTCCGGCCAAGTCGCGTCGGTCACATAGAGCTCAGAATAAGCTGCCTGCCACAGCAAGAAGTTGCTCCAGCGAAGCTCACCCGCCGTTCGAATCATCAAATCCGGATCAGGCAGATCAGGCCCATACATTCGTCCAGAGAGAGTCTCTTCCGTCACAGTTGCCGGATCGGCCCCTTCGGCCAGCAAACCCCTCACAGCATCCAAAATCTCCGCCCTGCCCCCATAGTTGATCGCAAGCGTGAAGGTGATGCCAGTGTTCAAAGAAGTGGTCTCCTCCATCTCCCGAATCGCTTCCTGAAGTCCCAGGGGAACCTCGTGGGTGCGACCAATCACCCTCACCCGAACGTTGTTTTCTCTCAGACCTTTTAGCTCGTGGCGGGCAGCCTCTTCGATCAAGGTCATGAGCCCGCTCACTTCATCCTCTGGTCTTCGCCAATTCTCAGCGGAAAAGGCATAGACCGTCAGGTAGTCAACCCCCAGATTCGCCGAGCTCAGCAACACCTTTTTCAGGGTTTGATAGCCCTGGCGATGCCCCCACAGCCTCATCAATCCTTGGCGCGTTGCAAATCGCCCATTGCCGTCCATGATGATGGCAAGGTGTTTAGGCAGGGCCTCCAGGTTGATCCCCAAGGCAAGAGCCCGCTTTTGAATCGGGCGGAGTGAATTCATGGAAGGGGACGCCAGAGCCTTAAATCTCCATCAATTCCTTATCTTTTCGCTTTTGCGCCTCGTGAGTCTCAGCGATGTACTTGTCCGTGAGCTCCTGAACCTTCTTCTCCAACCCCTTAAGATCGTCTTCGCTGATCTCCTTTGCCTTTTGCTTGGCCTTCAACTGATCCAAGGCCTGGTGGCGCACGTTACGAACAGCAACACAGCCTTCTTCTGTGCGGTGGTTCACCTGCTTTATGAGCTCTTTGCGCCTCTCTTCGGTCATCGAAGGGAAATTGAGCCGAATTCCCGACCCATCGTTGCTGGGGGTGATTCCGAGGTCGCTTTTCATGATCGCCTTTTCGATTGCAGCAACCATGTTCTTCTCAAACGGTTGCAACAGCAGTTGGCGTGGCTCGGGAGAACTCACGCTCGCAACCTGGGTGATCGGAGTATCGACACCGTAGTAATCCACTGTGATTTTTTCCAAAACCATGGGGTTTGCACGTCCTGTGCGAATTCGTTGAAAGTCGTGCACTGTCGCTTCCACTGCGTGTTTCATTTTCCTTTCGGCTTCTTGCAAAATTTCGTTTGTCACTTCGATTAGTCTCCTTCGACCAGCGTTCCGATCGTTTCTCCTCGAACGGCTTTGACCATGCTTCCTGCCTTACGCAGATTCATCACAACGACGCGGAGCTTGTGTTCACGGCACATCGCAAAAGCGGTTTGATCCATGACTCCGAGTTGTTGTTCAAGGGCTTCGCCAAAGGTGAGACGATTGTATTTCACTGCGTCTGCATGTTTCTTGGGGTCTTTGTCATAGATCCCATCAACCTTGGTGGCCTTAAAGATCACCTTAGCATCAATTTCCAGCGCACGCAAGACGCTGGCAGTATCAGTTGTAAAATAGGGATTCCCTGTTCCCGCCGTGAAAACGATCACGCGGCCCTTTTCAAGATGCCTGACAGCCCGACGGCGAATGAAAGGTTCTGCGACTTCGCTCACTGTGATCGCACTTTGAACCCTAGTGGGAACTCCGTTCGCTTCGATGGCTGCCTGCAGGGCCAGGCCATTCATAATCGTCCCGAGCATTCCCATTTGGTCAGCAACAGTACGGTCGATCCCTCCCTCGACGGAAAAGGCGGAGCCTCTGATAAAATTGCCTCCTCCGACCACGACTGCGACCTCCACCCCTTCTTGGTGGACTGCGATGATCTCTTTGGCGATGTAGTCGAGGGTTTCGGTCTCAAGACCGAAACCCGCTTTTCCACCGAGGGCCTCTCCGCTGATTTTCAGCAGAACGCGATTGTACAGGGGTTCGCCACTCATGGGACGACTACTCGGCTTTCTCGTCGCCCACCGAGAATCGAACAAACCGCAGGACCTCGATGTTGCCGCTTCCTTCCTTCGCAGCTTCTGCAACGTAGGTCGCAACTGACTTCTTTGGCTCTGCGTAGTAAGCCTGCTCAAGAAGCACGTTCTGTTGATAGTACTCCTTGTTCACGCGGCCCTTCGCGATGTTTTCTGCCATCTGAGGGTTCTTGCCTTCTTGGATGGCTCGCTCAATGTTGATCTGGATTTCTCGGTCGATCACGTCTTGCGGAACTTCTTCTTTCTTCAGGAACTCTGGCGACATCGCCACTGCCTGGATACCGATTTGCTTGCCGACCTCCGCTGCGTTGGAAGCGTTCCCTGCCAGCTCGACCAAAGCTGCCAACTTGCCGTTGTGGTGGTTGTAGACGGCGAACTGGCCATCGGTTGTGTAGAACTCAGCCTTCTTAAGTTGAATGTTCTCGCGAATCAAGTTGACCAGATTCGTGATCCGGTCAGCGACAGAAGTTCCATCCACGACGACCGTATCGCTCGCTGCGCCGGCTGCTACAAACCCTTCGACCATCGCGAAGACTTCTTTCTTAAAGTCCTCGTTGTTGCTCACGAAGTCGGTTTCGCAGGCGACAACGATTCCCGCCGCTTTCTTGCCGTCAGCCGAGACAGCAAACCTGGCGATTCCTTCGCTCGTTGCGCGGCCAGCCTTCTTTTGAGCTTGGGCCTTGCCTTGCTCGCGGAGAATGGTCACTGCCTTCTCCATGTCACCGCCTGCTTCTTCCAGGGCTCGCTTACAGTCCATCATAGGCGCGTCGGTGATTTCGCGCAGTTTTTTGACATCCGAGGCGTTAATGCTCACGATTCATCTTCTCCTAGTTCTTCGTTCGGTCGTTAGTTCGATTCAGTCTTGTCAGCTTCGAGAGCAGCTGGCTCTTCGCTCGTCACTGCTTCTGCTGCGACCTCAGCTGGGGCCACAGAAGCTGTTGCCTCAGGAGCTGGCGCTTCCGAAGCAGGAGCTTCAGGAGCGGGAGCCTCTGCTTGTGCTGGGGCAGTTGGAGCTTCGGTTGCAACTTCAGCTTTCACTGGGTCAGCTTCTGGCGTAGCCTGAGCTTGGCTGCTCGATTCAAAACTTCGCAGGAACTCTTGCTCAACCTCACCAAAGGCGACGATGGTCTCTTCTTCGCCCTCTTCCAACTCGACATCGCCGGAGAGAGTTCCCTCGGTCAGGGACTCATCGATCGGCCGCACTTCAAGAATGGCTTCGCTCATCTTTTGGGTGACAAGGCGAATGGCTCGGATCGCGTCATCATTGCCTGGGATCACGTAGTCGGCGAGATCTGGGTCGCAGTTCGTATCCACAATCGCGATGATGGGAATACCCAACTTCTTGGCTTCCTTGACTGCGTTCGTTTCCTTGTTCAGGTCAACAATGAACATCACAGCTGGCGCCTTAGGCATCGTGGCGATCCCTTCAAAATAGGTGTTGAGCTTTTCTCGCTCCTCCATCCTCTTCAGAGCCTCTTTCTTCGGGAGTCTAGCCAGATAGCCTTCCTTCTCCATGCGGTCGAGGTCCTTGAGGCGGTTAATTCGCTGCTGAATCGTGTCCCAGTTGGTAAGCATTCCTCCCAACCATCTCTCAGTCACGAAGTACTGACCCGACCTCTGGGCAGCTTCCTTGATCGCAGCCTGAGCTTGCTTCTTGGTTCCGACGAAGAGGACAGTTCCGCCGTCCATCACGACTCTCTGGACGTAGTTCAGGGCGTCTTCAAACAACTTGATCGTTTGGTGGAGGTCAACAATGTAGATCCCGTTGCGCGCGCCGTAGATGTAGCGCTTCATCTTGGGGTTCCAGCGACGAGTTTGGTGGCCGAAGTGCACACCTGCTTCGAGCAGCTCTTTCATGCTGAGTTGCGGCATAATTTATGTTCCTAATTGTGCGAGTTTGGGTTAGCCTCCGAATCTAGCGACATGTCGTTCCGTCTTAACACGGGGAATCATCCCCGACCCAAGGAACCGCCAAATTCGTGTGAATTGCTTTCGCGTCCGCTATTCTACCGTCGGTTCTTGATTGGGGCTTGGGACGGAACACTCTCCCCCCATAACCTAGCTTCCATCTCTGGTTCTGGATAGCCACTGCGAAACCTCGCTGCTCCTCCGCCCATCTCGAAGGAATCATCTTATGAGGCGTTTCTGACGCTCGAAGAGAAAGACATCCAATGGTCGATGCAAAACAAACGAGGTTGAGAGTCCCCTCAAATTGCCATTCTTCCGAATACATTCACCCTCAGTTTTAGCCAAAGTTGCCAAAACCCTTGACGGAATTCTTCTGTCCGTCGGAGCAGGTGCCATCCTCCTATCCCGCACCGCTGGAACTCAAACTGCCCCGCCAACTCAGCCGCAACCCATCCCAGCTACAGCTTGCCCAACGTGCATCCAAACCCAATCGCCTGAATCAATCGAATCCCTGCCCAGTGTTCAAGTCTCAAAAGTCGTGGCGGGAACGAGCTACACCTTTCAGTCAAGCGACACGACTAACCCAGTTTCACCAGCCTCTTGGAAGGCGAAATACGGAACTGTCACCACCGAGGGAACCTACACTGCCCCAACTTGGCGCCTTCCCTACGGAGAAGACCTTGTCACATTCAAAATGTCAGATGGGAGCGACGGCGATCTTCGCATCACGGTTGTGCCAAACGAGACCATCCCTTCCTCTTATATCGCCAAGTGGATGCGTCCGACTGGCACCCTCGACCCAACCAGCAAACTCACAATCTTTGAGGTCGCCTACGAAGATGGCCGTACCGGCGACTCTGGAACGATTCTCGAACTCGAAGCCCAGGACCTGACATTCCTCCCGATATACGAAAATGGCGAAATGACCATCACCATGGCAGCCCAGATTGATGGGATCAAGAAGTTCTTCGGAGTCTCGGTCGAACGCGGTGTCACGATACCAATTACTCGGTACGCGAACTTCTTCCTTAGGGAGCAGAGCTGTGATCTGTACAAGTGCGTGAATGGGAACCTCATCTATATTGGCACCTCAAACTGTATACAAGTCTTGACTGAACGTTATAACAGTCCGACCTACACGATTTAGGTCGACTATTTTGCAGACCCTTCAAGTCCCCACAATGTTTACGGAAACTGGCACTGCAACTCTTCAGGGGCTGGTGGATGATCGGAGACGGAATCACCTGATCCAGTCTTCCTAGCAGTCGTGCCCAGTTCTTCCTGCCTGCTCCGAGATCCCTCCCCTCGCCTGGAGGAGAAGGGGCTCCCTGGCCTCCGAGAAGCTTCGTTGTGCGTGAATGAAAGCGTGTCTCCGAACCCCCCCTCACCCGGGTGTACAATGGGGGAAGGGTAGGGATGGGGGCCAACCCTGAGTCCACAAGCCGCTAGGGCGCCTAACTCTGGCGCGACACACCACCCGAAAAGACAGTGCCCAACCCACACAGGCGCCGTCCCGGGGCAGACCGGACGAGTGCTGAAATCGGAACCACCCAAGCCGGGAACCGGTCGGGCGTGGCCGTGGGCCGGGCGGCGCCTGCCCAAAAAACCCAGAAGAAACTACAAAGCCAAAATCTGGCTCGCCCGCTCCATATCCTTGTCCCCGCGGCCGCTCAGATTCACCAAAATACGAGTTCTTGGGGCAAACCGACCTGGCGACATCAAGGGAGCAAAAGCATGGGCACTCTCAAAAGCAGGAATCAAACCCTCGTGGCGAGAAAGCCACGTAAAGGCCTCGAGCGCGTCCTGATCCGTTGCAGCCTCGTACTGAACCCGCCCAATATCTTTCAGGTAGCTATGCTCTGCCCCAACGCCGGGATAATCAAGGCCAGCCGAGACTGACTCGGTTTCCACAATCTGTCCATCTTCATCCTGCATCAGATAGCTATAACTGCCATGCAACACACCAGGAGTACCTGCTGTCAAAGGTGCAGCGTGGCGTCCAGTCGCGACTCCCAAGCCCCCTGCCTCAACCCCGATCAACTTCATAGATTCATCGGGAACAAAGGCATGGAAAAAGCCAATGGCATTCGATCCACCCCCGACACAAGCGATTCCTACCTCTGGCAAAACCCCATGACGCTCCAAGTACTGAGACCTCGCTTCAATCCCGATTACGCTCTGAAACTCGCGAACCATGTAGGGGTAAGGATGTGGACCTGCCGCTGTTCCGATGATGTAGTGAGTGTCGCGGACGTTCGTCACCCAGTCCCTCATCGCTTCATTCAAGGCATCTTTAAGAGTACGAGTCCCGCTAGAAACAGGGATCACGTTCGCCCCCAAAAGCTTCATACGGAAAACGTTTAGCTGCTGGCGCGCACAATCCTCCTCACCCATGTAGACATGGCACTCCAGCCCAAACAGGGCGCAAACCGTCGCAGTCGCCACACCATGTTGACCAGCCCCAGTCTCAGCAATGATCCGTTTCTTGCCCATGCGCAGAGCCAGGAGACACTGACCCAGAGCATTGTTGATCTTGTGGGCGCCTGTGTGGCAAAGATCCTCTCGCTTGATCGAAACATGGTAGCCAGTGACCTCGCTCAGCCGGTTCGCCTCTGTCAAAGGAGTCTCCCGACCCACAAAGTTCCTCAGGTAGGACTGAAACTCAGCCCGAAAACCATCGTCCGCCCAATTCTCGGCAAAAAGAGCCTCAAGCTCATCAAGCGCAGGGACGAGCGTTTCTGGGACAAAACGACCTCCATAGGGGCCAAATCGGCCTGGGGTTACGGCTGGAGCTGCCATCGGAATCATTCTACGTTAAAGGGCTTCGATGAGTGCCGGACAAGCCCACGCCGACCACCCCCGAACACCTCCCAAAACCTAAGCAAATCCTCTCCGACTGGTGGGAACAGCTTCCCACACTGGCCGCAAATTTCCGGTAGCCTGTAGGATCAATGGCAATTCGCATCGAATCCGACACGATGGGGCAAATCGAAGTCGATTCCTCTCGCTATTGGGGTGCCCAAACCCAGCGCTCAATTCAAAACTTCCCGATCGGCACAGAACGATTCAAAATGACCCGCGCTATCATCCGGGCGATGGGAATCCTGAAAAAGGGAGCCGCCCAAGCAAACAAGGAGCTCGGTGAACTGCCGCCTGACGTCGCTGACCTTGTCATCGCCGCAGCCCAGGAGGTTTTGGAAGGCAAACTCGACGATCACTTTCCCCTTGTCGTTTTCCAAACTGGATCTGGCACCCAAAGCAATATGAATGCCAACGAGGTGATCAGCAACCGCGCCATCGAAATGGCAAGCGGAACGATGGGAACGAAGAGCCCAGTTCACCCCAACGACCACGTCAACCGGGGCCAAAGCAGTAACGACACCTTCCCCACTGCAATGCATATCGCAGTCGTCGAAGAACTCCACCGCCAGCTCTACCCAAGGGTTCAAATCTTGCGCGATACCCTCGCCGAAAAAGCCAAACAGTACGAGACTCTCGTCAAGGTCGGGCGGACTCACCTCCAAGATGCCACACCCATCACCTTGGGGCAAGAAATAGGGGGGTGGGTCGCCCAACTTGACTACTGCCTGGCTGAGGTTCGTCACGCAGAACAAGGCCTCTACGAACTTGCGATCGGGGGGACAGCCGTCGGAACAGGCCTCAATGCTCACCCAAAGTTTGGCGATCTCGCTGCCTCTGCCTTCGCCGCCGAAACCGGCTTTCCCTTTGTCAGTGCCCCTAACAAGTTCGCCTCCCTCAGCGCCCACGACGCCATGGTCACCACCTCAGCTTCCCTCCGTACCCTGGCAGGAGCCCTCATGAAGATGGCGAACGACGTCAGGTGGCTCGCATCTGGACCAAGGAACGGAATCGGCGAAATCAACATTCCCGAAAATGAACCAGGGAGCTCCATCATGCCAGGCAAGGTTAACCCAACCCAGAGCGAGGCTATGACGATGGTTGCTGTACAGGTCTTTGGGTGCGATGCTGCCGTCGCTTTCGCCGGAAGCCAAGGTAACTTCCAACTAAACGTGTTCAAGCCAGTGATGGTGCATAACGTTCTCACCTCAATCCAACTCCTGGGGGACGCTTGCTCTGCTTTCAACGACAATTGCGCCGTGGGAATCGAGCCCAACATGGTTCGCCTGGAGGCCAACCTAGCCACAAATCTAATGCAGGTAACCGCCTTGAACCGCCACATCGGCTACGATAAGGCAGCTGCGATTGCCAAGAAAGCCCACAAGGAAGGGCTCAGTCTCAAAGAAGCCGCGTTGGGCTTGGGTTATGTCACAGAGGAACAATTTGCCGAATGGGTAGTTCCAATCGAAATGACGCGTCCGAGTTAGAGGGTCACCTGCGTGAATGAAAAGATAGTTTCGCTCTTTGCCGAGCAATTTGGAGGAGTGCCTGAGGTCGTCGCCCATGCTCCTGGCCGCATTAACCTGATCGGGGAGCACACAGACTACAACGACGGATTTGTATTCCCCTGCGCTATCGACCTCGGGATCACGGTGGCCTTGCGACACGCCTCGTCTACCAGACTCTTTTCGAAAGAAATGGGATCCGGCAAAGAGCGCGACATCCGAGAGGAGACCAAGCCAGATTCGTGGGTCAAATACCCTGCTGGCGTCGCCTGGGCGATGAACGTCAAGACGAATGTCGAAGGAGTCGTCGCCAGTACCCTCCCTGCCGAAAGCGGAGTGAGTAGCAGTGCCGCCATCGAACTCGCCTTTGCCGTCGCCTGGAACCATTTGGAGAGCCAAGGCAAGAGCAATTTGGAACTCGCTCTGCTCTCTCAAAAAGCCGAGAACCAGTACGTTGGCATGAACTGCGGCGTGATGGATCAGATGGCCAGCGCACTCGGGCGCAAAGACCATGCTCTCCTCATCGATACCAGGAGTCTCTCCACCAAGACAGTGCCAATCCCTGCCGGAGTTGCCGTCGTTCTATGCAACACGGGAAAGACTCGTCAACTCACTCAAGGTGCCTACAACCAGCGCCGAAGGGAGTGTGAAGAAGCCTGTGGCGAAATTGGCGTCGATTCTTTACGCGATGCAGACCTTTCGCAGGTGGAGCGAATCGTCGATCCCACCGTGCGGCGCAGGGCCAGGCACGTTGTGACAGAGAACGAACGATGTCAAGATTTTGCAAAAGCGTTATCCAACGGGGAGTTCGAACGTATCTATAGTTTGATGAGGGCGAGTCACGAGAGTCTTCGGGACGACTATGAGGTCTCCTGCATCGAGCTTGATGCTATGGCAGAATCAGCCTGGCAGTCACCTGGCTGCTTGGGTGCGCGACTCACTGGTGCTGGCTTTGGAGGGGCTTGTGTTGCGCTTGTTGCGGAAGAAATGGTAGAAAAATTCACTAAAGAATGCGAACATTTGTACCGACAACGAGTCAAAGACTTTAACCCAACTTTGACGGTCACTAGAGCGGCAGAGGGGGCAAGGGTTACCGAAGGGCTATGGGATGCAGTTTCCGAACGATAGGGCATCCCAATAGGATTTCTAGCCAATTTTCACTAGGTATCTCATTTTTCTAAACAGATGTGGAACAGGACATACAGGCGGCAAGCAGAAAGCAAGCGAGGAAATGGGTAATGGCAATGCCTGGTACATCTCGATCCAGTGAATCTCCCCGGGGAGTGCGACTCACCCCGACGGAAATAAAGGTTCTTAGTCTCATCGCACAAGGACATAGTAGCCAAGAAGCGGCAGATAAAATGGTTGTTTCAAAGCGAACGGTGGATTTCCACTTAGCGAATATCTACCAAAAACTGCAGGTTAACAACCGTGTACAAGCTCTCCGAGCCGCAACACGATTGGGCCTCATTCCATTCGAACCGTTCTTTGGTCACGCTCAAGGCGAAGGCTAAGGAGAACCGGCTCGGACGAATTGAAATCACCCCCCGCCAAGGAAGGCAGGGGGTGATTTGCTTTTGCTCGCTTGGTCAGCCCTTCCTAGCTCCTGGCGACTTCGAGACCCCTCTGGGCGATCGAGAAGTCCACAAATCTGGCCCCTGTCGCCTGGTTGGATTCGTCCAGGATCTTCCGACACCTCTGGCCAGCTTCTGGATCTTTGGCCAGGAGCAAGAGATATCCCCCACCCCCTGCCCCCAAAAGCTTCGCCCCGATAACCAAGTCATCGACTTGATCCACCAGCCGAGCCACCCCCGGAGGGTTTGTTCCTTCATCAAGTGCCTGATTTAGCTCCCAGGAGCGGCGAACAGCACGTCCCAAGGCCTCGGTAGACCTCGTTTGAAAGGCCTCAGTCGTTGCCTCGGTGTTCTCCCCGATCTGACGCAGGATCCTCAATCGGTGATGAGAATTGAGGAACATTCCCCTTACAATCTGCTTCAAAACGTCCTTCGCGACTCTCGTGATTCCTGTGTAGTAGAGCAAGGCAGAACCATCAGATATCGCGCTCGCCATCGCCTGTTCTGGCAACCACAAAGAGGTAATCTCTTGTCGCAATCCTGGCTGACTTGTCACGAGCTTCACCCCTGGCAAGATCCCCCCGACCTGATCCTGCCAGCCACCCCCGGTTGTCAGCATCTGTTCACTGGCGATAACCCGATCAAAAATCTCTTGATTCATCCAGTTATGACCGCATATCTCTGAAAGATTCGCTAAGATCGCTCCCGACAAAATCGAACTGGTACCAAGTCCAGACCCCTTCGGAACTGCTGCCACCATCGCCAACTCGATTCCCCCACCAAAGGCTTCTAGCTGAGCTGCAAGCGAGGGCCCTGCCGCAGAATTGAACTGGGATCCGAAACCGGCGAGAACCAAAGCCGCCTGGGCCAAGGAGAACTCCGTCAAGTTTCCAATCGTCGCCCGTAAACCCTCATGATCCGTAATCGTCATCTCGGTTCCCCTGTCGATGCTGCGGAGAACGATATGATTTTTCGGCAAAATCCTACCAAAAACCTGAATCGGGGGCTGGCCATTCAGCTCCACTGCGACGTTCACTACCCTCCCGCCATAAAGCACTGAGTAGGGTGGAGTGTCGGTCCAGCCCCCCGCCAAGTCAAATCGCAACGGAGACCGAGTCACGACAATTTGGTCGGGAAGAAGGCTAGCCTTAGGTTCATGAACCTGTAGATAACCTGAGCTAAGGATGGCGTCTTGCAAGACCTGAAAGGCAGCCGCCTCCCACTCACTGGATTGCCCCTCACCTCTCTGCTCCATCAAGGCGGAGCGAAACATATGATGGTGAAGCTTTTGTGCAGGGCTGGCTGAGTCAGCCACCCTGTGCTCAGTGGATGACATTGGCGTCTTTGCCATCTGACGTGCCGCACGCTCGAGGTCTAGCGAGAAAAACACGCTCCTGGTGTGGTTTTTCAGGGTTGTTTCGAGCGTGCGCTCACGATTCTTCTGCCTCTGAGTCGCGAGTCGCTCGATATTCACCTGAGAGGGGATCTCACTCGCTGAGAGTCGATTTGCCCCTTCCCAAAACTCCCTTCCTGAGAGAGAAGGATCCCAGAACCAGGCGATTGAATCCCAGTTGATCTGATCAAGGTGGGAACAAGGGAACACCGGGAAGTCGAAGATGTCATGGTCAGAATTCTGGATGAGAAAGTCAGCAAGACCCCTTTCCTCACACCACTCATGGAAAGGTTTGCCCAGGAAGAGCGTGTCTTTATGAGCAAGTTTTCCGCGAAAAGAATCATCAAAACCAGTGATCCTTAGGCACCAGTCCTCCTCCCCAACGGGAACGAAGTCGATACAGACATCCCTAGGAATCTGGAAGGGGAAGCGGCACGGTGGCGCGTTGGTTAAAATATTGTTTCCGGCAAAAGTAGAGCCAGATGGGACAAAACTATTATCAATCCATACCTTGGCTTCACTCGCAAAATCTGGGATTTCCTCAAATACAGTGTCGAGGGGGTGCTGGTTCAACCTACGTTGCGAGCTGGTGGTAAACCCGAGGTCACTCGGTGTCATCGCGCTCTGACTCTGAAGCCGAATCACAGAGTCAAGCAACTGTCGGTTCGTCCCGAAGTGGAAAAATTGATCGCCCGATGGCAGGACTACCGCCTGAAGATTGGAAACGCTTGGCCTCGGCCTACTCGCGTTTTTTCCAAGAGATAAGCCAAAGTCCCCATACAAATCAAACAGCCGTGGGCCGGTGGGAAAAGACTGGCTGAGGGAATCCCAGCCACATTCTGCCAGCAAAGCCAAAACCGCTTTTTCGCTCAGCAGCCAAACACCGGCATCTGCCAAACAGCGATGACTTTGTGCCAGACGATACAGCTCGTTCAGGGGAGGCTTTTGCAGCACAAAGTCGACTTCCTGACCCTGACCCCACCGCACAAAGAACGCCCCGAAAGCAGTCGTCGCTTCGGGGGATGTTTCAAACCCCAGGGCCAATACGTCGGCTAAGGGCAAAGATCTTGGCAGTTTCCTGGGTCTCATCAAGGCATCACCGCTCAAGATTGCGAGGCAATAAGAATGAGGGGCCACATCCAAAAGCCGATGCAGCTCCTCGATCTGCAGATCCAGGAGCTGTTGGTCAAAGGGCTGCCCAACGCTCCCTTTTTCCACTGGAATCGGGAGGAGAGCTTTCCCAACCGCTGAGTAGGCTGGAAGGCGACGGCTTTGCCCACCAGCGTGAATCACTGCCTTCGGCTTAGACCTGAGCCAATCTATAAAGTTAAGGTCTCGCCCCAGGGTCTCCCAGGCCTTGACAAGGGCGTGAGCCGTGCCTCCCCCCGATCCGATGTGCTGGTCTGGATCATGGGTTGCGTACCATTCCGGCTGCCTTCTCCCCTGAATCTCCTCGTACCTCTCAGCCATGCGCTTGGGGAGGGTCAGGATCGTCTGGAAATCTGCCACGTCACCAGTATATTCCGATTGGATTCAGCAAGTAGCCTGATGCTTTTAAGGGAATCCGGTTCGTGAGTCTCGCGGAAGTGCCGACGATCAACGGAAAGACGGAGTTCTGGTGGCTTTGGGGATGAAAGAAAAGCAAAAAAAGAGGCAGCCCTTGTTGGGCTTCCAAGAATGCCGTCTGATCGCGTCTCGGTGACCTCACCTGCCCTGCCGAGGCGCAGCCCCGAAGCGAAGCGGAGGGGAGGGCGTGGCCTCGGGGAGGCGGGGCAGGCATCTGCCAAGAGAAGGGGTTCAATCCCTTTTGAGACAGCCCCTTTTGTACAATCGCTCGTCAGACAATCTACCGTCGAATCGGCTCCAGAAGCATCTCTTTAGTATAGATAAAGTCTTCCCGCTCGTAGTTGGCTAATTCAAAGTCCTTGCGAAGGACAATCGCTCCTGTAGGGCAGGCTTCTTGGCAGTAGCCACAAAAGATGCAGCGGAGCATATTGATCTCATAACGCTCGGCGTACCGCTCACCAGGGCTGCGTCGATCCTCGTTGGTATTCTCCGCCGCTTGAACGTAAATGCAGCGAGCTGGACAGGCCCCGGCACACAAAGAGCAGCCGATGCATCTCTCCAAGCCAGAGTCATAGCGCGTTAAAACGTGGCGCCAGCGGGTTCTCACGAACTGCTCTCTGCGCTCTTCTGGGTATTGGATCGTGACTTTTTCACTCGCTAGCCGTCGCGCCGTGATCCCAAAGCCTGCGATAATTGGCTTCGCAACATCCCTCAAAACTTCGAAGCTCACGCCTTCACCTCTTCTTGGGTCCGAGGCTTGAGTTCGATGATGCTCATGCTCTTGTTCTTGAAGATGTTCTGGTGCTTAATCTTGTTTTGGAGCTTAATGACGCCATACATCAGAGCGTCTGGACTGGGAGGGCAGCCAGGAACATAGACATCGACAGGAACGACTTGATCCGCTCCTTGAACAATGGCGTAGTTGTTGTAAACACCGCCTGAACTAGCACAGGCACCCATGGAGATCACCCACTTCGGCTCTGGCATCTGGTCGTAGATTTGTCTAAGAACAGGAGCCATTTTTTTACTCAACCTCCCAGCAATGATCATGACGTCTGCCTGGCGAGGGGTGGCGCGGAAGGCTTCTGAGCCAAAACGAGCGAGGTCAAATCGAGAAGCTACGGTGGACATCATCTCGATCGCGCAGCAGGCGAGACCGAAAGTCAGAGGCCATAGCGCATTGGCTCTGGCCTGATTCAAAGGCTGGTTCACGAGTTCGAACAAAGTATCCGAACTCGCCAGAACGACGCTGCCGCCCTTTTGAATATCACCGAAAACGGGGGTGGAGCTGTCGTGCAGCACCAGAGTTTCCATTCGCTTTGGCATAGTATTACGGGAGGGAGTTTACACCCTCTCCCCATACTACGACTGGTTCTCTCCTCCCTTCGCCAGGGTCAGCAGAATTTGTGGTAAATCGGCATGGTTCACCATCAAATAAGCATCCTTCGCGATCTTGCTGAACCACAGGGTTATGTCAAAATCACCTCTATGATTTCCGCCATTTTTTCTTTGACGGTCTCCCTCCATTCCACCCCACCGACGATCTGGAAGGATCAAGGAACAAAGTGGGAGGTTTCCTTAGCCTACACCCCCCTTGACGGCAAGACCCCCTTTGCCCAGTCGGTGAACAGCGAACTCCGCGCCTGGTTGCGCCCCAAGTTCGAGGAGGCAGTTGCTGATGCCATGGGTGTCGGTGCCGAACTCCACGAAACCAGGTCGGAAGCCTCCGCCTCATCAGAAGCGACAGTCGGCATGACCTTCTACAACCAAAACCTAGCCAGTTTCATCGTCAGTACCTATAGCTATATGGGTGGCGCCCACCCCAACACCTTCTACGATACTGCCACCTTTTCAAACCGACAAAACCGAGCTGTGAAGATCAGGGCAAGGGAACTCTTTCGCACCGGAGTAAATGTGAGAAAGACCGTTTCGGATCTCGTCATCCCAGAATTGCGCCGCAAGAAGGCGAGCTCCGTCTTGGACGGTTCGATTCGCCAACTTCCGGACGAATTGCTCGAAAGATTCACAATCAGCTCCACGGGAATCACGTGGCACTTTGCCCCTTATTCTGTGGCGAGCTACGCCGAAGGCTCGTTTGAAGTCTCAATCCCCTGGTCCCGGCTTCGATCTTCACTCAATCCGAGCGGTCCTCTGCGCGGCATCATGCAATGATCCAGCGCCTCACTCAGGCATTAGTCGACTTCGTCTACCCCAAAAAGTGTTGCCTCTGCTCCTGCATCGGGGACGCTCTTTGCCCTGACTGCCGGAATGGGCTTCCCCAAGATAAGCTGCAGATCAGTTTAATTTTGCCATTTGAAATTGTGACAGAAGTCCACAGTCTCTTCCCATTTGACGGTGTTGCCGCAGACTTGGTAAAAGCCCTGAAGTACGGTCGAACCACTGCCGCTGCCGACCCAATGGCAAAGTACCTCGCCGACCATTGGCACGCCGACGTGAGCCTTGCCTGCGACGCCATTATCCCAGTGCCACTCCATACCAGCCGCTTGAATTCGAGAGGCTACAACCAATCTGCCTTGCTCTCAGACCAACTTCCGGATCAGCTCCGGCGGGATGAGTGGCTCCGTCGCACTAGGGCAACGCCGCCCCAAGTCGAACTCTCGCGGGTTGAGAGGTTGACGAATCTCAAGGGGGCCTTTCTCGCTGATCCCGAAGTAAAGGGCAAGGTCATTCTCTTGATCGATGACGTGAGAACTTCAGGGGGAACGGTCAATGCCTGTGCCGAAGCCCTGAAAAAAGCAGATGCCGCAGAAGTCAAAGTCTTGACCTTCTGCGGCAATCACGAAGACCCAGATTCCTGGGCAGTTAGCTTTTGAGGGCTTCCGCGCCAGCGACGATTTCAAGAATCTCTTTGGTGATTCCTGCCTGGCGGCTGCGGTTCGCTTGAAGAGTAAGCTCTCCGATCATCTTTCCTGCGTTGTCGGTTGCGTTACTCATCGCGGTCATTCTGGCTCCGTGTTCGGAGGCGGCAGATTCGAGCAGAGATTGCAAGATAACGGTCAGGAGATACTTCGGCAAAAGGTAGCCGAGCAGCTCTTCTGGGGCTGGCTCAAAACCATACTCTTTCCCAGCACTTTTCGAGAGATCGCTTTCTACCTGGGTGGGAGGCTCAATCGGCAGTACTTGGACGACTTGCGGCTCCTGTCGAATGGGTGAGTAGAACTTCGAGTAGCAAAGGTACACAGCATCGCATTCTTCCCCCTCGAAGAGTTCTGTGACCTTATTGGTCAAGGCAACCGCATCTTCGACATTGGCCCCGCTGGTCGGGACAGAAACAGAGTGGATGATCGTCCCTCCTCTTTTTCCGAAGAACTGAACACCCTTTTTGCCAACCGTCACCAACTCAACCGGCACATCCTGTTCCTTCATCCAGTCGCTGGCCTTGCGCAAAATGTTGGTGTTGTAGGATCCCGCCAGACCACGGTCAGCGGTAATGAGGACAAGGACGATCTTCTTGATCTCTCGTCGCTGCAAGAGAGGGTGGGGAGGCAAGGCACCAGCCGAGCCG
>JALOLT010000090.1 GCA_025455775.1 Fimbriimonadaceae bacterium
GAAAGAGAGAACGTTTCATGGTGTTTCAAATCGTTCTAATGACTGGCTTGGCCAGAAAGTTGCGCGTGCAACTTTCTGGGAGGAGATGGCAGGACCTTTTCTGCATAATTGCCACCCAAAAGACGGGCGAAACAGAAAAACACCTCACCTCATCCTGGATTCCCAAGAACGAGTGAGGTGTCTGCCCTTCAACTGCCTTCTCGAGACTTTCGAATCGGTGGGGCGAGGGCGATAGGGAAGAGGCTAGTTCTGACTCACCTGAAAGACCAGCTCGCGATCCTTGTGGGATTCATGAACTGCATTCCTGATTGAATCGACAAGAGCCTCGACACCTCTGGCTTTTTCGATCACGTCAAACACACCCATCTTCATGAGTTCCACCGAGGGCCGAACGGTCGGCTGGTCTGCGAACACAATGACTTGGGTCATCAGGTCTTGGGAAAAGGCAGTGGTCGCAACCGTAGATGCGATTTCCTCTCCACCCAAGGCGATTTCTGATACCACGATGTCAAAGAAGGCTTCGTGAAGGCGGTTGACAGCGTGAAAGGCCGAAAAACATTGCTCAAAGACCACTGCTTCTCCTGCAAAAGAGAGAGCGAGTGGTGCCATGGCGTCGACTGCGTTGTCGACGACGAGAATCCTCACCATACTTGATTATTAGGATAGTCCATATATCTCTGGTCTGACGGGAGAATTTTGAGAAATTTTGTCCACAGGGACGATTGCCATGGCTTCAGAATAACAGTTGTTTCATGGCAAAGGCTCAGAGCCGCATTGATAACTTGCGAACTCTTCAGGTGGCGAATATTGACGTCGCCTTTCTCCAAATTCCTGGGGCAGTGTGGGGCAGGGCTCATCCTAGCTACAAGGGATTCCTCATCCCCATGGCTTGGCTGTGGCGGATCTTTCATGTTCCCTTGGTGATTCTCCCCTTGCTGCCATGGCCAAACGACGTTCGTCTTGCGATCCTCATCGGGTGCATCTTTCTGGCAGGGGCGATGGCTCAGGTGATGGGGCCGACCTACAACGACTGGCTCGGTGAGATTATTCCGTCAAACTCCCGCGGTTGGTATTTCAGTCGGCGAACCCTCATCGCGACCGTTTGTGGGGCCCTCACTGGTCTGATGGGTGGCTTTGCCCTCGATGTTTTCAAAGGGGGTGCTTTGGCGGAAGTCAGTTACTCCTTCATCTTTGGTTTTGGCGTGCTTTTGGGTCTCGTGAGCATGGGATTCTTCTTGCGAATGGGGGATCTGCCCCGCGCCAACCCAGTGCCACCGAATCTGGGGAATGCTTTGCGCCAGATGTCGGCTCCTTTTCGGGATGTTGATTTCCGGAAGGTCTTGATCTTTGCGATCCTCTTCACCACCAGCTCCACCTTGGCAGGAAACCTCTTTTCTGCCTACGCGATCGAGAGTTTGGATATGCCCTTGACAGTGCTGACTGCGACAGGGGTCGCTCATGCCATCGGCACGATTGCCGCCGTCAAGATTTGGGGATTCTTGAGTGATAAGTACGGGAACAAGCCCCTCCTGATTCTCCTTCTGATGGGGATCGTTCTCACGCCGCTCATGTGGGTGGCTTGTCAGCCTGGCCAACAAGCAATGAATGCGGCGATCCTGCTGGTTGGCCACCTGGGCAACGGGGTGCTTTGGTCTGGCATTGCCGTTACCCAGCTGAACCTTTACTTGGCCACCGCCAAAGATGAGGATCGCGCCAACTACCTCGGGGCGGTTCTGGCTTTGCAGGCCATCGTCGGTGGCATCGCCCCTCTCCTGGGGGGCGCGATGATGGCGAGTTTGCGCACAGGATTTGATGCCACAACCTCATACAAAATTGTTTTTGCCAGCCTGATCCTTTTTCGCGTCCTTTCGGTTCTTTCCCTGATTCCCATCCGCGAAAAAGGGGCAACATCGCTCCGCGATACCCTCCAGCAGATCACCCAGGTCAAACCGAAGGGGGTCGCTGCTTTGCGAAAGATTCGAGCAGGGAGCGGGGAATCGATCAAGGAAGAGGCGATGAAGAGCATCGGGGCAGCCCAGATGACCTTGGCGACAGCCGATGTGGAACATGCCCTCGAAGATCCTTCGCCCCGTGTCCGGCGTCAGGCGGCAAATGCCCTTGGCAAAATTGGCACGAGCGAAGCTGCTGAGGCACTTTTGCGCCATGTCGAGAAGAATCCTGCCCTTGTTGACGAGGAGATGTTGGAAGCTCTGGGGGATGCTCCCAGCAAGAGCTCTGTCCCAACCTTGATTAAGTTTTTGGAACACCCAAGCTCCCTGGTTCGCAGAAGCGCAGCAAAGGCCCTCGGCAGAATTGGCGACCCAGAATGTGTCGAGCCTCTCGCATTGGCAGCCACGCAAACAAACGACACAGATTTGCGCCGTGCTGCTCTTCAGGCTCTACGTGATATGGAGGCAAAGACTGTGCCGGAGGTATTCGCCGATGGTTTGTTCGACCCACGGGCTAGCATTCGAACAGCAGCAGCCGAAGCTGTGAGTGAGTTGGAGCTGAAAGAACTTCGCGACGAGGTGCGCCGCAGCCTGGAATGGTACATGGATGAGGATTGCTGTGAGATCGCTTATGCTCTGGCCTGCGTAGGGGACGAAGAGGATATCCCCATTGTCCTTCAGGCAGCAGAGATCCAAGTTCATGCCACTCAACGCCGCCGGTGTTTGCTCGGAGTCGCCCGCCTTATGGGGGTGGAGGGCCAGGTTTACCGACTGATGTCCCTGAGCGGAATCGCTCGAGACGATGCCCTCCTTACTCACCTCAAGCCGAGCCTGAAGAAGGCTCCAGTTTTGGCTCAGTCGCTGGAGGCATTTAGTCAAGGCGACGAACCAGAAGCCCTGGCGATTCTTGCGATGGCAGCAGAGGAGGCGAGCTACGTGGCTCTGGCCCAGCGACCGATCGAAGAAGCCTTTATCGTGGCGGCTGTCGCCTTTAGTGAGAGTGAGCCAACGACATCATGATGTCATACTAGGAGGCCCCGGCTCTCATGACCCTCAGTTTCCGGAAAGCCCTGACCTTACTCATGGTGGTGGTTCTTGCCCTCACCATCGCAGTGTCTGGGGTCACCCTCTTCATTCAGAACACTCAGAGTGCCGAGGGATTGATGACACGGGCGATCCGCAATAGCTCGACCCTGATCGAAGCCAGAGTGGAAGATCTCGTGACCAGAGCCGAAGGACAAAGCCGACTGGTGGCAGCCCTCTACCGAGAGAAACTGTTGGAAGATTCTCTGCGCTCCAGTCCGACCAGTCAATCAGATTTGCTCCTTATTGGAGAGGGACTGATTAGCTTTTTACGTGAAAATCCTGAGTTCGGCAGCCTATCGGTGAAGGCCAGAACAGGCGGTGTTCGGGTGGATCAGCTTGTCAGTGGCGAACTCATCGTCTTTATCTGGGGAGAGGGAGTCGAGTCTGGGCTCTATCGCCCTTTTGGCAATCGGCTCGTCGAGAGAGAAAGAATCTCTGCTCTGCCAGAAGCCCCTTCATTTAGCGACGAAGGGCTGTCCTCCAGCACTCCTGCATGGAGCAGTGCTCTCGTCTTCAGAAATCTTCAGGGGGTTGAGTCGCCGGCTGTCACCTTAACGACCCCAGTCTTGACCGATGCTGGCCAAGAGATTGGCTCCATCCAGGTGGTCTACACCCTGACGGATCTCAGTCGCTACTTGAGTACCGTTGCAGTTTCGAGAAATGGATATGCAGCCCTCCTGGAGCTAAACGAAAATGGGGAAGCCCAGGTCATCGGCTATCCCAACGTGAGCCGCCTTTTGACTTTTCAAGAAGGGCGCCAAAAGATGCTCTCTCTGGGTGAGCTCAACGACCCCGTCTTGGCCTCGGCGATCGCAGCCGGTGACTTTGGCAGAAGTTCTGTCTCGCGTGCAGCCGAGGTTCAGTTGAGCGAAGCAGGGCAGAGCTACTTCGTCGGATTTAAGTCCACTGCGTTCCAGAATGGACCGAAGTGGGTGACGGTCGTGGTCGTGCCAACCGAGGACTTCTTGGGGCCAGCCAGAACTCAGGTGATCTCTCTTGTCTCGCTTGGGTTCTTGGCTCTCGGCATCGGGGTGGTCACTGCCTTTGTCCTGGCCAAGCGCCTGGCAAATCCGCTCCAGGCCCTGGCCCGTGAAGCCAACAGGGTTCAGAGCCTAGACTTCAGTGGCGGAACAGTGCCCAGAAGCGAAATTCGGGAGATTAATGAGCTCAGCCAAGCGATGGAGAGGATGAAAATCGGTTTGCGCTCTATGGAGAAGTTGGTGCCGCAAGAGTATGCCAGATACCTCGTTTCTTCTGGGCAAGAGGCTCGGCTAGGGGGTGAGCGGCGACACCTCACCACCTCATTTGCCGATATCGTCGGGTTTACCAGGTTGTCCTCACAGGTTCCGCCAGAAGAATTGATGGAAGTTTTAACAGACTATCTGGATGTTTTGAGCGGGGCGGTCTTGGCGACCGGCGGGACAATCGACAAATTCAATGGGGACGATGTCATGGCCTTTTGGGGGGCACCGACTCTGAGATCAGACCACGCGATCCAAGCCTGCCGGACTGCGCTGGAAAGTCAAGAGGCCCTGGGAAAGCTTCATTCCGAGTGGAGAGAAAGTGGACGTCCTCTTCTCACTGCCTCCTTTGGGATTGCGACCGGCGATGTAGTCGTGGGAAATGTAGGGAGCCGTCAAAGAATGAACTATACAGTTCTTGGCGACACAGTGAACCTGGCGAATCGACTTCAGGGCTTCAATCGCTTTTACGGCACGTCTATCCAGGTCGCGGCGAGCACGGTCGAAGAAGCAGGGGACAGCTTCCTCTTCCGCCTGATCGACGTTGTTACCCTTTTGGGGCGTGATGAGCCAGTCGAACTTTGGGAGCTCGTTTGCTTCCGCTCTAAGGTCACTGACAAGCAATTGAATCTCGTCCAGTGCTATGGAAAAGCCTTTCGAGCCTATCAGAGCCGTGACTGGGGTGAAGCGGAGATCCAACTTGCTTCAGCTTTGGAACTGTGCCCCGAGGATGGCCCAAGCCTGCTATTACTCAAACGAATCGCTGACTTCCGCCAAAATCCTCCGGAGGTCGAATGGACAGGTTCCGTACCTCTCACGTTGAAATAGTTCAGGTTTAGCGATTCTTTTGCCAGTGATCTCAGAATTTAGTCCCAAGCCTTGTAATGGAATGGCTCTTGCTAGCTCTAACATAGATAGGAACTCGCGATGAACGCACGAATGTTTGGCTTGGTGGTTTTGGCTCTTATGGGATCAGTGGCTTTTGCGAATCCCGAGGGTGAGCTTGCCCTTGCCGGCCAGGCGATTGCTGACGAGATTCGGAGTACGGCTGGCGCTCAAATCGCTTTTATCGCAACTGGCCAAATTCGGGGTGGAGGAAAGTCGGAAGACCTCTCGACTTTTGTCCAATTTGGCACAGACCAAGTGGCGGTTCTCAACCTCACTGGAAAGCAAATTAGATCTGCCCTGGAGCGCTCGGTCATGCTGTATCCCAACGCGAACCCTGGTTTCCTGCAGGTGAGCGGCCTTGAGGCAACCTTCCGCAAGGCAAAGGGAGCCGAAAGGGTGACAAGCGTCTCTGTGAATGGTTCGGAGCTTCAAAACGACTCGAGTTACACAGTCGCCATGCCGGAGAGCTTGGCCAGTGGCTCGTTTGGATACTTCACCATCTGGGAGCGCACAGACTCTACGCGAATTTTAGGGGGGCGCACCCTGCTCAGCCTGACAAGCGGAAAGGCCCTCACCTCTTCTCCTCTTCGCTGGCGAGTGAGCGAATGAGCCGCTTGTGGATTGGGCTCCCTCTGGCCTTGTGCCTTGGTTTGGTTGCCTGCCAAAAACACCCCTCACCAGTCGGAACTTGGGAAGGTCGGCTGGTTGTCCCTTCTCTCCCTGGCAATGCAAGCCGGGAGGCGATCGAGGCCAACAAGACGAGGACAGGAGCATCTCAGTTTTTGAAAGTTCCTCTGACTGTCTCGCCCAATGGAACCTTTACCACGACCAGGATGCTCTTGGTTCCGGTGGATGGCAAGTGGAGACAAGAAGGGGCGAAGGTGTTTTTCGAGCCGACAATGGTTCTTGGAGCAGAGCCAGGACTCTTTGAGAAAGGGCCTGCCAAGGCTGCCGCTCAACCTTTCACGGGAGTGCTCTCGGCAGACGGGAAGGAGCTCATCCTCGAAGAAGCCGGTGACGAGAAGCTCACCTTTAGCCGAACCTAGTGCCTGCCTCGTGCTAAGCTGAGTTCCTGGCCCATGAAACAGGAATCTGGCCTCCGGAGACTCTGGAGCGTTGCGCGAAACCACCGACCCAAGGTCATTCTCGCTACGACCTATACAACCCTGGGCAAGGTGATGGACGTTGCCCCAGAAATCCTGATCGGAGTAGTCATCGACGTGATCGTTCGCGGCCAGGAATCTTTCCTTGCGACAGCGTTTGGGATCAAAGATCAGTGGCAACAACTCGTGGTTCTCACGATCCTTAACGCGGTGGTTTGGATCCTCGAGTCGCTGTTTGGCTATCTTTCGGATGTCACCTGGCGAAATCTCTCCCAAACGATCCAGCACGAGATTCGGACAAGCCTCTACCAGCACGTCCAGGGGCTAGAGGTAGCCTGGTTCGAGGATCGCACGAGCGGCGGCCTAATCGCAATCCTGAACGACGACATCAACCAGTTGGAGCGGTTCCTTGATTCCGGGGCTGCCTCGATCATCACTGTCTTTTGGAACATCGTCCTCGTTGGGGCTCTTTTTGCCTTCAGCTCCTGGCTTCTGACTCTCTTTGCCTTTATCCCAATCCCCTTGATTATCTTGGGATCAATTCGTTACCAACAGCTTCTCGAATCCCGCTACGCCAGGGTGCGTGAAACCGTTTCGGAGCTCAGTGCAACTCTCTCAGCCAACCTGGGGGGCATCACGACCATCAAAGCCTTTACGGCAGAAACTAGAGAAGCCCAGCGGCTGGATCAAGTATCAGGCGACTATCGCGACGCCAACCTGGACGCGATCCGCTTTTCCGCCGCCTTTGTCCCCCTCATCCGAATGTTTGTTCTGGCTGGCTTTACCTGCACCCTAGTCGTGGGTGGCTGGCTGGTCTTAAACAAGCGTCTCGAAGTCGGCCTCTACTCAGTGCTCGTCTTTATGACCCAAAGACTTCTCTGGCCCCTCACCTCCCTCGGCCAAACTCTGGATCTGTACCAAAGAGCGATGGCGAGCACGAACCGCATTTTCCATCTGATGGATGTCCGCCCCACCATGCCAGAAGGTTCTTTGAGCCTGCCCCACAAGGCCAAAGGTGATGTAAGGTTCGAAAATCTCACCTTTGGCTATGGCGAAGGGAACGACATCCTCAGGGGGATCACGATGGAAATCCCGGCGGGAGAAACCCATGCCATCGTGGGCTCGACGGGATCGGGGAAATCGACCTTAATTCGACTGCTCCTCCGTTTCCACGATCCCCGATCCGGAAGAGTCACCCTCGACGGTTTTGATGTGAAGGAGCTTGACTCATCTGGTCTGAGGAGCCAAATTGGTTATGTGAGTCAGGACGTCTTCTTGTTTCACGGCACAGTACGGGAAAACATCGCTTACGGGGCTCCCGAAGCAACCCAGGAAGAGATCGAAGAGGCAGCCAAACGAGCCGAGGCTCACGAATTTATCTTGCAACTTCCGGATCGCTACGATACTGTCGTGGGGGAAAGGGGCCAGAAGCTGAGCGGGGGCCAGAGACAAAGACTGAGTTTGGCAAGGGCGATTTTGCGCGATCCTGCGATTCTGGTGCTGGACGAAGCGACTTCCGCTGTTGACAACGAAACAGAGGCTGCGATTCAGCGATCCTTGGCCACTGTCACTCTCAACCGGACTTCCTTGGTCATCGCCCACCGCCTTTCGACCGTCCGCGATTCGCACAAGATTTGGGTGCTCGAAGGAGGCCAAATCAGCGAGAGTGGAACCCATGATGAGTTAATCGTCGCTGGTGGGCTCTACGCTGCCCTGTGGCGCGTTCAGACTGGCGAGAAGGGCTGACCAGGTGCGAGCTCGGGAAAGGTTTTCGAGCAGGAGGCCTAAATCTGGCTCTTAACTTCTACACGTTTTTAGCTGCTTGACTGACCTCATAACAGTAAACTGTGCTCGCAATGCAGCCATGGTTTCAGCACTCGCGTTTCGGAATCTTTCTCCACTGGGGAATCTACTCCCACGGAATCGGCTCAGAGAGTTGGGCCTTCTTCAATGGGGAGACGACCTGGGACGAATACCGGAGCCAGGCAGCTCATTTCACTGCCTCGGCCTATGATCCTGATTCTTGGGCTAAGCTCTTCGCCGAAGCAGGGGCTGGTTACGTCGTTCTGACTGCTAAGCACCACGACGGATTTTCGCTCTGGGACACAGCTCAATCTTCTTGGAACGCGAAAGAGGCTTCTCCGGCTGGGCGCGACCTCATTGGCCCCTACTGCGACGCTCTCCGTAGGCATGGTCTTAAGGTCGGACTCTACTTTAGCCACCTTGATTGGAGCCATCCGGACTATGCCACAGTCTTCCCCAAGAAGGCTCAAGCCCACGACCACGCGGAACGCCACTCGAATCCCTTTGCCTATCCCCAGAATGGTGAGAATCCCGAAGCCTGGGAAAGATTTTTGTCCTTCCACCGAGCTCAGCTCTTCGAACTCTGCGACCGATATTCGCCCGATCTGCTCTGGTTCGACGGAGACTGGGAGCGAGATGCGGATCAGTGGCGATTCTCTGAATTGCGAGATCAGCTCAAAGCGCGTCTGCCTCAGGTCATCCTGAATTCCAGGATGGGAGGCTACGGAGACTATGGAACCCCCGAGCAGGCGATGCCTGTTTCTCCTCCGCCGGTCGATTGGGAGTTTTGCGTGACGATCAACGACTCCTGGGGTTACCAGGCTCGGGATACCCACCATAAGTCACCGCGGCGCTGCGTTCAGATCCTCGCCGAGTGTGCCGGGATGGGGGGCAATCTCCTCCTCGACCTTGGCCCCCTCGCGGACGGCAGCCTGCAAGCCGAGCAAACAAAAGTCTTGCAGGAAATGGGAGCCTGGATGAAACGAAACTCATCTGCGATTGTGGGGACGAAATCCGGCTTGCCTGCCGGTCTTCACTATGGCCCCAGCACCTTTAGCCAAGATGGGAGGCGACTGAACCTCATTTGCTTTGCCAAACCAGAAGAGGTTGTCGTGGTTCGAGGCCTTATGGATGAGCCGACTCGGGCCTGGGTTCTCGGGGGAGGCGATTTGCCTGTTCGAAGGGTGGGAGGTGCTCCCTGGGCTGGTCTGCCGGGAACGATCGAGATCACTGCCCCGAATGCCGACGAGCTCAGCCCCTATGCTACGGTGATTTGCCTGGAGTTCGCGGAACCTCCGCGCATTTATACTGGCTCAGGCGACGCCATCACCCTCAACCCGTGAGTTGAGAGATGCTCTTCGCACCGGTGGAATATTGGCTTTGAATCTACGCTAATCTCCTGGCATTAATCTCCTCCCGATTCCACCTCTTCCCTCCAGTAACAATACTGGGGCAAGGGTCTTCGGCTTTACTCTATTGTGCCAACCTGGGTCATGTTCAAGCCGACGAGTCGGGTCTCGTCTACATAAGAGCTCGGTACTACGAGCCAAGCTCGGGACGGTTTATCAGCGAAGATTCAGCTATGGATGGAAGGAACTGGCACGCCTATTGCGGAAATGACCCACTTTACTTTGCAGATCCTGGTGGACAAGCTAGACAATGTGACCTGCCCCCCGGAATGAGGTGCATTTGAAAGAGTAGAGTCTCCAGTTAAGGAGACCAGCTGAAGAAATCGAAATTTAGCGAGGAGCAGATCGTGAAGATCCTCCAGGAGGCAGCGACCGGGCAGGCGAGCCAAGCCTAACTCTGCCGCAAGCACGGAATCAGCCAGAACACCTTCTACCTGTGGAAGCGCAAGTACGCGGGGATGGAAACCGACGATGTTCGCCGTCTCAAGGAACTCGAAGCCGAGAACGCGGCACTCAAACGGATCGTGGCCAACCAGGCCCTGGAGCTCGATGCCACCGGGAAGCTGCTCCGAAAAAATCGGTTTCGGCCTCCGAGCGCCGGTCGGGGGCCAAGTTCTTAAGGCGTGAAGGATTGTCTAACCGACATGCGTGCCGGGTGATGGGGATCTCAGGTTCGAGCGTTCTCTACTTGCCCGCTCCACTTGAAGGCGCGCCTCCACGAGGTGGCGCGTCCGGGCCTGGGCTACCGAGGCGCCTGGGCAACGCTGCCGGGCGAGTTCGCTCCGCTCAACCCCAAGCGGGTGCACCGGCTTTGGAAGGAGCTTCGCCTTAACGTGCGCTCCAAAGCAAGGAAGCGCCGCGGATGCCGATGCCCGACCGTCCCACGGCTCCAAACCAACTCTGGAGCCTCGACTTTGTGCACGACGCCTGCCTCAACGGAACGAAGCTGAAGATCCTGGCCGTGGTGGACGAGTTCACCCGGGAGTGCCTGGCCCTGGAGGCCCATACCAGCATCAAAGCACCGAAGGTGAGATCTATCCTCGCTTCGCTCTTCGCCTCCCGTGGCGAGCCCAAGTACCTTCGCAGCGACAACGGCCCTGAGTTCGTCGCCCATTCGCTCACCGTCTGGTTGGCCATGTCTGGCACCGAAAGCCGGTTCATCAAGCCGGGATCTCCCTGGCAGAACGGAGTCGTCGAAAGCTTCAACGGCAAACTCCGAGCTGAGTTTCTGAACGCCGAAGCCTTCCACAACCTGGCCGATGCGCAAGTCAGGCTCTCCCTCTTCAGGAACTTTTACAGCAACGAAAGGAAGCACTCCGCCCTCAAGGGACAGACCCCCGCTTCCTTTTTCAAGACATCACAAGACAAAATGACGGAGGAACACTACTCTATAGAGTGAGATAGAAAAAGGGAGCTGTCCAGTAGGTGCGAGTCACACGATTCTTCACAAAAGGGGGCAGACCATCTGCATCAATATACGACGTCGGCCGTTTCTTGGCACATAGTCTAACTCACGACGAAATGACTCCTCTCCTGTTGATGTAGATCCCTGGAGGCTTCGCCTTCCACAGCTTCTTTCGAGAGAGGTAATAGGATTTCAGGGGAGAGTGATCCATTGCCTGAACAAGTGACTCCTCGATCACTGGTCGAAAGTAATCATCGAATCCGGTCCTCCTGCTGCTAAATCGACTCCTCACATCTACTCGCGGAGAATTCCATCCCCTGAGAATGACTCCAGGCCACTGGAACCAGCTTGACGGCTTAAGTTCGTCCATTTCAGTTCCCCACATTTGCCAATCATCATGGAATCCAAGGCTCGATGTCCACTCCGTATGTTTTGATAGGGTTCCCCCCTTTAAGGAAGAACGGGCCCTCGCAGCCGCTTGAAAAGCCCTCTCCTCAACTCTGCCAAGCCTAGCCTGTTGTCTGAAGCAGGCTGCCTCCCATTCCTGCTCAGAAATGCATCTCCATCCCATAAGACTAAGGAGGAGAGAACCTTCAAAAAAGCCTGATTCTTTGGGCTGGACAGTGTAGTCACAAGCCAGCTCGTGACCGAGGGAGAATACAGGACACACCCTTGTCAACTCGGTAAAACTGAGCGATTTCTTAAGATAGAAGAATGATGGGATGTCAACCACGCTTTCGTAGGCCGGTGCATTTATCGTATCCCAAAAAGCTGGATCCCGAGTCTCAAGTGGACTGACACCAATACGATACGTTCCTGAAGGCACGTATGAGAAGTGACCTACTTGATTTATCAATTCCTTTACAGTTTGGGAATCAAACTGCGTTGAAAGAATCAGTCCGTAGTTACGTTCCCCAAGCATCCGTGTTCCAAACCAAATGTAATCCATAAAAAGCCATAAAGATGATGGCTAGTGTGCCTCCTGGATCAGAATTGAAGCTAGCTCGAATGGAATCAACGGCTAACCCTAAGCTCCTGCACATACTGTGATGCTTCTTTCCAGCTCGACCCTTCCCATTAGCTAAAACGTCACGCAATTCTCTGGGCATATCTTCACCGTGTTTGTTCTACCCGTCAGATGTCCAGGATCCTCGCCCATTGACGAGATTTCGATCACCCACCTTCCTCCAATGAATATCGCCCATAACCTCACCAGTCCCGCTTCTGGTATACCAGTCAAAAGAAACCTCAAAGTCCCCAATCTGAATCCACTGTCGCTCCTCTTCATTGGGATCAGCGAAGTTGATTGGATCGTTCCCGCAATAGGTGTGCCAGTTGTGCCCGTACCTCGCCGGATCCTCACTAATAAACCTCCCGCTACTCGGCTCGTAGTACCTCGCCCTCATGTAGATCAGCCGAGACTCATCGTCATGAACATGGCGTAGGTTGGCGCAGTAGCGTTGCTTCGGCCCGCCGGTTGCGGAGCCTGAGCGCACCCCGCCCCAGACGTCATAAGACCTCTGGTTGCCAATGCTCCAGCTCGTGCCACTGGCGTTCTTGCTTAGGGTTGCAACCATTTTCCCATGAGTATCATACAGCGGATAGACGGTCGTTGTTGCAGATTCTCGCTGCTCGCCGCCCGGCCCGGCGCCACGCCCTTCCCTTTAGGGTCGCTTCGCGACCAAAAGGGACTGCGCCCCGGTCGGCGAAGCCGACACTAGAAAATGAGCGTGGGAAGCGTCCCGGATGCGCTACTTCTCCATCTGCCACTCCCTCTCCCGCCGCGGCTGGGCGGAGACTTTTGCAAGGCAAAAGTCGAGGGTCTGGCTCGGGCAGGCGCGGCGAGGAGTCTTTGCTCAGGTGGAAACA
>JALOLT010000091.1 GCA_025455775.1 Fimbriimonadaceae bacterium
GCTTGTCGGAACGTTGCTTGTCTCCTGCCATTGTCGAGGAGCAGCCAGTCGAAGGTCACAAGGGCACTGTTGCTCGACTGGGAGCCACTGAAGTTTCCTCCGTTGGTACGCGACTCTGTCCGGTTGTAACTTGGAGTCAGTGTCGGGAGGAAAGCAGAACCGGCGACTTTCCGATTCGCCTTCGCTGCTTGGTAGTCAAGGTTCGCGGATCGAACCGCTCCATTGTTTTTCTTCGCCATCTGAAGTGCTGTATCCAGAGTGATGGCTTCGGTCGCCTGAGCGAATATCGTTGCCGAAACAACTGTTGCACAGACTGTGAAGAGAGTTAAACGCACCAAATTTTGTCGCATCGTATGTCCTTTCTCAGGGATCGTTAGTGTCGTCGCAAGCCCCAAATCGCCCTCAGATGCTTCAACTCCACTCTAAAACTACTGTGATGATGGCTCTGTTAGTTGCCATTGCTTGCCAATGGGCCCACAATTTTCATTAAGCCTTAAAGTGTCACAATAGAACAACGATTATGGCCGACACACCAGCACTGACCCTCTCGCAGATTTCCTCCCTCTTGGGAGACCAGGCGGACAGCCTCCTCAATCACACGAGCAAGACGATTCCCCACTCCAGTCTGCATCTGCCTGGGCCAGACTTCACCGATCGGATTTTTATCCCAACAGATCGAAACTGCCAGACTCTGAGATCAATCGAGTCTCTTTTTAACCACGGCCGCCTGGCTGGTACTGGCTATCTGAGCATTCTGCCGGTTGACCAAGGAATTGAGCACTCTGGGGGAGCGAGCTTTGCCAAGAACCCTGCCTACTTTGATCCTGAGAACATTGTGAAGCTCGCCATCGAAGGGGGCTGCAATGCTGTGGCATCCACTTTGGGAGTCTGCGGTGCTGTGAGTCGGAAGTATGCACACCGTATCCCCTTCGTCGTGAAGATCAACCACAACGAGCTCTTGACCTATCCGAACAAGGCAGATCAGATCCTCTTCGCTCAAGTCGACCAAGCCTGGAACATGGGAGCCGCCGCGATTGGAGCGACCATCTATTTCGGATCTGACGAGAGTGGTCGTCAGATTGTTGAAGTCAGCGAGGCCTTCGCCAGAGCCCACGAGCTTGGGATGGCGACGATTCTTTGGTGCTATCTGCGAAACAACGAGTTCAAGAAAGGTGGAGTTGATTACCATGTGAGTGCGGATCTCACCGGCCAAGCCAACCACCTGGGGGTCACGATCCAAGCCGATATCATCAAGCAAAAAATGCCGGAAAACAACGGTGGATTCAAAGCCCTGAATAGTGGTGGAAGCTCTTACGGCAAGCTGGATGAGCGCATTTACAGTGAGCTGACAAGTGACCACCCGATTGACCTCTGCCGCTACCAGGTTGCGAACTGCTACATGGGTCGCCAGGGTCTGATCAATAGTGGCGGGGCCAGCGGACCAAACGATCTGCAAGACGCGATCGCAACAGCTGTAATCAACAAGCGAGCTGGCGGCATGGGGCTCATCAGCGGTCGAAAGGCATTCCAGAAGCCGATTGAAGAAGGAGCTGCCTTGCTCCGCTCAATCCAAGATGTGTATCTGAACCCTGACGTCACCATTGCCTAGCCTGTGGCTAGTTGGATCGGCTTACAAGTCCCTTCTCCCTGTTTTTACTATGGAGGAGGGGCTCACTTTTTAGAGGGGCCTTTTCTGCCGAGCTTGCTGATAAAGCCGCTTCAGTTATCAGCTGTCTCGTGGCCCATGAGGTGGCGGACGGAGTAAATCTGGCCAGTGTGGTAGGCGATGTGGAAGGCCATGTATTCGAGGGTGTAGCCCCATGTCCAATCCTCTCGGCCTGGGATCACAGCAGACAAGTCAGGTCTCAGCTCCAAAATGTGGGATTTGCAGGCTTCGTGGACGCGCTTGACTTCGTTGTAGAGGTTTTTTGCGCCGAATGGAAGGGTGAGGGGATGATCGACCGACTCCCGATAGTAGCTTGCCTGCTTGATTACGAGGGGGCTTGAGAGAGTTTCATGCAGCCAGCGAATCTCAGAGAATGCGACGTGGGTCGCCAATTCGCCGACGCTGAGGATGCGTGGGTGGGCTCGTTTCCATACGTCTTCATCCTGGAGGCCTTCGAAGGCCTCGCTCATTTCCCAGATAGCGGAGTCCATGGGTTTGAAGGCTTCTTCGTGAGTCATAGAGTTGGATTTTGTCACAGAGTTACTGAGTGAAGAAGGTTGAGTTGGTTCTTGGCGCGTATCGAGGAGATTGGTGTCTTCGTTTTTTTCTCCCTGCTCGCCTCCCCGAGGCCACGCCCTCCCCTGCGCTGACGCTCCGGGGCTGCGCCTCGGCGAGCAGGGTGCGCCGGCCGGGGGCAGACCGGACGAGTGCTCGGATTTTGCTCACCAAATGAGGAACCGGTCGGGTGTGGCCGTGGGCCCGGCGGCGCACGGAGTAACCCAACGCCACATCCGAAGTTCGCCAAAATGAACCACGTACCGCCCCCCAAAGAAGTTGAAGTGAAGGCAAAGCGCTCCAAAAGAGGGTATCTTGCAAACTAGGGCTAGGGTTGGCCGCTGAGGAATTCAGAAGGTGTTTCCAGATTGGACATGGATCGTGGGGTTTTGGATTGGGGCTACCATTGGCAGCTTCCTGAATATGGTGATCTATCGCCTGCCAAGGCGAGTCTCCTTCACCAATCCCCGTCACAGCATCTGCCCAACCTGCAAAAAGAACCTCACGGCCCTTGAACTCATCCCCCTTGTCAGTTGGTTGATGCAAAAGGGCCAGTGTGCCTGCATGGAGTCAAAGGTCAGCCCCCGCTACTTCATTGTTGAACTCACCACCGGCATCCTCTTCGCCATCATCTGGTTCCAACAGTTCGTCGTCTCAACTGACGTCATGGTGGCAGCCCGAAACTTCAAACCAGAAAACTGGATTCTGGGAATCGGATTCTCTCTCTTTGCCGCAACCCTCGTCGTCGCGATCGCAACCGACTTGGCCCACTACATCATCCCAGATGAGGTGAACGCTGCCATGTTCATCATTGGGATCGGGATGAACGTTGCACTCTATGCGATCGGCAGCCCTCTTGCCTCCATCAACGGAATCCCCAGTTCAATCGTCGGAGCTCTCGTCGGCATCGGGGTCTTGTGGGGTATCGCCTTCCTAGGAAGACTGCTCTTTCAAAAGGATGCGATGGGACACGGCGACATCAAGATGGCAAGGGGGATCGGGGCTGTCTTGCTCCCAACTGCTGCCCTCTATAGCTTCGGACTTGCCGTCGTTCTGGGAGCGGTTTTTGGGATCGGAATCGTCTTGTATCGCAAAATTCAAGACGGCAAGGCGGCACGAATAAACCAAGAAGCATCGCCAGAAGAAGACTCAAGCGAAGTCCCCTATGAACCGGAATCCCTGAAGTCACTTCTCATCTGTGGCCTTGGATACGTCCTCTGCATCGATATCATCGGGCTTTTCATTCCAAAGCTCTACGAAAGGTGGTTTGGCGAAAATCCCTACGCAGTTGAAGTAATTGACGAAGAAGAAGAGGTCGAACACAGTATGATTCCGTTTGGCCCTTACCTGGCAGCAGGAGCCATCGCTACCATGCTCCTCATGCCAGAGATCAACCGCCTAGCGCAGATGTATCTGAGGACTATGGGGCTGGAGTGAAGAAAGTTTTGGAACATGTCTGGAACGAAGGAAGTCAAAATCGGGACAGAGTGGAGCAGGTCAAAATGAAGACGCAAAAAGCGTTTACGCTACTCGAATTGCTGACGGTCATCGCAATCATCGCGATCTTGGCCGCGATCATCGTACCGGTCTATAGCCGAACGAAGGATTCGGCGAACCGCAGCTCAGATATTGCCAACATGAACGCACTTCGCAGTGCGCTTCAACTTTATCGAGTGGATCAAGGGGGCTACCCGCCTCAGATCCTCGGATATGCAACCCTGTATTCCTCTGGCCCAAGCATCGGTCAGACGATTCCAGCCACGCAACTCCAGTCCTACCTTTTCCCAAAGAGGGTGCAGTCGATCGAGACCCTAAGGCCAATCCTGAACCGCGCGGCACCGATCGCCCTCACGACGGCTGTGTTCCCGAACCAAGACCCGAATGCAGGAGCGATTCTGGACCTGAACCAAGACGGAGCTGTCACCCCCGCTGACGATGTGGCAGGAGCCCGCCAAGCCTATGGCCCGGCAGATGGCAACGTCTGCTTTTCGCCGGTACTGCAAGCTGTGGCGGCTGCGGCTCGATGCGGCAGTCTGACCGCGGCCCAGTTTTATTCCGTGTCTGGCTACGATGTAGCGAATACCAGGATCGTTGGCTCAAGCAGTTTCCGAACCGAGCTGCGCTATGCCAGGTTCTGGACGAATTACGCGATTGGTACCGGCAGCGACCCCTCGGGAGTCTATGGCCAAGGCGGTTCGTTTGATGATCCTCGCCAATTGGGTTACAACGACCCTCCTGAGGACACCCTCATCACCTGGAATAGCTACTACCGCGACTTCGGTAGCAATGGCACACTCACTCCTGGCAGACGCGATGTGGCTCTCTTCATTGGTGGATCGGCACGAACATTTGACTCCGCCGCCCTGAACAGCCGCTCCTGGCGCCAGCCTCGGGGGACACGCTAAGCTCCGCGTCGCCAACCTGCTCCACTCGTGATCCGAAATGACCAAACTTCACGAACTGACCTCAATGGGTGCTCAAAAGATGACCAGGCAGAAAACCAGTGGCACGTCCCTGATCGAACTCCTCGTTGTGATCGTGGTGTTCTTGGTGGGAATCCTCGCATTCGTCCAGATTTTCCCTCAAGGACTTAACACACTGCGCGTCACCAGAAACAACACTCTGGCGAATTCCCTGGCTCGATCTGAAATGCAGAGGATCCAAGGCCAGTCGAACCAAGTGGCGGAACTGATTGCGCCTGTCACTTACGTCGGGGGAACGACCGCCTTTATCTCGATCAACACCTCTGCTAACTTCAACGATCTTTTGCCCCCAGTCGATGACACAGCCACTAACACAGGACGCCTTACCAGCGATGGGCAAGTTTTAATCGGTGGTACTCCGAGTGGCCCTTGGCAAAAACTGTCTGGATCGAATGTTTTCAGCCGGATCATCGGGGAAGGTCGCCCTGTCCCAGCTCCGAGGCGAGTCGGAACGGATCAAGGCGGCTTGATGCAGCTGATGTTTGCCCCAATCTACTACTTCCGCGATGCCGCGACTGGAGTTCAACCTGTCAACCGGGCGGCCCTCCTGGTGTACGGAAACGATATGGTGGGGAGAAACGCTGGACCTCCAGGAAACCCGAACGACCCGCGGACAAACGATTCGCTCTTTATCTACGTCGACGGCGAAGATGCGGAAGATCCTCCATTTGCCGACCAAGACCAGATTTGGATCGGATCCCTGCGCGACGGATCCGGAACAGTGATCCCGAAGAGCTACCGTATTCAGTTCAGCTTTAACTACGACGAAGGCGGAACCGTGCGCCAATACGACGTCATCGTCGTGGTCGATCCAAGCGATACAACGATAGCAACCCAAGTCGGGAACTACTTCGTCGTCTCTCTGCAACAACTGGTCGGGAAGTCTGGCATCTTTGGATCAGCTGCATTTGTACCTTCCCAGTATAGAAATGCCGATGGTGGATCGATTCGCGTCCAGAGGGTCTTCCAAGAGCTCGCCCCAAGCGACACTTGGAACGTGAGCGATCCCTTCCAATACAAGGTGGTCAGTTCGAACCTTGGTTCCGTTCTGATGAGCCCCTATGGATTCCGCTACAACGTGAGAACCATCCGAGGAGCGACCGTTCCTCTGCGAGCAAACGTGGACTACACAGTCTATGACTGGCGAATCATTCGAGACGAGTTTCGTGTCCCCCTCACAGGATATGGCAGCATGAAGCTCACGGTCAACTCGATTCGCCCCCTGAGCGGAAGCGGCCCGGATGGACTTCCGAACCGTGGTCTCGGCGGAGCGGATGGAAGCCTCTGGACCCCGAATCAAGACGGAGTCAATGGTAGCCAAGATTTCATCCTCCAAGACGTCGAAACTGGTGGCATCATTGTCGGCAACGGCTCAGGAGCGAACAGTGCCTATGTCGTCGATAAATCGAACTCGGTCATCACCTTCCGGGATGTCGATGGTAACTCTGCCAATGGCATCACGGCTTTCGTCGCCTTTGCCACAGGTAACTCGGCGACCCCCTGGGTGATCGACAATGCAAACCCGATCGATCTCCGGGGAAGAGCTCTTCGCGCTCTCTATATGGCGACGGCGGAAGTAAGCGTCCAAGTGTCCAAAGCAGCAACCCAGTATCGAGTTGCTGTGCCAGGTGGGCCAGGAAGTCTGCAATCGGCCGAAGCCTATGCCGGAGGATCGAATGGCTGGGGTGCTCCCAACCGAATCTACTTCCCCCGAATGGATGCAGGGCAAAGAGTCATTATCGGCGAAATCTGGACCGACAACGGCCCTCTGCTTGACCAAGAGTTTAGGATCAGTGAAGGGGTCGAAACAGGCGGAACGGAACTTCCCTTTATCGAATTGCCGTCTAACTTGAACTTCACCGAGAACAACTATGCTGTTCGCAGGGTGAGAGGCTCTTCGGTTCGAGTCCGAGTTCTGTGGAATCCACAAAACTTCCAACTGGGAACCGACCAAGTCGACAACTTCCGCCGCCTGGTCACCTGGGCTCAATCGTGGCGTCGAATCGAAACTGAGAGCTTTTTAGCAGGAGCAAGAAACTGAAATGGCCCGAAATCGCGCCTTCACCCTCATCGAACTCTTGACCGTTATGGCGGTCGCAGCGATCCTCCTTACGATCATCGCGATCCCCATCGTCCAGAGCTTTAACCTGACACGAGCTTCCCAAGGATTCGCTGAGGCCCAAGAAAGAGCGAGGGAACTCGTTTCTAGGTTGGAACGAGAAATTACGAATGCTGCGGCAGTCAGAGACAACACTGGCCCCCGTGGATCAGTAGCAGTCGTCCTTCCTGATTTGAACGGAGCCCCGATCACAGTGTTGCTCCCCAATGCAAAGCTCGACCTGATTCGTCCGGCCGAAGGGGATCCGAGTGCCAGACAAAGTGGAGCCTTTGTCAACCCAGATATCAACCGAGGTGACCCAACCCTGCGCGCACCGAAGGGTCAGCCGATTTTGCCAGCCTCGCAAGGCGATACCCTTGTTCGGTATGTCGTCGCCCTTAAGCGACCAGTTATCGAGTTTCCGAGCGGAACGAGAGCTGGGACGTACGCCAACCCCTTCGTTCAGTACAACAGAGCCACTAACACCAGGTGGCTCCAGCAAACAAGTGGGGAAGACAACCTTTACGTACTCTGGAGATTTCAAGTCCCCCTTTACATCTGGGATACTGCGACGAACACCAGAGTCGTGAACACTGCTCTCTTTGAGGTGGATGTTGATGGCAGACCAGTGCTGGATGACCCAGCTTTTCTGCAACTCATCCCTGGCACAGACTACGCAGCAGCGACAGGAATCTTAACCGCCGCTGGTACCAGCAAGGCTCAGCGCATCAGACGATGGCTGGCCAGTGGACAAATCGTCACAGATCTGAACCGCTACGACATGATCCTTCCTCAGTTCGACCGCAGGACGAACCAAGTGGTCTTTGATGGACTTGTTCCTTCAGTGAGTAGCCTCATTCGCTTCCAACCAACAAGGGTCAGCCAAGAGCCAGCTCTTTCGCAGATGGCAGTTCGACCTGGCGAAGAAACTTCGAATGGCGAAAAGATTGGAGCGGACGTTTTCCGAACGGAATATGGCGCATGGGCGAACCTGAGCCTGACGATCTATCCGAGCCTCTTTCCCACCACCTTTGGTCCGAACACCCTCGGTGCAGTCCGTCCCGCTTGGGCCGATGGCAACCCGATTCTGCAGGTCTTGCAGAACCCAACCGGCGGCTTGAGCTTGTACGGGAATGGCACGGTTGAGCTCTTCGACATCACTCAGTACCAACGAGCCCGTGAGTCGGGCCTTTCGGCTCCCTTCTCACGTGCGGTTCGGGCTGCTGTCGGCTCGGCACCCTGGAATGCGACTTTCATCCCCCTTGTGCCAGATCCCAAAACGGGACAAGTCATTGCGAGTTTCGATGTGCGCGAGTTCGGCGATCCTGCCTCTCCCGTGCTATTCGAAAACAATATCCCGAGTAATTCAGGCGTCCCTGCCAGCCCAGGCGTTGCGACTGGCCCCAGCGATACCCCGGCCGATCCTGCCTACCAAGTTGGGGCAGCTTGGCACACTTATTCTGGGATCAACCAACGATTCAACCGCCTGTGGCACCAGTGGGACGGACTCTGGGGTGGCAATGCCCCGGCTCGTGAAGGCCCTCAAGGGGTGAAGAGGTTTATCGACCTGCGTACGATCCCAATGAACTCTGGTTCCGCCAGCCCCCTCTCGACCTTTGCCAATGGCGTTGGTCGGGTGCAAATCACTCCTGGCAGTGAAATCGTGGTGGGTCCAGATCAGAATCCTGGCCCGAACTACGGCCAACCAACTCGCTACACGAGAGTGCCAAACGTCGACTCGATCCCTGTAGGCCCGAATCAGTACAAGATCAACTACGTGGATCGACCAGAACCAAACTGGGCTGACTTTGGCTTCGGTTCTGCCAACTATGATCCTGCGAGCTACTCTGCCACCGACTTTTTGAGCAGTGTGATGCAGCCTCGATTCCGAGCTGGATACATCGAACTTAACTCCCGGTATGGTGAACCCCTGCCGCCAGGGAACATCCAGGTCCTCTATCGCTTCCAATTCACTGAGCCGCGAGATGTGGTAGCCGTCAGCTACGATTCAAGCGAACTGATCGAAGTGATTCTGACGATGCGCAACTACGCTCAAACGACAATTCCAAACCCGCAGATGACCACCGTGCGTGGCTCATCCAAGGTTCGCAACTTTATCCGCTAACCGTGAGTCCTATGAACGCGACAAGAAGAGTACGAGTGCCCCAACAGGTGGCAGGTCAAACGTTGGTGATTGCGATCATCATCTTAGGTGTCCTGCTGATCCTGGGAGTTGCCTTCGCCACGATCATCAACCGGAACATCGAAAGCACCGGGCGAAGCGTTCAGCAAACGGTAGGAGGAGACCTCGCGAAGGCTGGCGCCGACGCAGCCCACTACCAAATGCTCAATTCAGCCAAGGGGGCTGACTGGCGACCCCAGCCGAGTGCCTTCGATATTGATGGTGCCGGATTTAGCCGCGACCCTGATGCTCTCTATCTTCGCGCCGGAACAGGACTCCCAGTCGCTCCCGATCCAGCCCGACCTGGCTACACGATCGTCGATCTGGGCGGCCCTGACTACCTTGGTGCCTACAGCCGAATCGAATACAACCGGGGAAGAGCCCTTGTCCGAGTGAGATACGCTCCCCAAAACTTCGGCGCCATGGCGAGCCCAAGCGGCGGTTTCCGGGATCCTGGTGCGACCAGAAGCCACCTGGTCATCGAATCGGTTGGCCGACCTGGTCGCCTGCGAACTGGCAACCCCCCACGACTTGACCCGAGTGTCTTGCTGAGCCGAGCGGTACAAGTGGCAGGTTTTGCCGATGGTGCCGCGGTCGTCAATGGTGTAGGAGCCCTCAAAGCCTCGGATCGACAAGTCGCCCAAAGCCGAAGACTGCTTGCGGTTGCGTCGATTGGTCTCATCGAATCAGCTCGCTACATCACGAACAAGTTTAAGGTCTCCCGTCCGGCAGAGATCGGTTTCCCTCTGGCTGACCCTTCTTCCCCCTTCTGGGCGGATAACGTGACGGTCGGGGCAACCTACGAGGGTCTTGCAGTCCAAGCTCAGAACGTTTATGGGGCTCTCACCGCTGCCGCTGTCCCAGGATTTTCTGCTGGGTGGGATGCCGTCCCTGGCGGTGGAAGCCTGTGGAGCAACGCGAGCGTTCTCGTTCACGGGACAAACAATATCGCGCTCAACCGGACTTTTGGTGAGATGTGGGCTTCAACCGGAGAATTCCGACCAGCGAACAGCCGCTCGACCCTCGGCGTGCAAACGATCAGCTACGATCGAAACACCGACACATGGGTGCCTAACGATGTCGCGCTTCCCGGGAACGCTTTTGCCAGCAACAACCCTAACTTTAGCACTCTGAGTGGCGTGATCCGAGACGGAATCCAAGCCACCGACCAAAACGGATTTGTCCGATCGATCAGTCGTAAGGAGCCCCCGTCAGTGCTGGGTACGAGCCCAACCAACAATCGTTACGACATCCTGACTAGCCAAAGTGGCAGGATCAACGAGAACGGCCAGAATATCGGCCGACTCGGTTACGGACGAGGTGTCTTTGTTGATAGTAGTGAAAGAGCCAACCGAGCCTCTGAAGAGTCTCGGGTGAGCCTGGATCCGAGCAAGAGCCTGCCGAACGACTGGCTGAACCCCAACAATGGGGACAAAAGCAGCGGCTGGCAAGGCCCCTACTACATCCCGGTCGCACCTTACCTGCACCTCTTGCCGGATGGTTTTGAGATTACGAGAGACTCGCGCAGTGCAAACCGATTCTGGCGCAACTGGCGCAATGCTCGACAGACGGCTTGGAATGATCCTCAGGTCGGTGCGAGAGGCAATATCTCAACCGTTCGCTACTGGGTGCGCTACCACGCAGCTGATAACCGAACCTATATCATCAACTCGATTTTTGCTCCACTTTTCGATAACCGAGTCAGCGACGATGCCTTCCGCGACTTCACGGTGAACGGAATTCGCGTGGCTCAAGAGTTCAATGGCGTACTGCAATTTGCTGGCGACGTGCGAACCAGAGGGGTCATCCCAACCGATGTCCAACTCACAGTCGTCTCGCGGGGCACAGTCTATGTCGAAGGCAGCATCACCAAGGGAACAAGCCTCATTGGAGGAGCTGCCTCACCGATCATCCTGGCTCGGCCAAGCCGCTCGACTCTGATGCTGATGGCGCAGGACTACGTGACCCTCAACACCACTCAATTCTTTGCTCCAGCCCCGGGAGAGGCTCCAGAAGCCAAGAATGCTGACAACCTCGCCGATACGCCGAATCCAGTGGAATTGGGTGGCACGAAGCCTGAGATGAACCTGTGGGTGCAGTTCTTGCTGAACCAAAACGGGTTAGGCTCGAACCCCTTCAATCCTTCAACCTGGGTTCCCTTCGCCCAAAGCTACACCCAGCCAGTGGGAGCGGCAAACCCAGGCGCCAGGATGAACACGAATCTCCTCTTCAGCGTCTCAGCAGATGACAATGGGCCATCATTCTTCTCGCTTGACGTGGCTCCTTTGACCTCCGGCGTGGCAGTGCCTTCGACAAGTTACCTCTTTAACCGCACGATCACCTTCAACACTGCCCCAACTCCGACAACTCTGTTTGCGAACGCAGCGGAAGCCCTCTTCGGAACGCCAGGGAAGGTACCGGTTTATGGACTGGGTGATGCCGGAATCAATGCCTATCCGAAGTTCGAAACCCACTCTCTCCCCTTGTTCAACGCTGGGCCGGCTGGTGACTGGGCTGCCTATTCCGCCAGTGATCGACGATTGATTGCGAATGCGGCGAACCCAGAAGGCCCCTTCCAACTGGCGATGCAAGAGCCGACTGCCTTCCGTCTCAGACTGAATCCTGTCGGAACCACGCCAGCAAAGAACTTGCTCGTTGCCAGAACTGCCGTGACTCCTCACGACATTCGAATCGAAGCGGCACTCTTTGCCGAAGAAGGAAGCTTCTTCGTCATCCCAGGCTCTTGGTTCAACAGCAACCCAGCCGATACCCGCACTGCCTTCGAGCAAGCCTACACGCCATTGGATGCGAGTGACGACCTGAACGTGAGCTTGCCGGACTACGGGGGAGGGGACGATCTGGCGCTTTGCCTATCGCGAGATGTTCGACCCTGACGCCTACCGGCTTGACGGCATATGGGGGGGCAAATCGGTGGTGAAGTTCTTTGCCCTGTCCGCCGCCGTGACCGAGATCGACACGGCACTG
>JALOLT010000092.1 GCA_025455775.1 Fimbriimonadaceae bacterium
TCCTCAGTTTAATCATTGAGCACTCTTCAGTGTTCATCGCAGTAGTAAAGACTGAGCTGTTGAGTGAGGTTTAACTAACATTAAGGAAAGAAACAATGTTGCAGTTTTATCTAATTGAACTATTTGTTTTATTTGTAGTTGCCCTACAAGTATTATCTTCAAATAGTGGCGTGAAAGTCCATTTACTGGACGCCTCAGTGTTGAGGAGGCCTCCTTCCTACCTCCTCATACACTGTTTTACTTTTTGCATCAATAATCACTTATTCACTGCTGCGTTCTGTCAAACATTTCAAAATTAAAGGGAATTCTAATGAATGAATGAAACCTTGTTATGTGTGGAGATTACTGGAGTGAATGCTGTGTGTTATATGCAGGTGTTGAAACCTTTGGACGTGAAAACAAAGTTTTATAATACTGAGGTCAGTCTATTCACATATATTATTTGTTCAATTTCCAATATGCGTCGTCAACAACGTGTACTACTGAAAATTTCATCACTTGTTTTTTAACGGTAGATTAAGTCGGTGTTCTGATCTGGTTTACTTTCGCTACATTGGATGTTGCTATGTATGTACAGCCTTGGGATCTGTGATATTGTCATACATGCGATCATTTTGCAAAGTTTTAGTGATTTACAGTGGCGTAGTTGGATGGCTAGAGCAGCTGTATTTACCTGGTTGTAATGGTGTCGACGTTTTTTATTTAGTGAAGTAGTAAAAAAATTTTGACGTCAACTGAGTTTCATTGTGTGACAATTTGTCGTAAAAAGCTTGCGATATTTTTTTTTTAGTCAGATGACGTTTACTTGGAAGCTCAAATACAGAACATAACTCCAGGACCAATATACTTGGAGAAAGTTAGTTTAGAACCGTCAACAAAATATACAGTTCGCGATTTTAACAGTTCTGCCAAATCTTCGACTATCGGCTATCCTGATTGGTTGGTTGTATTTCTGTGTCGTTTGTGCTAATATTATAATGTAACATGCTTGGTTGGGTTAGAGGTGTCACAGGGTTGACTTGGTGCTGGCAGTATTGAAGATAGGCACTGGTAAAAGGAGGCATGATGGCACTCATGCTTGGGTCAAAGTCAGGAGATTGAGCGTCGCCTTGCTCAATGTCCTCGGATCCCTTGAGCCGAGAATCGAGCCGACCCACAGTTTCCCCTTCTTCGCGAAGAAGCTCTTTGCAAAAAGAGTGGATGTTAATGCGAAGATTGACCCTCTTGCAGTACTCCACCGACAGGCCAGTAAAGGCGGCAAGCCTCTGGGCCACTGCTTCCGTCTCGGCTTCGCTAGCTCCGACTCCCTTGTTTAGATGGTGGGAATAGTCCCCCAAGGCCCACTCCTCACACTGTCGAATCGTCGAGACCAAATCTTTCGCCAAATCGCCCTGCAGTTTTCCGTGGGTGAAAGCGGTTGCTGTATAAGTCGGCAAAAAGAGCAGATAGGGAAGATCATTCCCTCTGGTGAAGCGAGCCGTCTGGAAGTTCATGATCGAGGAGACCAAAACGATGCCGTTAAAGGCGATTCCTTGGTCAATCAAAGCTCCTGCCAAACCAGCTGCGCGGGTAGTACCATAGCTTTCGCCAACTAGATAGAGAGGCGATCCCCACCTTTTATTGCGGGTCAACCAGAGCCGAATAAACTCCCCGACTGACTTGATGTCCCCCTCGATGCTCCAATACTGCTCTGCCTTTTCCGGAGTCTGGGCGCGACTGAATCCAGTCCCGATCGGGTCAATAAAGACAAGATCTGTTTCTCTAAGCCAAGTATGGGGATTCTGTTCGTGGCGATAGGGAGGCGGGGCGAATTCGCCTGATTCTGGCAAGACCACCCGATGAGGCCCGAGTGCCCCCATGTGCAGCCAGAGAGACGGGGATCCTGGCCCACCGTTGAAGCTAAACATCACAGGTCGATCCGAGGGTGCCTCGTCGTTTTTTGTGTAGGCTGTGTAGAACATCAGGGCATCAATCGACCCATCCTCTGCCTTGATCGGCAAGCGTCCAGTCGTGGCTGTGTAGCTGACCCCCGCCGCCTGTCCCTGAACGACGATCGGGGCTTCTTCTGCCAATGGGCTCGGCTTGTGGGGCTCTTCTGGCTTCGTTTCTGGATTTTCTGGCGTCGTGCTCATTTTTGTGGCAACAGGTTACACTACAGTCTCATGTCAATGAAGACTCTCTCCCTGGTGGGACTCGGAAAGATGGGGGCCGGACTTTGCCTGCAAGCGGCCGAAAAGGGATGGCACGTGCGGGGCTACGACAAGGTTGAAAGTCCCTACCGTTCCGAGCTTGAGGCAGCCGGGGTCGAAGTGGTTCCTGAATTGAAAGATCTAGCCACGAGTCAAGAAGGGCGTAGGGCGATCTTTTTGTACATCGATGCAGGAAAGGCAATAGACCAGGTGATCTCTCACCTCGCTCCCCACCTTTCGCCAAGGGACATCATCGTCGATGGCGGAAACAGCTACTGGGGAGACTCGATGGCGAGAGCGAAAGCCCTCGCAAAAAGAGGGATCGAATTCATTGACCTTGGAACAAGCGGAGGACTCATCGGCGCACGAGAAGGAGCCTGTTTCATGGCAGGGGGAACCGAGTCAGCTGTCGAGTTTATCCAGCCCCTTTTGGAAAGCTTAGCTGTGCCAGGCGGCTTTGTTTTTTGTGGCCCAAGCGGTAGTGGACATTATGTGAAGCTAGTTCACAACGGGATCGAATTTGGGATGATGCAAGCGATCGCCGAAGGAATTCAGCTTCTGGAAAGATGGGATCACCCTCTGCCAGTCAAAGAAGTGCTTGGCTGCTATCGCAACGGCAGCGTGATTCGATCTTGGCTCGTTGACTTGATGCATGAAGCTTACGACAAGGACTTTGAGTCTGTGCCGGACTATATCGAAGATACAGGAGAGGTGAACTGGCTCGTCGCAGATGCTGTTCGGATGGAGGTTCCCGCACCCATTATCACCCAGTCGGTGATCCAGCTTTTTGCAAGCCGCGACCCTCAACGTGATTGGGCGAAAGCCATTGCCCTCATGCGACAAGGGTTTGGCGGGCACCCCCTTGGACCAGAACCTCACTTCGCTCAAAAGAGAAAGAACTCACTCGTGGGACCGATTGTTGGCCTTCCCACGTCTCTTGACAAAGAGCAGTGACAGCAGTGGAAATTCAGGTTTGAGCAAACTTGTTCCGATGATAACCTCAGGAAAACTTCCGCCCGATATCTTCAATGAGTGCAAGAGGCAACAACTATAAGGCTCTTGAGTTCCGCTGGGGCCCTTTCAGCTTCGAGTTCGAACCTTGGTCAGGATGGATTCGGAACGTGTGTGTTGGGAAGGAAGAGGTCGTGCGCGCCATCTACGGGGCTGCACGAGATGAGAATTGGGGAACCCCAGCGATCGAGATCACAGACGTTGAGTTCGACGTAAACTCCCACAGGCTCGCTTGGGAAGGAGTCTGCCGCGAAGAAGCAACCCCCTATACCATCCGGGGTGTTGCCTACCTCGAAGAGGGGCAGTGTCTGGTGATTCACCTGTTCATCACTCCCGATAGCGAGTTTCTCACCCAACGAACGGGACTCTGCCTTCTTCACCCGGCTGAGCTTGCTGGCAGAAAATGCGAGGTTGTGACAGTCTACGATGAGGTGCAGGCAGGAGCTTTTCCGGATCGAGTTAAGCCAGATACTGTCTTTACCGGCGTGAAGGGGATTGCTCACTTGACGGAGGCAGGAGAGGCAGTAGGCGTGATTCTGGAAGGCGAGACCTTCGAGATGGAGGACCAGCGTAACTGGAGCGACGCTTCATTCAAAACCTACTGTCGCCCCTTGCAGTGGCCGAGACCCTACTTGCTGAATGAAGGCCAGACGATCACCCACACCTGCCGAATCACAACCAATGGCGACGAGGCACCCCTGCATAAAGTGCCTCCGGTTTTAGTTAGGTTTGGCTCTGGTGACTCCTTCCCCTTTCCTCGGTTGGGCTGGATGGCAGATGCGAACTTCGTTCCTCCCCGCACATTCGCCTTCAAGGTTCCAAACCCCTACGCTGACTCGACTTTGTGGAGTATTTCTGGTCTTGAGAAATCTGGCCCGGTTGAGGTGACCCCCCTGAGCAGCCCAGAGGCAGAAGTAGGAGGCGTCTTAGTCTTTTCATCCAATTTCACCGAACTGAATCGCTCTGTATTCCAGGTGGAGTTTTTCGAGGGACTTGGGTTCGGAATCGATGCCCAGGTTCATGCCCACGATGACCGTTCGATCATGGAGTCTCTGGCGATGCAGTCTTTGCTCGCCAGACAAGCCACGGTGAGGGCCAAGGGGAAGCCGCTCCACATCTGCCCTGTTCGCTTCGCCCCCCACAGGGATCCCAGATGGAATACAGAAATGGCTCGGGCATGGTGGCTGGCGAGCGTCATTGCAATTTGTTCGGCGGGAGTCGGATCTGTCACCTACGATCTCCCTGCCAAGGTGACTCAGGATGATGCGTGGCACGCCCTTTTCGCCCTCGTAGGTCAACTTGACGAACTCACCTGGGCTCCCTTAGCCGTGAGCCAGCCCTATTCAGTTTCTGGCGTGGCTTTGCTCGATGCCAAGCACCTTTTGCTGATCAACCACCGCCCCCAGGAAGTGAAGCTCGAGCTTGAGATGAACAAACTGGACTACGTTTGGAGTGAACTCACATCCCAGGGTTGGCAGCTCCGCTCCCCAGGGCCAATTCGGGCCTACCAGATTCTCTGGCTTCGCCGGACTCCTTGACTTACTTCCGAGGTGGCAAAGCGATGATGTTGTCGAACTCTTTTCGGATCAGGTAGTTGGGGTTGATCTCTTTGAGCCATCCTTCGACTTTGCTCACCTGAGGATAGGCGGGATCCTCCTCGCCCTTCGGCTTTTGTTCATCCACTGGGAAATGGCGGAGGTCGTCAATCACGATCACATGGTCTTTCCGCTCGCTTTCTGCGATGGCGCGCAATTCGAATTCCAGGGGGCAGTCGTAGTCAGTCCTCGCAGTGATTCCTTGCGAATAGTGACCATCCAACCAAAAAAGCGCCCGACCTTCAACGGCTTGAACCATGGCTGGCATGTGGGTCTCAGATCCTCCAAACCAAAGGTGAATATGAGAAAACTTCTTGAGTCGCCGCTTGTTCATTTCGTGCAGAGCAGGCAAAGCCTCAACACTCAGGAGCTTTTTAAAGGAAGGGGCGAGGGCTTTCAGAGTTCCACCCAGAAAGGTTCCTGTCTCGACAAAGGTATCGCAGTTGTGTTCCAATCCCAGAGCTGCGAGGCGCTTTCGCTTACCCCAAGGATCCAAGGCGAGTGGCTTACCATTCAGGAACCACTTGGCTTTGAGAAGGGTGTCGAAAACTTCTGCCCCTGTCTCGTTGGTCATGGCCCACTGCCGGATCGTCTCTTTCATGGGATTTAATTGTGCGACCTTTTCCGATCGCAGGCAAACAGTACCCCACAGGACGTTCCTTACCAGGCAAAGGGGGCATGTCCGACCGGTAAGAATCCAGGCCAGAAGGCAAGAGACTGTGATATGTATGCAATAATAAGAGCCATGGCAACCGAAGAACGGAACCGCCAGAAAAGGTTGGCCGCAATTGTATCCATTTTGCGCGACCGGGAAGTAACCAACCAAAACGAACTGGTTGACCTCCTCAAGATGAGAGGATTTCTGGCAACTCAGTCCAGCATTTCGCGCGACTTAAACGATTTGACCGTCGCCAAGGTCAGTGGTCGTTATGTGGTTCCGGGGCAACCGACTGGTATCACAGTTTCTCAACTCGTTGCCGAAGGACTCCTGTCATTTTCTCCCGCTGGCCCAAATCTGCTCGTGGTCAAGACGAGGGCTGCTTGCGCAGGCAGGGTTGGGATGGTGATCGATGGCCTTGATCTGCCAGAGGTGGTAGGCACAGTGGCAGGGAACGACACCCTGTTCGTCGCGACGATGGATCGCAGCGACCAGCAGGTCATCATGGATCTGCTCGACCGCGCTCTCCGGGCCTAGTTCTCCAGCCTGTCAGCCTTAGTCCTGACCGCCTCAGCCCTCAAACCCAAGTCTTACGCTGGGCGGCGCAGATCCCCTTCGCTGAGTTGCATTCGTCTGGCGATTTCGGCAATATCGCTCACTGCTTTTCCATCGAGATCAGTACTCGCTAAGGGTCGGCGATTTCGGACACTCGCGGCTGCGGCAGAGTCTTGGCGAACCCAGCCAGAAAAACCGACTGCCTTTCCCAAGAAGGTCACAACCGTGTCCTGCAAAGTCCTCGCAACAGCGATTGCCTCCCGTTCGTGGCTGACTTCGTTCACGATCAGACTCACCACTGCATCTGGCTTACGGTTAAAGATCACTTTCACAATCGCGTAAGCGTCGGAGACGGCCGAGGGATCGGGAGTTGTCACGACAAGAATTTCCCGGGAGAATTTCAAGAAAGCGAGCACCCGACTGTCAAGTCCCGCTCCCGTATCAAAGAGAATGAAGTCGTGATCCGACCCGAGCTCCTCCATTTGGTCAAAAAAGGTCGCCATTCGCTTCGGACCAGCGGACATCAGACTCGGCAGAGCACTGCCCCCCGAAATCAGATGCAAGTCGGGAGCGATTGGGTGGAGTGCGTCACGCAGACTCACTTGTCCCGCTACCACATGCTGCAGACTGTGAACCGGACTCGCTCCGAACAAGATGTCGAGGTTTGCGAGTTGAAGGTCAGCATCAAAAACAATCGTCTTCCGTCCTGAGGCAGCAAGAATCCAGCCGAGATTGGTCGTCAAAAAGCTTTTGCCGACTCCACCTTTGCCACTTGTGATCGCGATTGACTTCATAGCGTGTCCGCCTTTGCTTCCCAGCTTGATTCGGCAACAGCGGAGAGGGCAGCCAGCAAATACCTTCGATCTTCCTGTTCGAGTCCCCTTGCTTTTTTGGTCGCCATGCGGTTCAGCGGAGAAGAGGGAGGGAGCGGGGCGGTGGACTCTCGCTCTGACTCCTGACGGGCAGGAGCGTGGATCCTGGCTTCAGCGAGTCCATAGCTCAGAGCGATCTTCTCGTATAGCTCGCGGGAACCAGCGAGGCTCAGGACAAGTCTCCGGTGAAGGGCTTTGGTGAGTTCATCTGTCACGCCAATTGCCAAGGGGTCAGCAATGACGCAGTGAAATTCCGTTTCATTAATCGAAAGGGGTAAGAGCAGTGAGGAGAGGGCAAAAGTGGGTGTGACGAGGGTTAAAGCTTCCGGCGAGACTCTCGCTTCTGTCAGGTTGCAGATCGGGAGATCATACTGCTCGGAAAGGCACAGGCAGATCTCCTTTTCGCTGACAAAGCCGAGGGCCAAAAGCACCTCGCCAAATCTTGCGCCGCTTTCCTTTTGAGTTGCGATTGCACGGTCGCGCTGGGTTTCGGTCAGGTGCCCCTTCTGCACCAGCCAGTCCCCGAGTCTTTGATAGCCGTTCATATGTCCTTGTCCTGTGTCTGAATGGTGAGAGTTCCTAGCCAGTGCGAATTCCGGCGCGGATGAGTTGTTTGCGGGCGAAGGCGACTTGCTGATCCAGCTCCGGTTCGCTGATTGCAACAATGTCAGTCATCTGCTCGCAAGGGTTAAAAGGAACAGCCTTCTTTGTCACCCCAAACTGAAGGGACTCAGCCGTTCCATGAGCAAAGGCCAAGTGGCTGATCGGAACTTGGAGGTCGAGCGGAGCGCCGGTGGGATGGTCGATCCACTGGAAAACCTCAAGGAAGAGCTCTGGCAGACCCATCTTTTGAGCAGCCATGCCAGTGAGCTCGTTCAAATCCTTCCCGTAGACCATCACAAAGGCTTGCTGGATCGTGACCGTGTGCTCGACTGCGTGGCTGTAGAGTCGATCAAAATCTGATGGGGCAAGGAGTGAAAGAAGCCCCACGCCCATGTTGTGCAAGACGCCAGCAGCATAAACCTCTTCGGCCGACCACTTGGGGCTCTTCACGCGACTGGTGGAGTAGATTCCACTGGCGAGGAGGCCGACAAAGCTCCCGTTCTTGGCGAATTGGTCGCGATCGAGCTTGGTCTTGTGGTGGGCTTCGCAGAAGAGAGCTTGTGTCCAGAGGGCGATCGCCAGGGATCGCAAAGTGCGAAAACCGAGCACCATCACTGCCTCGCGAACACTCGTGACTGGCTTGCTGCGGCCAAAAAGTGACGATGAGGCAGCGCGAAGGATTCCAGCCGTCAAGCCAGGGTCAGAAAGAATGATCGACTCAATATCCTTCTGATTCGAATCTGGTGCCTCGAGGATGTTCGAAAGCCGCAAGGGCGACTTCGGGGCCTGGGGGAGGGCATCAGCCTGGGAAAATAGTGCTTCTAATTGGGTCAGTTCCGCGCTCATTGACATCGCAATCCAACCTAGATCATCGGTAGATTTCCCTTGGCGTTGAAGGGGTTTTCTCGTGTTTTGCGGGAGATGTTTCGTCGCTGTGGATACCACGGTCTGCAGGACGGATTGCTCGACGTTTTTTTGTAAATTGGTTTTCTTCACGAAGAGCTTCAGAAAACGAGACGCAGCTAGTGTGAGCTGGCATTCCAAACCTGACTGAGGCTCAGAAGCTACTTTTGAATGATTCTATCAGTCAAAGAAAAAGACAACTGAGCGAATTTAGCGAAGCAGAAAAGAAAGCAATCTCGTTCCAAGAGATTCTCGACAAAGAAGAGGGTGATGATCCGCTCGTCAGCTTGACAGTCTATATGATAATCTCCGTGAATGTAGATGGAAAGTCCATTGCGGTTGGATAAAAGTAGACCACTTGTCTTCGTGTCTATAGCGGTTTAGTCAATAGTTGGAAAAAGCTACACCGTCCGCATCGGATCCAGAAGCAGAGGATAAGACCTCGCCCCTGCCAGGCGGGCCGATCGGAAAATATTGAAAAGCCGCGCCACTCACGGCATCTTTCGGAACGGCGGGAAGATAGGGCCCGCGAAAGTTGCCTGACCCATTTTTGGCACTCACCCCTGCATCGTCGTAGCCACTGCAGGGGCCCCCTGCATCGGTGAGCTTGGCCAAGGTCGAAGGCCAGACTCCGCAGTCTGCCCGGTATTGGCGAACAGCCGACCGAATCGCCTCAAGATCGCGCCGAAGGGCGTTTTCTCGTTCGAGTCTTGTCCGCTGGAGCCAGGCCGGAGTGGCGAGGGCCAGCAAGATCCCTACAATACTGAGGGCAACGAGCATCTCTGTGAGAGAAAACCCCTTTCTGCGAACTGACTCAAAAGGTGTTATAAGCTGGCCCTCCCGTGCTTGCCAAAGAGCTCGACGAGCGCACATTGTATTCGAGTCCAAAAACCTTGAACGAAGCCGAATTCCCGTAGCTAAAGCTCGCGCCAGTGATCGGATCAAGCGGAACTCTCTTCAGATACGGGCCTCGCCAGAGATCGGCGCTCAAGGTTACTTCGGTGCCAGCATTATCTCGCCCTTTGCTGGGGGCAGTAGTACTCGCCAGATCTGCCACTGCGTTCGGGTATAGCCCAGTATCAGATCGGAAGGCTTGCAGAGCACTTCGGATCGTGGACAATTCTGAGACAAGAGCTCTCTCCCTTGCGAGTCGTCCTTGGGTGCCGATATTGACCATCGCAATCGAGGAAATCATTCCCACAATAGCCGCTGCCGAAAGCGTCTGAACCAGGGTGTAACCTTTAATAACTTGCATAGCTCACCCCATCGGGATCGTTCCCTGTCGCAGGCGCGGAGATCTTCCCGAAGCCAGAGGCAGAAGTGCTTTCTGTGTCGTAGATCCAGTTCCAATCCACGAGATTGCCTTGGTTGCCGTAGGGTGCCAAGATCGGTTCGTAAACGTACGGTCCGTTCGATCTGCGAGGAGTGGCCCCGTAGTTCACGGTACCGCTCTCAAGACGAAAGCAATAGGGGAGAGCTCCTGGATTTGCAAGATCCTCCAGGGCAGTCGGGAAGCATCCCGTATCCCGATAGTAGGTTTGTACAGCCGCCCTCACAGCTGCCAATCTCTCCTTCATCACAGCTGCCCTCTGCCTTTCCCAGCTCTGACGCACGCTCGGAACAGCGATGGCAGATAAAAGCGCCATTATGCCGACTGCTGTCAGAACCTCGATTTGGCTAAATCCTGCTTGTCTCATGGTAACGGCTCCCTAGCGAATAGATTGGTTCAGGCTGAACAAAGGCAAGAGAATCGACAATGTGAGGGTGCCGATGATCGCTCCCATGGCCAGAATCAAGAGAGGCTCCAAGACAACCAGAACCGCTTTCAGCCTTCGCTCGGCTTGGGATTGAATCTGTCGCGAAGCAGTGTGCAACATGTCGCTCAGCCGGCCTGATCTCTCACCCACCGAGACGAGCTGAACTGCCATCGGCGGAAAAGTGTCAGAGGTTTGCATCGACTCTGCGAGAGTGCCGCCATTCTCGACCTTAAGCCGAACGCCATCAAAGGCTTCTACAAGGGGAGGATAGTAGGCAACTTTTCCCGCGTATTCAATGGCCCTGATGATCGGGATGTTGGTTGATGTCAGGGAAGCAAGAGTGGAAGTACTCCGAGCCAGAGCCATGCTCTTTACCAAGGGGCCAACTAAGGGTGTTCGATAGGTGATCATGGTCACCACTGCTCTCACCTTGGGCAGTTTCAGGATGGCCGGTGTTGCTCCTCCCAGAACGATTCCACCAATTCCAACGATTAAGAGGTTCTTCTGCAAAAACTGACCAAATCCCAGAAGCATTTGGGTGATCGCAGGGAGCTTGACATTCATACCTTCAAAGGTTTGGGCGAAGGTTGGCATGATGAAGACGAGGAATCCCAGGAAAGTAAGTCCACAGATCCCGAGGAGCATGACTGGGTAGACCAAGGCACTGGTGACCGTCTTCTTGACTGCGCTCTTCTGCTCAAGGTAGTCCATGGCAGCTTCGAGGGCGTCGGCGAGGCGCCCTCCTTCATCTGAGACCCCAACCATCTCGCAAACGATATCGGGGAACGCGAGAGGGTGGGCACCCATGGCTATCGCCAGGCTCTTTCCCCCCAAAACGTCTGCCTTCATGCTTTCGACAACTTCCCGGATTCCCTCATGACTTGCATTCACCAGCAGGGTTTCGAGTGAGTCTACGAGGGGAACTCCCGACCGAGCCATGATGGACAAAGACCTAAGCAAATCGCAAATATCGTCAACGGAGGTCTTCTTCTTACCAAGTCGGATTGCGCTCAGCTTGGATTCGCCAGAACCGGAAGCCGCGGACTTTGCGTCGCTTTTCCCCCCCTGTACCAGATAAACCGGCGAGAGCCTTTGGGAGGCGAGCTTCGCCTCCGCCTCTTGAACGGTAGCAGCCACGACTTCGCCTGTCACTGGCTTGCCTTCTGGGTCATAAGCTTTGTACTTGTAGGCGCTCATCATTCTTCCTCGGCAGCGATCACCCGTGCCACTTCCTCGAGCGTTGTCAAACCTGCCATTGCTTTAGAACAAGCATCCATGTACATCGACTTCATCCCGCTGCTCACAGCAGAAGCCCTGATTTCTGTTGCTGGGGTATTTGCCAAAATCATGCGACGGATGTGGCTATTGACAGGCAGAACTTCATAGACTCCCGCGCGACCTCTGTAGCCAGTGCCTCCACACTTGTCGCACCCTTTGCCCTTCTTGTACTCGTGACATGTGGGCATCCCGAGCCTCAGGAGCATCTCTTCGTCAGGATGATAAGCCTCTATGCAGGTTTGGCAATTCGTGCGAACAAGCCTCTGAGCCACGGAGCAGGTGACCGAGGCCCCGACCAGGAAGGGTTCGACCCCCATATCAATCAAGCGAGTGATCGCGGAAGCAGAGTCGTTTGCGTGGAGTGACGTGAGAACCAAGTGTCCGGTCAAAGCCGCCTCGATCGAGGTCTTAGCTGTCTCTGGGTCGCGCGATTCTCCCACCAGGATCACGTCTGG
>JALOLT010000164.1 GCA_025455775.1 Fimbriimonadaceae bacterium
ACGCCCCACACCCGTGGGGATGAACCGACGATCGCCGTCCCGAGAATCAAATATCGGATGCACGCCCCACACCCGTGGGGATGAACCGAATGCAATGGATTATGCAGGCGATCACGACATGCACGCCCCACACCCGTGGGGATGAACCGTATCACGTGTTAAAGGGCATTCGGAAAGCTGAGCAGGCCCCACACCCGTGGGGATGAACCGTAGGTGTACACCGCTCGCCCCGGCATCAGGTCGCACGCCCCACACCCGTGGGGATGAACCGACAGGGTTACTAGATCGCGCTCTTGCCTTCTGGCACGCCCCACACCCGTGGGGATGAACCGGCCTATCGAACGCGTCCGCTCAGGGCTGGGGAGCACGCCCCACACCCGTAGGGATGAACCGCCTAGTGATGGGCGCCGAAGTCAGCCTTTATCGCACGCCCCACACCCGTGGGGATGAACCGGTTGCCGCGAAAATTACACCTGGGACAAACGCGCACGCCCCACACCCGTGGGGATGAACCGCTCACCGCCGTTTCGTTCTCTCTCCTGTCTACGCACGCCCCACACCCGTGGGGATGAACTGGCCATCACCTGAAACCAGCGCAATAGTGTCAGGCACGCGGTCTTTCCAATGGGAAATCCAACGGCAATCCGAGCCTGCGAAAGCAACTTTTTATTTCCAAGGTGTAAGATAGTAACATGGTGAGCAGTTTCTTCTCAGCGCTAGTGTTTGTCTCTGCGTTCGCTGGTCAGCCAGGTGCTGGATCAAACGATCTTTCAGTACGGCGAGATCGAACCTTCGCCGAACTCACAAGACCAGGAGGCGCTCTTGCGAAGCCTTATATTCCTGTTCCAGAGAGGAGATCCCTTTTCGATTCCATCATTGCCAACCTATACATGGCACTGGAGATTAACACAACGTCTGGTGGAATCCGAGGATCGCAACCGCCAGCGGGTTCGCCATTCTATCGTCGGAAGACTCCTGAGGCAACTGCTCTCAGCAGAGTCCAGTCCATGGCAAATTCCATTTCATCAGCGCAGCCCCTCATGCGTTCTGCTGGCACTGCTTCGCGGGCTGATGCCCTGCTTATGCAGGCATCGGACACACTTTTTTTAGATGTAATAACAGACCTTGCACTGACTCGGTTACCAGCTTCCGCCTTTCCAACTTTTGGGCAAACAGAATCATCATCATTTGAGCGACAGTTTGTAGAGCAACTAATCAGCACGTTTGAAAACTCGTTCGTTAGCTGGTACCCGTCGAGAAATGAACTCTTTACTCTTGTGAAGAATGAGGCTGCAAAGTCGGAGGAGGAGTTGAAGGTACTGGAATCCATCTTGACTCAGTGGGAATCCCCGCCTCTATTGGCTGCCATTGGACGGGAGAAAGAACGGCGCAGCCAAGCTCAGCAAGCTCAAGCTGAGCAAGAGAAGAGACTGGCAGAAGGTAGGCGACAAGAGGCTGAACGACTTGAAAAGCAGCGGGAGGCAAAGGCGAAACTTGACCGAGAAGTGAAGGCTGGAAATATACTCGTACCCAAGAACTGGATTGATCTGGTGGGCCGCAGTTTCGAGTTTCGGTACACCGCCTCTGCCTCGATGACATCGTTCGGAGGGCAAAAGAAAACTTTGCGAGACGTGAAAGTAGCTCGCATTCAATTCAGGGAAAAGCGGGACAATCAAGTGAGACTACTTTACTGGTCAGATACTAGTAAGGCAGAACCTGATTCAATCCGGTGGGTTGCAGGAATTCGTTCGGTTCAGAACTCGCTTGGCTCGGATCTCGCTGGCGGATTCTCACTACACAGCTCAAGAAAGGCACCGAGGAGGAATACCCCAGGAACCGTTGGATATGAGCTTGATGGATCAGTCACGCCGGCACGAATTCAGAGTGCTGAGGATGTCTTTCCACTGGCAACAGCTTTGGGACGTTACTCGCCGGGACTTTCATCGTGGGGGCAGGACGGGTACCAAATGAGTATTCGCTTGACGACCGTTTCTGGAGAAAAGAGATTTGAAGTAACGATTGCTTCCACTCGGAGGGACGTAGAGTCTGAGTCCGTGAAGGCAGTGTTCGATGGAGACGGGATTCTTGTATCCGCTTCGTCGCGTTACGAGGGCGAATTGAACATCGAAGGTGTTCGTGGCGAGGGAAGCGTAGTTTGGAGCGTGGAGAGGGTTCGCCAGGCGAGCGCACAGACTCGGCGCTGAGCAACGCAACGTTCCGCGAAAAACCCTAAGCCGGGTCCACGTCTCACAAGCGAGTGAGAGTTCGAGTACCTAATCGATTGGACACAAAATTGTAACCCTATCTGTAACGGGGATAGGCTCACGGGCCTTTTAGGGATTGTGGCACCATTCAGCCGTGAACCCGGCGCTCCGGCAAACAGGAACCACCGCGCCTACCAGGAAAAGCTTAGATACTCACCCCGAAAGAGAAGTCCCAAGAGCCGACAAAGCCCCCGTCGCAGACAATGACGACCACCCTAGTCATCGTCCGGGAACATTTCACGATGAACTGTCGACCAAACCCGACAAGCTTGCCCCACGGAAACAGGCTCCCCACCGTACCATCTAGACTCAAGATCGGGCTGCACATCCACGCGGAAATCCACCGAACTCATGAACATTATCTCAGGAATCTGACCCATGTCGACGATACAGTAGGTCGTCGTCTCAACACCCCGAGGGCGCAGATCGCCGACAATGTCCCAAAAAATATCAGCCAGCAGAGCCCGGTGTAGATCCGAGGGAATCTTCAGATAGGACTTACGCAGGCGAGAAAGGCGATGGCGTAACTCGACGATCTGAGAAGGCTCATCGCCAGGATCCACAATCTCCGACAGATTCGAGGTCTCGAGGGACAATCGACTCTGCATGTATTCCTTCCTCTGGTACCGATCTGAGGCGACTTGCGTGATGCACTTTTGGCAGAGGCTCCGGAAACTGAGGATTTGATGGCCCCGTTCAACAGCTCCCCACATGCGCATTAAAGCCTCTTGAAGCAAGTCCTCCGCTTCTTGTAGATTCCCCGACCTGGCTAAGTGTTTAGCAAAGCACAGAAGAGCAACTCTATGCTTTCGGAACTCCGAGTCAAACCTCTCCCCAATCATCTCCCTCCTCTACGCCTTCTAGTTCGGCAAAGTGGCATTTGCTGCGCCAAAAACGGAAAAGAAGTGGACGGTCAGGGCGAGGGATTCTTGGAGCTGCTGGGTGTCACGACCGAGAACTTCTTTGCGTTGCTCGTCGCTTAGGCCGTTCACAAAGGTCTCGACTTCGTGCCAGAGCTCTCCTGCAGGCTGAGCGGCAGAATGCAGAGCTCGAACCGCGTCCAGCACCGAGTGCCCCTCTGCCAGGTGGCGGAAGAGGTAGGGCAAGATGAAGACGTCGGTCTCCACCAAACCCACTTCCTTCAGGGTCACCACCGAGACAGGGCATCCTGCCCTAAGATGCCGATGTGGGGACTCCTGCCTGGCTGGACCGGGATCTGGGATGTCGGGAGGTTCGCCCCGGAGAGATGGAAGTAGGCCTCTCCATGGGGGCCACTCGGGAGGTGGTGACATTCCAGCACGAAGAGCGAAGCACCGAGGTTGAACTTCTCTTTGAAGGTCTCGGGGGTGTCGAAGGCGAGGTGGGGATCCCCGCCGAAACGCTCGGCAAAAGTGGTGGCGGCTTTGGCAGGGATCGTTCCCTGGCCTTGGCCCCCAGGCCCGAGAGTTGCGAGGTTTTCGTTCCCTGGGTGCCAGGCCATGACTGGTTCGGTGTAGGTTCTCTCCCCTTTGGCCGTCTGTTCCTTCTCGACCGAGCGGAGGTACTCCGAGAGGCTACTTGCGCGGGAGACCTTCTTGTCGGCGAGTTGGGGAAGCAGGGTGAAGGGGAAGGAGTGGAGGTCGCCGGTCGCGCAAATGACAACGTGGTCGTGGCTTTTGATGACCTCGTGAAGATCTTCTGGGATGAGGGTCGCTCCGAGCCCTGGGTAGTCAGTGGGGACGTAGGGGTCAAGGAGTCTCATCCACCCTTCCCGTTCGAGGGTTCTTTCTCCCTTCTTTCGGCGAGGTTTCGTTCCGACAGGGAGGAAAGTGTCTCCGACTTGGTGGGTGCAATCCACCGTGGTGAAGCCGTCTCTTGAGGAGGCGAAGACGACCGTCTTCTCTTCACTCACCAGATATTCCAGCACAAGGGTCTGGGACTCAAGTTGGCTTCTTTGTTTGGTGAGCCGCGCGATGACTTGGTCGGCATTGCCTCCTTGTTGCTGGGCGAGAGATTGGAACTCGAGCTTGTAGGCACTGACTCCCCGGTACTTCTGGAGCAGAGACCAGGCGACCTCTGGGGCCCCAAGCCCCTCCAGCGTCACGACCGCTTGCTCAAAGATCTGCTGCTGGGCTCTGTCTGAGCCGAAGAGCTTGGCGTTTTCATCGCTGGCGAGGAAGGTTGCGAGTTCAGCCTTGAGCTCCTTGACGAAGACTTCTTCGATGAGGGCCTTGTCTTTCACGTGGCGAATGGCGCGGCGGACGGCTCGCCGGACGAGCTGAGGGAGACGCTCTTCAGTCTTAAGGGCAGGCACCCCGAGCCTCAGGGTGTCCTCCCACCGCTTGGCTCCACGCTGGGAGAGGACATCGCAAAGGCATGCTGCTGCCCCTCTCATCTCTGGATTTTCCCAGCCGAGGGTGATGAGGTCGCTGGCGAGGCTCCGGTAGGGCTCGTTCATGACGCGAGCGTCAAGCTCGCCCCAGAGGACGAGTGACCAAGCGAGCCACAACTTGAGCGCCTTTTCTTTGGGGTTCTTGCTGCTCAGTTCCCGCAGTTCGTCTGCGACTGCCTTCTTGCCAGCCAGGCTCTGATCTGTGGCCCCCTGGTTGAAGAGAGCCATGGCGAACCACTCCCGCACCTTCTCGTCTTCTGGGTGCTTTTCACTGAGGTGCCGCAGTTCGTCCGCGACCGCCTTTCTGCCAGCAACGCTCTGATCCACGTACGCCTG